>JALOTZ010000093.1 GCA_025457615.1 Verrucomicrobiota bacterium
AGCCTGCCTGCTTGTTGGTCCCGGTCATCCTGCCCCTCCTGTGCATCCTGTCCTACCGGGTTGCTGTCGTTGGCGCTGCGGGTGCCGGGGTTGTTGTTGAGACAGGATTGGCCGGATGGACAGGATACTGTTGAGACTCTCGCGAGGAAGCCTGCCTGCTTGTTGGTCCCGGTCATCCTGCCCCTCCTGTGCATCCTGTCCTGCTTGGGTTCTGTTCTCCCAGCTACGGCTGCCTGGCGGCAGGTGTGATGGTGTCGACCTGGAGGTGGAGCGGATGGCCATCCGGACCCTTGCGGCTGGCGCGTTCGACAGCCTGTTTGTAGGTGGCGAGCGCAAGCAGGGGCCAGGCATTCCGATACATGTCGTACTTGAGGTAGAACACCTTCGGGAAGCCGGTGCCGGTGATTTCGTCCTCGGTCCAGGAACCATCTTCGTTCTGCGTGCGGATCAGGTACTCGATACCGCGCTGGACGGCCGGATCGTAGGGGTCGTCGAAAGCCAGGAGGCCCATCAGAGCCCAGGCGGTTTGCGAGGCCGTGCTCGGGCCTTGGCCCTTGAAGACCGGGTCGTCGTAGGTGTTGCAGCGTTCGCCCCAGCCGCCGTCCTCGTGCTGAACGCTTTCCAGCCAGCGTTGGCCACGCTGGAGCCAGGGCTGGTCCATGTCGAGGTTGAGCGCGCGCATGCCGCGCAGCACCTGCCAGGTGCCGTAGATGTAGTTGACTCCCCAACGACCATACCAGGACCCATCCGGCTCCTGTTGTTTGCGCACGTAGTCCAGACCGCGTTTCACCTGCGGGTGGTCCAGACTGAAGCCCTCCTTGCCGAGCAGCTCCAGAATCCGCGCCGTGATGTCGGCACACTCGGGATCGAGCATGGCGTTGTGGTCGGCGAAGGGAACCTTCTCGAGGATATTCTTGGTGCAATCCTTGTCGAAGGCCGCCCAGCCGCCGTCCCTGCACTGGAACGCCAACATCCACTTCAGCGCCCGTTGGATGCATTCGTCCCGCTTCTGGCGATCGCGGGTGGCAATCTGGCGCAAGCCGAGGATCACCATGGCGGTGTCGTCCACATCCGGGTTCCACTGGTTCGCGAACTCGAAGACCCATCCGCTGGGTTCCACGTCCACCGGGTTCTTGTGGATCCAGTCGCCCCGGAACCGGATTTCCTTGGCCATGGTCCATTCAGCGGCCTTGACCAGGGCGGGATGATCTTCCGGCACACCGGATTCGCGGAGGCAGACCATCACGATGGCGGTGTCCCAGACCGGCGAGAAGCAGGGTTCGATGCGGACACTGTCGCGCGTTTCGTGCTGGAGGTTCTTGAGATGCTTCCATTCCCGCTGCAAGACGGGATGATCAGCGCGGTAACCCAGGCACTTGAGAGCGATCACGGAGTTGAGCATCGCGGGGAAAATCGCCGCCAGGCCCTCGGATCCTTCAAACCGTTCGAGCATCCAGGCTTCGGCCTTTTTCAAGGCGCGTTTGCGGAACGGATGAATGCCGTTGCGGGCGAACCACTCGGCCAGCTTGTGCAGACGGTCCAGCCAGAGGAAGAAATTGCGCCAGGTGAAGGCCTCGGGATCCGGCGCCAGGGCCAGGTCGCGTTCGTGAATGCCCTCGGGGTAAAGCTCGTCGAGGTTGACGTTGTTCCGGGGCGGGCGGGTGGGCTTGAAATGGTTGATGATGCCCAGGGGAACCAGCATGGCGCGGCTCCAGTTGCTCATCTCCCAGAAATTGACATGGAACCATTTTCCGATCAGCAGCACCTCGCAGGGGATGGTGGGCACATGTTGCCAGGGGAAAAGCCCGAGCAAGGCCAGGTAGAGCTTCGAGAAGGTGTTCATGCGCGGCACCCCGCCCAGGCTGCGCGCCACCTCCCGGGCCTTGAGCATGCGCGGGTCGGTCACGGGCACCCCGGCCAGTTTCAGGGCCAGGTAGGCCTTGATGGTGGCGTTGATCTCGGGCGGGCCGTGCGGATAGATGTTCCAGCCGCCATCCTCGAGCTGCTTGGAAAAGATGTGGTGGATGGCCTTCTTCTCCCAGGCCTTGTCCACGTCGCCATTCCAATGGTGGTAGGCCACCATGTCCGCGACCAGCGTCACGTCCACGATCAGTTCGCCGACCCAGTAGCCTTCCGGCTTCTGGACGCTCAGCAAATAATCCTGCGACCGCTGGAGGGCGGCGGCAAAATCATCCCATGACACGCGCGGCTCCACGGAAATGCGGGGGAGCCGGCCGGACGTGGTTGCGGCGATCGAAGCGTCTAGCACGGGCCGGATTTTGCGAATCCGACCCATTTCTGTAAAGGCGCAAAGTCCCCCTGTCCCGACTGAACCGCCCCAGATCAGCCGCAAACCGGTGTCGAGGCGGTCTTGGCGGGCCCGTCAGGGTGAAGTGCAGGCCTGCCAACTTCTCCCAATCCAATCCGCAGCTCGGCGTTGGAACCATTGGACGCACGCGATTGCGCCGTGACATCTCCGAACCACGGATCACAAACTCGAGTCAAAGATTGGCAAACTCGGGTGAGACAATGGGGGAGGCGGGTGGGAGAAACGACGGCAGAAACCCAGCACCGGACAAGGAGTGGGATGTTCGCCCGGGGCAATCAACCGGAAGACCGACGATGAACTTGGGAATTCTCTCTCGACGGGAAGCGGAAGATTCTCGTACCCCCCCCCCCTCAGCCGCGCAATAGCAATCTTCTGATCTTGCGCGGTTTGCCGCGATGCACACTCGCGGCTGTTGGAATTGTCCCCGTCCTGCTGCTGGCGCTCACCG
>JALOTZ010000074.1 GCA_025457615.1 Verrucomicrobiota bacterium
GCGCAATCCGTGTAATCCGTGGTCAATCCCTTCCGTTTCCGTTCGAACAGCCAACAGCAGGAAAAATAACCACGGATCACACGGATGACACGGATGGGGGAGAACTGGAGTCCCTTCTTATCCGCGCAATCCGTGTAATCCGTGGTCAAACCCTTTCCGTTTCCGTTTGAACAGCGAACAGCAAAAAATAACCACGGATCACACGGATGACACGGATGGGGGAGAACTGGGAGCCCTTTTTATCCGCGCAATCCGTGTAATCCGTGGTCAAACCTTCCGTTTCCGTTTGAACAGCGAACAGCAGGAGAACCACCACGGATCACACGGATGACACGGATGGGGGAGAACTGGAATCCCTTCCTATCCGCGCAATCCGTCGTCAACTGCTTTTTTCAACTTTGTTCGTTCGTGTGGGTGCAGGCCGTCGGGGATTGGCGGCATGCAGTTGCGCGAACGTTCCCTCGCCCCACTCGCACCGGATCCGGCACCGCCCAAGACGGTGCTACACTCGGCGCATGGATGACATCAATACGCAGATCAAATTCGTTCAACTCCGAGCCCAAGGCTGGAGCTTTGCCCGCATCTCCGAGCAGATCAAGGTGTCCAAGCCCACCCTGATCAATTGGAGTCGCAAGTTCCGGTTCGATATCCAGAACCTTCGCGCCATTGAATTCGAGTCCTTGCGCGACACGCTCCTGACCTCGGTCGAAGCCCGCACCCGCAAGCTCGGCGAGCAGCTTCAGATCATCGAGAGCGAACTGGCCAAGCGCAACCTGTCCGAGCTGTCCACCGGTCAGCTCTTCGCGCTGGCCGCGGCCCTGCGCCGTCAGATCCAGCGCGAGACCGGCGACATGCAGTTCACCAGCCCTTTGAAGGAGATTCCCCATGACGAATACCATGAACAGGTGCAGGACTGGAAACCGTAGGCTCGGGCGTTTGCTCGGCCGCACCCTGAGCCGCGCCGCCTTGCGGTCGTTGAACCGGCAATGCGGTCCGCTCACGCCCAATCCCTTGCGCCAAGCCTGCGTGATCTTTCGCAAACTCGTTCAGTTCGAGGAGCGCCTCCAGCGCCAGAACCAGCCGCGGCTCCCCAGGAGTCGGGATACGTGGCAGCGGCCGTCGGCCGCCGAGCTCGAGGCGCGGTTCCGGCGGGACCTGGCGATTGCCTATCCCCGGAACCGCAACGACTCGGCCCCCGCCGCCTCCGCGCCGGATGCGGCCCGGTAAACTTTGAAAACGGTAAAGAAACGGTAAAGAGACGGTCAACCCTTCCTCCCGGGATCATGGAGTGCGCCGGCAGAGCGTCAGCGGCGACGGCGCTTTCGCAGGGCTGCGGGACGCTCGCCTCCGCCGCGCGCTGCACTGCCCTTGCGGCCGCGCACCAAGGGAGGGTGGTAGGGCCGCAGTGCCCTGCGGCCAGGCGCCGGAGTACCGGACGCCCTACCCCTATCCCACCCGGTCAACCGGCGGTTTTGGCTGAGATGCGCGCCTGCTGAGAGGCTGCTGAGGGGCTTGCGTGATCCAAATGAGCATGATACAGAATAGCATCATGGCCATTAACCCCTTCATCTTCGGGCGTATTGTCACCGGTGAAGACTTTTGTCCGCGACCGGACGCGGAACGCGCGCTCCGCTCCTGTCTTGCCACGCGCCGAAACACGCTGATTCTCGGGCCCCGTCGGGTCGGTAAATCCTCGCTCATCTTCCAGTCCTGCTCCGCGAGGCCTGTCTCGCGCCTGATCTATGCGCAGTTGTGGGCGGTAAAATCGCTGGAGGATCTTGCGGCCCGGATGGTTCGGGGCATGTCATCCGCTGCGGCGACGCCCTCCATGCTCCAACGCCTGGGTGGGCTGCTCGCCTCGCTCCGGCCAAAAATCGAGTTTGACCCGGTCACAGGCGCACCGTCATTGACGCTGGCTGCCGGAATGGCGGCTTCACCGCGTGAGATTCACGGTGTGTTCGATGCCCTGGAGTCCTTATCGGCTGGAGGGCGGCTGGTGGTGGCGCTGGACGAGTTTCAAGATGTCGCGCTGCTGCCGGATGCCGACGCGCTGATCGGTGAGATCCGTGGACGAATCCAACGCCAGTCCGACGTGACGTACCTTTTTGCCGGAAGCATTCGGCATCGTTTGGAAGGGCTGTTCACCCATCCGGGCAGTCCGTTCTTCAAGGCGGTCGAGGTGCTGGAGGTCGGCGGACTTGACGACGCGCTGTTCCGCAACTACTTGCGGGAGCGCTTTGAGCGGGGGAAGCGGCGGACGGACGACGCCTTCCTGGATTCGGTGCTGGACACGGCCGATCGGATTCCGAGCGATGTGCAGCAGCTCTGCTCTTCCCTGTGGGAAGTCACGCGGGAGAAGCAGACACTGGGTCCCGCCGACCTGGGCGCCGGGATCGGACGCTTGATCGCCGGTCGGCGCGGAACCTACGAGGCCATGGTGCATCCCCTGACTGACATCCAGATGCGCGTCTTGCGAACGGTGGCCAGGCGGGGAGGTCAGGAACCCCAGTCCCGGGGGTTTATCGAGGAATCGGGGGTCAGGCTGCCTGCCTCGATCAAGCGAGCCCTGCTGCGCTTGTCTGAGCTGGAGATGCTGTTCAACGATCGCGGAATATGGCGGTTCTTCGACCCGTTCTTCCGCGCGTGGATTCGATCCGCCTGACTTCGGTGGCAGCATTCCTTCGCGGATTGGACACGTTTCCCAATCCGCGGGCGCTCGAAACCTATGAGCGGTCCGCCGATTTCGAAACCGGCGCTACGGAGATCCTGCACCGATGAGTCAACCCGCAGTCCATTCCCAACACCGCCGGAATCCGCCCAGGGCCGGTTAACCATTTAACCTTTCCCGGCTTTGCCTGGGTTGCTGGAGCGTGTTAAGTGTGTGCTCACACCGTTGTGGACTCGGGAGTCCCGAGTCGTTGCAGAGACGAGTTGATCATCCCATGAAGTGCTTGTCCCCCAGCTTGTTCCGACGGCACCCGGGCCGTGTCCTGTGTGCCTGGCTGCCCTGTGTCCTCCTGGCCATCTGCCTGCCGGAAACCCGGGCGGGCACCGAAGTCTGGCCGAGCCAATACAAGATCAAGCCCTGGGAAACCAACCGGTTGACGGCGGCGGATGTCGTGGGGCCGGATGGCATCGTGTATCCGGACTGGACGGGTGTGGGGGTCGAGGGCGGCATCCCGGCGATTGATCTGAGCAGCAACCCGGCGGACGGGACCATTCTTTCCATCGGCGGCTACTCGTATCGCGTGTGCCGGGTGGCGGGCACGGACAACACGGCCGTATCCACCGCCCTGAGTGCGGCCACCAGTTACGCGAACGGCGGCAGCCAGCGGGCCGTTGTGTATTTCCCCGCCGGCACCTATACGTTGTCCCAGCAGTTCACCATCAGCGAGACCGGGATCGTCATCGCCGGCGCGGGCAAGGCAAACTCCATTCTCAAGATCGGCACGGGCGGCACCGGGGCGTTGTTCAATTTCGCAGGGACCACTTGGGGCGGCGGCGTGACGGCCAACGCCAACATCCTGCGCGGATCCTCCAACGCCACCTTCAGCAGTGTTTCCGGTCATAGCGTTGGGAAATGGGTGCGCATTGTGCCGACCGACGCTTCCTCGCCGACCGACACCATGCGGGCCCGCTACAGCAAGCCGGAGATTGGGGTGGTTTTCGACAATGCCTGGGATCATTTGGGCCGGGTGTTCATGGCCAGGATCACGGCGATCAATGGCACCACGGTGACGTTTGACCGCACGTTCCCGCACGACCTGTTCACGGATGAAAACCCGCAGATGCGCACGGCCACGATGGTCGAGTATGGCGGAGTGCAGGACCTGACCATCGAAACCACCTCCGGCAGTTACGGCCTGGAACCGGTGCGCTGGTATTCGGTGGCCAACTGCTGGCTCAAGGGGGTGCGATTTAACAAGGCCGACAACTGGCCCATTGCCGCGTCGAGTGAAACCATGATTCGCTGCGAAATCCGGGACTGCAATTTTGACGGCACTTGGGCGGACATCAACTCGGGCAGCAACGCCTATCTCGGCTGGGGCAACGTGGCGATGGATTGCCTGATGGAGAACTGCACCGGCAAGGACCTGCGCCACATGGCCATCTTCCAGAAGGCCATGCGGTGTGTGGTGCGCAGTTGCGCCTTCAGCGCCGCCACGGTCCGCTCGCCGCAACTCCACGGGCGCTTTCCCCTGGACAACCTGATCGAGGGCACGACCTTCAGCGCGGGAGGCGAGGCTTATTACACCGATCCGGTCCACTCGCTCATTCACGGTCCGAACGGCCCGCGCAATGTCTTCTACAACAACCGGGTCACCGCCGGCCGGGCCCTGCTGTGGATCATGGGCGCGCAGGAGAATCTCATTCTCGCCTACAACAAAGTGGCGCAGACCGACTCCAGCCAGCAACTGCCGGCGCTGTGGGCGTTCGACCGGTCCTTTGACGGCATCCTGCGGGGCAACACCCTCCAAGTTCACGCCAATACGCCGGCCATCATTTTCGAGGATACCACCTGTCCGGGCTGGGACGTGTATGACAACCGCATTTACGGCAGCAAAGGCTTCCTCTGGGCCGGCGATTCCTCGCCGGTGTTGACCGCCAACAACCGCTACTTTGCCTACGGCACGCCCGCCGATCCCTCCCCGGAAGCGGCCTCGATCTATCTCTGGCAGCGGACCAATGCCAACACCGCGCGCCTGGTGCTGGTGATCCAGAACCGCGTGGTGTCCGAGAACAGCGGCACCCTGACCGCCCGGGTCGTGCGGGTGAAGGCGTCGCTGGGAGCCGCTGCCACGGTCAATCTGAGCGCGGACATGGGGGGTGTGTCCATCCCGTCAAGCGTGACCATTCCGGCAGGGGCGGCGTATGCGGATTTTACGGTCACCGGCACGCCGGTGTCGGGCGGGGAAAAGACGGTGACGCTGACCGCCAGTGCGGCGGGGCTGTTGTCGGATACCGAGCCGGTGTTCGTGTTGGATGAGGACGTTGCGCTGCCCGACTTCGGCCAGGGCCAGTATCCTCCCGCGCCGGTCGGACTGCCGGCGGGCTGGCGCTCGGCGGACTTTGGCGACTACACCGCCACGGGTTCCGCTGCTTACAGTGCCACCAACGACACCTGGACCGTGCAAGGGGCTGGCCTGGGCGATTTCACTCTGAACCGGACGCTGGCGCAGGGCGGACGACGATTCACCTACCGCTCGATCCTGGGCAATGGCGAAATCCGCGCGCGCCTCACCAGCGCCAGCGGAGATTACCAGGTCGGCCTGATGATTGCCGATGACGCGGCCCCGGCCACGGAATTCGTCCGGATCGAATCCACCGGTCGCGTTCTGAGCAGTGGCGATCAGTGGGATTATCACGCGGAGCTCGCGGAGTATGCCAGCGCCGGTGCGAAGACCGTGCCGATCTGGCTGCGATTGGTCCGCAGCAATTCGCTCTTCACCGCGTACACGTCCACCGACGGCGTGAACTGGACGCAGAAAGCCAGCGTGGATTTCTACAACGATCTGGGCGGCGGCAGCGGGGATTACAAGTCCCAATCCACCCTCGATGACGTCATGCACTTCGGCCTGTTCGTCAATTCCAACCTCCGGGCCACTCTGGCCACCGCCACTTTCTCCAACGTCACGGTCATCGGCACCTCCGTGGACACCACCCCGCCTTCGTGGGTGAGCGGCTGGCCCAAGGCGGACACCGCCACCACAAACGGCTTTACCGCGCGGGCGCGCATCGACGAGGCGGGCATGGCCTATTTTGTCGTCGTGAACAACGGGGCCCCCACGCCCAGCGCGGCCCAGGTCAAAGCCGGGCAGGATGCCGGCGGTACTGCTGCGCTCCAGAGCGGCAGCCTGGCCCTCGCGGCGGACACCGAGGGCTCCAGCGCGGTGTCGGGGCTCCTTGCGGGCACCCCTTACGACGTGTATTTCGCGGCGGAAGACGCGGATGAGAATCTCCAGTCCGGCGCCACGAAAGTGGATGTGACCACCTTGGGAACGCCGGATACCAACGCACCGGTGTGGATCAGCGGCTGGCCGAAGGCGGACACGGCTGGCAGCGAGGGGTTCACGGTGCGGGCGCAAATCAACGAGGCCGGCACGGGTTATTATGTGGTGGTGAGCAACAACGCCGCGGCCCCCAGCGTCGCACAGGTCAAAGCCGGTCAGGACGCCACCGGCAGCGCGGCTTTGAAGTCCGGCAGCCTGGCGCTGGCGGCCAACCTGGAGAACTCGGCGGTGGTGACCGGCCTGTCCGCCGGCACGGCCTACGATGTGTATTGCGTGGCGGAAGATGCGGTGCCCAACCTCCAGGCGGCGGTGACCAAGGTGGACGTGAGCACGCTGGCCGACACCACGCCGCCGGTCTGGATCAGCGGCTGGCCCAAGGCGGATACCGCGACGACAAATGGCTTTACCGTGCGGGCGGAGATCAATGAAGCCGGCACGGCGTACTATGTGGTGTTGAGCGACGGGGCGGGCGCACCCAGCGCCACGGAAGTCAAGAACGGGCAGGGGGCGGGCGGCGGCTCGCCGCTGGTCTCGGGGAGCATGGCTTTGAGCGCGAACACGGAAGGCAGTTCGGTGGTGTCCACGCTCGCGCCGGAGACGGCGTATGACGTGTATGTGGTGGCGCAGGACGGGGCGACCAACCTGCAAGGGGCACCGGTGCTGGTGAACGTCAGCACGGCCTCGACCAACAACATCATCGCGTGGGACGGGGATACGAGCACGGCGTGGGCGACGGGGGCCAACTGGGTGGGCGGGGCGGCGCCCGTGGACGACCTCACAACCTCGACCGCGATTTTTAATCTGGCCACCTATCCCAACCAGCCCAACGCGGGCAACCGGAGCGTCAAGGGGATGGTGGTGGGTGGTGCCAGCGCGGCGCTGACCATTGCCACCACCTCGCTGACCAACGGGGCGGGGGGCCTCACGGTGGCCAGCGGGGCGGGGACGGTGACGGTGGGGGCCATCACGCTGGGGGCAGACCAGAGTTGGGTGAACGACGCAACGGCCCTGGTGACGGTGAACAACAATCTGAGTCTGGGGGACTACACCCTGACGATGTCGGGCGGCGGGGATTTTGCACACAGCGGCAGCGGGGCCATTTCGGGGGCGGGCGTGGTGATTTTGGATGAAGGGTTCAGCGGGACGTTGAGCCTCAGCCGGGCCAACAGTTTCAGCGGGGGGTTGCGGATCGAGTCGGGCACGGTGGTGATGAGCGCCAACGACGCGCCGGGCAGCGGGACGATCACGCTGGGGGGGGGCGGTTCGGCTGACGCGACGCTGACGAGCACTATTTCGGGGACCAACCAGGAGAACCCGATCGAGACGACCGGGGGCGGCTCGGGGGTGTTGTCGGTCGTCAAGGGCGACGTGAACAACAACTGCAATTTCACCGGACCGGTCACGCTGGGCGGGCCGCTGACCTTGAAGGACGAGGACGGCAACCCCAATTACGGTCTGGGTTTCAACGGGGTGATCAGCGGTTCGGCGGTGATCACGGTGGAGACGGTGGCGGGGGGCTCGGTGACGATCGGGGGCAACAACGACGAGAACAACTTCACCAGTCCGATTGAGGTGGTGGCGGGCAAGCTCAAGGGGCATGCGACGGGATTGAGGAAGAACAATGCGATTGCGATTGCGTCCGGAGCGGAGCTGGATCTGGTGAACAACAACGTGACGATTGCCGGGCTGAACGACATCGAGGGGGGCGGGGGCACGGTGAACAACAGCGGCGGCAGCGACAAGGTGCTGACCCTGGGGGGCAGCGGGAGCTACGGGTTCTCGGGCGGGATGGCTCCGGCGACCAGTTCGCGGATTGCGCTGGCGGTGACCAACGGCACGCACACGCTCACCGGCCCCAGCACCTACACCGGCGCCACCACCGTTGGCAGTGGGACAACCTTGTTGATCAACCACCCCGGCAATCTGGCGGCTACGGTCGTGACCGTCCAAACCAACGCCACCTTTGGCGGCACGGGTGTCACCGGGACCAATGTCATCTTCAACCGTGGCGCCTTGCCCAAGTTCTTCAAGACCACCGGGACTTCGGACACTCCGTTGACGGTGGGCGGCACGCTGACGCTGAACAGCAATCTGGTGACCGTGGAGGTGCTGGGCGCGCCCCTGGGCAACGGCACTTACACCCTGTGCTCGGCCGCCTCGATCAGTGGATCTCCGAACCCGACCCCGACGATCACCGGCCAGGGTTTGGGCGGTGGTGGCAGCGGGGTGGTGAGCCTGGCGAGCACGAACCTGCTGTTGACTGTGAGCGGGGTGCTGGGTTTGCCGACGCAGCCGACGAACCTGGTGTATGCGGTGAGCAACGGGGTGCTGACGTTGTCGTGGCCGACGAACTACACGGGCTGGGAGCTGGAGGCGCAGACCAATGGCCTGAACGCCGGCCTGGGCACGAACTGGACGGTGGTGCCCGGCTCGACCGCCACCAACCGGATTGACCAACCCGTCGATCCCGCCAACCCGGCGGCCTTCTATCGCCTGCACCGGCCGTAG
>JALOTZ010000075.1 GCA_025457615.1 Verrucomicrobiota bacterium
CGCGGGGCTTGTCATCGGCCTGCTGCAGGCGGGCGGGAGCATTGCCGACATGGATCCTGGGAGCCCCTTCGTGTGGTTCTACCCCGAAGTCGAGCCACCGCAGTTCCAGAGCGATGGATACTATTTTGGCGTGGCAAACACGCACTTGCTGCCCGGGTACGAGAGTTTCTCGACGACCAACACCACCTCGTTGATCCTCGCCGCTGTGGGGACGCCCATTCAGATCGCTGGCTACGCCAAGCTGGCCCTTGTCAACGGCTACGCCGGGAAGTTCGCCTACCTTGGTCAGTACTTCGACAAAGCCTGCAAGGCCAATCCGGACGGCACCCGAAGCACCAATGAAACCGGCTTCCTGTCGCCCTATGGCCAGTTCTTCCCCATCGAACCCGGACCAACCATCCTGACCACCCTGCCCGACGGGGTAAGCACCAACGTGGGCGAATGCACCGTGCATGTGATCAGTTTGAACGTGGACGCCAACCACGATGGCGCCCTGGACCTCGCCTACACCGGCCCCGACCAGACCTCTCCTGAACACCCGATGGTGTTCTGGGCCAATAATGACTATGACCGGGGACACAATGTGGACTGCATCCCGCTCATGGGATGCGATTGGGAAGAGGACGATCTACTGACGGCAGGCTGCCCCTTCACACCGAACACGCCCACGCCGGATTACGCCTATCGAGATGCGGCGGGATACCGCACCATCCCTTGCAACCGTGATTTGGAGGATTACGCCCGCCTCTGGATGCCGGGGCTGTCTTCGCTCATGGCGGCGATGCCGACCAATTACACGGTTGAATTGACTCTGACCGGCGACGGGGCGATTCGAATCTTTCAGGCGGTCGAATCCGATGGCGGCACCAACTACCTGTTCAACGAAGTGACGGCTTCCAACCAAGTGAGCGAGGCGGCCTCCCGGTATGTGGGACTGCTCTATTCCGCTTCGCCGATCCTTCTGAGCGGCCAAACAAACCTGACGGACCATTTCATCTTCTGCGGCGCGAAGTGGGGCACCGCCGAAGTGCATTTGCAGGTATTGGACGGCGATCAAAACTTGGTTGCCGACACAGCGGCCTACCTCGACATCAGAGACGTCAAGGAGATGTATGAGCGGTGGACGGTGGGCGACAGTGGTTCCGACTCGCCGTGGATACAGGCAAGGCTCGCCGTTGAAGGCTTGCCGCCCGGAAGCGGCGGCGCGTTCCAGTATTCCTACACCACCAGCGATGCAACGACGCCATACATTCTCCATGTTCACGGCTGGAACATGCCCACGTGGGAGAAAGATCGGTTTGGCGAATCCATGTTCAAGCGGTTGTATTGGCAGGGCTATCAGGGCCGGTTCGGCATTTTCCGCTGGCCGACGTTGAGCAACTTCCCGGCATCTTCGGGAGAGGGATTGGATTTTAATCACTTCGACGAGAGCGAGCAGCAGGCTTGGGAATCAGGTCGAGGACTGCGGAATCTGCTGGTTGATCTCAACTCCAAGTATCCGGGCCAAGTTCGCCTCACGGCGCACAGCATGGGCAACGTGGTTGCCGGTGAAGCACTGCGCACCAACACGCCGTTGGTGTCGGTTTATGTGGCGATGCAGGCGGCGTTGCCGGCGGGAGCTTATGACCTTGCGGCTCCGTTCCGGGCGATTTCGTTTCCGTATGCGGACAACACGCCGGAGATTTACCGCTTCTATTGCACGTTCTCTCCGACGCGGCCTTACTTCTACCAGGCTGGCGGGGCCTCGGCTTACATCAACTTTTACAACCCGCTGGATTGGGCGCTCGACAAGTGGATTACCGATCAGAACCTCAAGCCGGTGGATACACTTGGCTTCAGCTATGACAGTTCGACGAACACGTTCTTCCAGTTTCGGGGGCAGCCGAGCGAGAGAATCCTGACCTGCCCGACCGACACGTTCGAGTTGTTCGCCTACTGCGTCGAAGGGCAATGCTGGGCTTTGGGGGCGCAAACGAACGTCGGCGGCGTGTTCCAGACGTCGCAGCAAATCAATCTGAACACCGCCTATGCCTTTGGCGCGGCGCACAAGGGGCACAGCGGGCAATTTCGTTCCACCAACATGAAGCGCGCTCCATTCTGGACGGCGTTGAGTGACAAACTTGGGGTGCTGCCATGACGGAGCAAAGGAAATCCCCGCGCATGGCCATTGTCGCGGCGGCGGTTCTCCTTCTAGCCGTGACGCTGTTTTTTGCGCTGAGAAGTCATCAGCGGCAGGCGGAGCCGCCACCGGAATCAAACACCGTCACAGCGCCAGCTTCCGAAGAAGCGGCCTTGCCGCCTGCGAACGCGCCAGCCCAGCCGTCCGCGACCGTTCCGAGTGCCGCCGCATCGCGTGCCTCTGCGCCCGTGCCTCGGTCGCGTGCCGAGAAGCTGCCCGGCGCGGTGGAGGCGATGAACGTGCCGGTGGTGTTCTTTGGCAAGGTGGTTGACCAGGACAACGCGCCGCTGGCGGGGGTGAAGGTTCGGGCCAGCGTGCGAAGCTGGCATGTGATTGCGACGCCGGACGGGGACGCCACGTTTGCGCCCTACGAAGCGGTCAGCGGGAGTGACGGGAGCTTTCAAATAGACGGCGGGCGCGGCAACGCGCTGACGATTGAGGCGCTGGAGAAAGACGGTTACGAACCGGAGCCGAAGGCGTTGCAGGGTTTTGGTTACACGACTTCCGACCCTCTGCGGCCCGACCCGAACAACCCGGTGGTGTTTCGCATGTGGAAGGCTGAGGCGAAGGCGCAACTGGTCACCGGCAGCAAGCGGTTCTCCCTGATTCCCGATGGCCGGACTTACACGATTGATTTGGCCACGGGCGCAATCAGTGAATCGGCGACGGCGGAAGGAGACTTGCGTGTCTCCATCCGGCGACCGGAAACGGCGGCGTGGGGACAACGCTACGACTGGACGCTGGCCGTGCAGGCCGTCAATGGCGGACTGGTGGAAGAAGCTGACGGAAGTTCTGCGATGTTCCGAGCGCCGGAGGACGGTTACACGAACAACTGGCGGCTGGACGCGAAGGCGGCGGATGAATCCTGGAGTTACGGGACCGGGCTGAAACGGTTTTACGTCAAGTCACGGGGCGGACGGAACTACGGGCGCTTGGAACTCGAAGCCTACGCCTACTACCTGCAAAACAAACAGGGCCGGTTCAACCTCACCTGGGCGATGAACCCGGCGGGAGACCGTCTGCTGCGATGAGCAAGCGCCGTGTCGCTCTGGCGGTCAGCGTGGGGGTGAGCAGTTTTGTCTTTTGGGTTGTCTGGACGGGACTGGCGTATCTGTTCTTGCTGGCGCTTTCCTTTGGCGACGGTTCGAGCAGTTCCGGGCCGGGGGACGTGAAGGCGGTGGGTTTGCCGTCCCTCTATCTTCTGTTCATTGCATTCAGTTGTTTACCTTTCGTGCGTGGCTGGCCGCTGACGGTCATCGGTGCAACCGCCCACGGGCTGCTGGCATGGGGCTTCTGGCTGTTGTTCCACAACGAGCGGATGAGCGCGCCCTTTGTTCTAATCCTGGTGGTGCCGTTCGTCGTGGTTGCCGCGGGTTGGTTGGCAATGTGGCGGGCGCGTAACCGCGAGCCTGCCGCAAAGTAGGTTCGCTCGCGCTCAAGCCAACGTCAGTTCGCGCGTCGTTCGCAAGTTCACGGTGCGCTCAGGCGAATTGGGTGCGCGCTTCCAATCGAATGGTGTTTCCTGGTGGGCGGTGGTTTGGCGAATACAACACCGTGCGGCCGCATCAAGCATTGGGCTATGCGACGCCCGGGGAATTGTATCACTCACCCGAATCGTATGGGGCCAAGCCGGCGGCGTGGCGTTGGCGGTAGTCACCGAGGCGCCCCCGGCGTCCAGCCCTCCGTTCGCCCCTGCGCCCCTGACGGGGCTTGGGGCCTCACTCCGGGCTGGACGCCGGAGCCTCGGGGGTGCGATGGTGAAACGCAGAGCAACGAAACAAACAAACAAGACCCAGTGGAGCCTGAAAACCTAACTTGATTTCTGCGTTTCGTGGTCCAAACAATGGGGTCCACTTTTTCGCCCCCGAAATCAGTCTGCCCGTGGCGTCGTTCGTCCCGTCACACGGGAGAGACGATGACGATTGAAGTTTGAATGTCTCTCCCGTGCGCCGTGCCGAGCCGTCGCCACCGGCAGAGAACCAACGACCGCTGACGCTGCCCGGAAATATCAGTTCGCTGCCGCTCAAAACTCCGGGGGGAACGCGCGCAAGTGACGATGTGCTCCGTGGGGCCGCCCTGGTGGCCCACCGCAAGGTGCGCGCCGTCACGGCCTGTGCGGGAAGCGCCCTACCGCTCGCAAAGAAAGACCGGTTGGTTCGCTGAGATAAGAGTCACATTGTGCGACATAAAACTGGCCGCTGGGGAAAGCCACGGGCGGCCCGGCAGCGGGGGCCCCCGAGACCCCGCTGCCGCCGTTTTACGATCGCACAATGTGTTCTTATCTTACGGGCGCGGGAGCACAGGCCGCGCCGTCACGCCCCCGGCTTGCCCCACTGCGCAGTTGGAAAAGATGGGCGCGCAAAGGGGATGTTTGCCGCTTCGCGGGAGAACACGACGCCGGCGGCTGGCGCCGCCGAGTTGAACGACGCTCGACGCGCCCGGCGAATGCGACGCCGCTTGAACGTCTGAACGCCACGGCTTGCTTTGAGAATGGACGCTTGGCAACGGCGACGCCGACGGGAAGGAGAACCCGACCAAGGCAGGCGGCCGTCGCGGTCTTTGCTGGGTATGCGCTCTGGCTGCCGCGCAGGGCAGCGGAACGCTGGCGCGCGGTTTGGTCGGAAGGGTCTCGTCCATCTCTGCCGCGAAGCTAGCAAGCCCCGCCCGGGGTGCAAGGCGGAGTCACAGATTCACATGCACCACCGGCGCCGGAGGAAACCCGTTGAACCAGGTGGCGGACGCGTTGCTGTAGGCCCCGATATTCTCCGAATACACCAGGTCGTCCACCTCGAGGTTGGGCAGCAGTTCGGACTGCGAGATCACATCGAGCCCGTCGCAGGTCTGACCGAACACCGCGCACACCTCCCGCTTCCCTTTCCGGAACGCTTTGAGCGGGTACTGGCAGTGGTCGAAGATGATGCCGCTGTAGGTGTGGTACACGCTGTCGTCGATGTAATAGCAACGTTTGCCCTCGCGCACCGCCTTGCCAATGACCCGGGCCACGGACGTCGCGGCCGTGGCGACCAGGAACCGGCCCGGCTCGGCCAGGATCTCGATGTGCTTGTCGAAGAGCCGGTCGATCTCGGCGTTGATCACCCGCGCCAGTTCGCTGAACGGCTTGACGTGCTCGTTGTAGGGCGCGGGGAAGCCGCCCCCAATGTCCAGGATCTTGATCTCGTGTCCGCCCCGTTGCCGAGCCTCCTGCATCACGGCGGCGGCGGCGTTGAGCGCCTGGACGAAGTTCTGGAAGTTGGTGCACTGGCTGCCGACGTGGAAGCTGATGCCCTCGACCACCAGGCCCAGCTTGAACGCGGCCAGGATCAGGTCCACCGCCTCGCCGGGCGCGCAGCCGAACTTGTTGGACAGCTCGCACTGCGAGCCGGTGTTCGACACCGCCAGCCGCACCACCACCCCGGCGTGCGGCGCGAACCGCCGGATCTTCTCCAGCTCGGTGAGGTTGTCGAAGGTGACCAGCGGCTTGTACTGGTCCAAGGCCAGCAGCGTCTCCTTGGGCTTGGTCGGGTTGGCGTAGATGATCTTGTCCCAGATGAAGTCCTGCTGCTTCGCCTTGGGCAGACGCCGGATGTTCTCATACACCGTCATGAACTCCGGCAGGGAGGCGACGTCAAAACTGGCTCCCGCCTTGTAGAGGGTGCGGACAATCTCGGGCGCCGGGTTGGCCTTGACGGCGTAATAGCATTGCACCTTGGGCAGGTGTTTGCGAAAGGCGGCGTAGTTCCGGCGGATGATCTCGTGGTCGATGATCACCAGCGGGGTGCCGTGCTTCGCAGCCAGCGATTGGAGTTGCTTGACGTTCATGGGATGGATCCAGGGTCACTGCACCGTGCCCGGGCCCACGAACCGAGAGGGACCCGGAGTTGCGCGACAGCGTCCTGGAGTGCGGCGGAGAGCGCAGCGATCTGCCGCTTTCGGGGAGTTCGCGCGGCTCCAACGAACGGCCCGAAATCCGGAAGCCCCATCCCATTGCGAAAGCGGTAACTCGGCTCACGCTGCGTGAGCGCACTCCAAACCCTGGCGGAGTAGGGCTGGTTCCCAAATAGCTTCATGCGTGGGGACATTGGGCCGGGTCGGCACGCTTCACACCGTGCTGAGCGGCTGGTCTCAGAACACCGGCTCGCTGCCGTCGAGCATCTTCACCTGGTTATGCGTGAAGTACTCCTTCCGCAGCGCCTTCAACACCCGGTCGCGCTGGTCGTAAAGCCGCTTGAGCTTGCGCGGCTTGTGCTTGGCCAGCGCGTAGTGCGTGAAGATGGGCAGGGCAATCGTGGTGTCCGTGTAGCAGACCACCGCGTCGGGCAGCTTGGTGGGATCCACTTTGCCCCAGCTCACCGCCTCGCTCGGGGTGGCGCCGGACAGCCCGCCGGTGTCGGGTCGGGCGTCGGTCACCTGGATGAAGAAGTCCTGCCCGTATTCCTTGATGCGCAGGACCTCCTGGATCTGGGGCTCGGTCTGGAGCATGAAGTTCTTGGGACTGCCGCCGCCCCACAACACCACCGCGCTCCTGCCTCCCGCCCGCTTGGCGGCCAGCACGTAGGCGGTGCTTTCGTTGACGTCGATGCTCGGGTTGACCCGCAGTTTGCAGCCGCGCAACTCCTCGCCCGCCACGTTCATCCCGATGGTCGAGTCGCCGGGCGAACTGGTGAAGCAGGGCACGCCAGCCCGATAGGCCGCCGCCAGCACGGAGACGTCCTTGAGCTTGTGTTTGCGCTCCCATTCGGCGGCGTACTTGCCGATCAGGTGATGCAACTCGGTGGTGCCCATCTCATGCTGGAACTCCGGCTTGCGGAACATCTCGCGCAACAGCTCGTCGGTGGCCATCAACCCGTCGCTGTAGGGAATCACCACGTCGTAAATGCGCACCAGGTCGTTGTCGCGCAGGTCGGTGTCATCGAACTTGAAACTCCCGGCATGCACCGCGTAGTTCAGCGCGAAATGGAGGTCGTGATACAGGTTGGCGCCGGTGGACACGATCCAGTCCACGAACCCAGCCTTGATGAGCGGGATGATGCTTGAGCAACCCAGGCCCGCCGGCGTCAGCGCGCCGGAAAAGCTCATGCCGATGGTCACGTCCGGATCGAGCATGCGGCCCGTGAACAACTGGCACGCCTCGCGCAACCGCGCCGAGTTGTAGGCCAGGAACACCTCGTCCACCAGGTAGGGGAGCGTTTCCCGTCCGGTCAGGTTCTTGGGCTGGATGCGTTTGCCCGCCATGTACTTCTTCTTGTGCGGACATTGCTTCTCCTTGAGCCAGTCGGGCATCTCGGACAGGTCTTCGCGCCGGCGCACATGCGCCTTCTTCTGGCCCACTCGGGTATGTGATCGGGTTCCCATAAGGTTCTCAGTTCGGTTGTTCAGACGTTTCGTGCCCGCAGACATTACGAATCCCGGCGCGCCCGTCCAATCCTTTTCGGGCGGTTACGGTGGGGACAAGAGGCCGCCGGAATTGCCCGGGAGTCACTTGACTGCCAACATCCAGTCATGATGTACTTGGACCACAACGCCACCAACGTCACTTTCCACGGCCTCGAATCCGAGGCGCTGCTCATCCTGCTCGATCAAGCAGGCATTTGCGCCTCATCCGGCTCAGCGTGCCTGGCGGACTCGGACGAACCGTCGCACGTGGTCAAGGCCATGAAGCCGGAGTCCGCCGCTTCCCGGCAAATGATTCGTTTCTCGCTGGGTTTGGAAAGCGCCGGCGCCGACATCAAAGCCGCGGTTGTGGCTGCCCAAGAGGCAGTCAATACGTTGCGCGGCTGATCTGGGGCTTACCAGTGCAGCTCGCGGTATTCGCTCGGCCGCAGCGAATTCACAGCAACAGCCACCTCGTCCTGCCGCCGCTGGATCTCCAGCCAGTTGGTGGTGGGCAGCACGAGGATCGCCAGTTGCCGACCGCCAAGATTCCGTTGGTATTTCAGATTCTGATCCGTGGTTACAAGAACCTGGAAACGTCCCTCGGCTGCGTGCAATAAATCGCCATTCTCCAGATTGGACCAACCCAGTTCAAATGCGGTGGAGACTTCGTGGGGCAGAAGCGCGCGGCGCAGAGGTGCGGGCCTGCCTTGATCGAAGAGGACGCGCATGAGGCGGCAGGTTCAAATCGCCGAGACGGCCAGCGTGGACTCGGCGAATTTCAGAACGGACAGGGCCTGCTCGCGGCTGACA
>JALOTZ010000042.1 GCA_025457615.1 Verrucomicrobiota bacterium
CACGGGCGGACAGTTGATGGTGTAGGTGGCGGACGCCACGTCGCTGTCGGTGAACCCGCTCTTGAACGCCCGCGCCTTGAGCGTCACCGAACAGGTCAGGCTCACACCGCCGCCGTTGGCGAGGTAGGTGTCCGCTGTGGTGGGCGTGGCGCCGTTGGTGGTGAAGAAGATCGCCGCACCCTCGGTGGCGCAGGTGATCACGACATTGGTCGGCAGCGGGTAACTGCCGCCGCCGGGCGTCAACCCTGGCGTGGCCACCGTGAGCGTCTGGCCCGGTGGCTCGTGACTGGCGCGATAGAAGGAGGAGGCGTTGGTCGTGCGCGCCAGATCGAACACCGTCTGCCCCACCGCACCCGTGGTGACCGCCGTCCAAGCTGTGTTGGTGGAAAGCAGTGGAGTGGAATAAACCGTCACCGCCACGTTGGTGGGCGTGTCGGCCACCGTCACCCGTACCGCGTTGGTGGCCGGAAAGCTTGGCGGCGTCAGGTAAAAGGGTGTCTGGGCCAGGACCCCATAGGGCAGCGCCAGATACACCGAGAAATACGCGCAGAGCAAACGACTCGGAAGCGACAGTGCTTTCATGGGCGCGAGTGGTTGCGCTTCCTTCTGAAATCCAAGGGGCGTGTCTTACTCACGCCCCAATCCAGGCATTGGTATGCCCTCACAGGAACGTTCTCGGGCACGCCCGAGCGGGCATGCCTCGAATGTGTCCTGTGAGCAAAATTACCAGTTTTGGATTGGACAGCAGCCGAAGCCGCAAATCTGTTTAGGTTGTGCCTTGATTACATGGGTTTGAAGGGCGAACGAGGCGATTGAAGCAACGTCACCCGAGGCTGGCAAGCAGTGTTTGAAGCAGCGTTTAAGCAGCGTTTGAAGAACTTCTCGGCAAGGGGTGCCGGACAAAAAGTGGAGGAACTTGGAATCGGTGGACGTTCAAGCGGCTAGTTTGACCGGGTTTGTGGGGTGGGCGCCGGCCTGGGTTTGGCACAACGCGTCGAGCCGATTGCTTGGCCCGGACCAGGTAAAGCTGGATCGCCCCATTCCAGGGGTGGATCCGCTGGCATTGGACGGCAAGCGGTTGGCCCCCGAGCTGTTCCAGAGCCTGGAAACCAAGCACCCAGCCCGCCGTTTGCGCCCCGTGCTGGGATGCTCTGCGTGCGGCATCCTGGGGAACTGGCAGGGTTGGCTTCCAGCGTTGACCGCTGTGCGCCGGGCGGTTTCAATCCCGCTGCGCAATGACGTCGGCTGAATTCATCCGCAAATGGCATCGCTTCCAGGGCAAAGAATCCGCCGCCTACCAGTCCCACTTTGACGACCTCTGCCGCCTGGTGGGCGTCCCCACTCCGCTCGAAGCCGACCCCTCCGGCGAGGTGTTCTGCTTCCAGAAACGCGTCGTCAAAGACGCCGAACTCCTCAACCTCGAAACGCCGGACGAACGCGAGCCGGACGAACGAGGCTTTGCCGACGTGTGGAAGCAGGGCTGCTTCGGCTGGGAATACAAGGGCAAGAAGAAGAACCTCGACGAAGCCTACAAACAACTGCTGCGCTACCGCGAATCGCTCCTGAATCCGCCCCTGCTCGTCGTCTGCGATTTCGACCGCTACATCATCAAGACCAACTTCAACGGCACGGTCCCGGAAACCCACGAGTTCACCAACGACCAGCTTGACCGGCCCGAAATCCTGCGCCTCCTGCGCGCCTTGTTCGAGGATCCCGAGTTCCTCAAGCCGCAGCGGACCACAGCGGAGGTCACGGAGAACTTGGCCGCCCAGATTGGCGAGATCGCCCGGTCCCTGCAACAGCGCGAAGCGGTCGAACTGGCCGGCGTCCGCACGCGCCAGGAACTGGACTTTGCCCAGCGCAAGAACCTGCGCATCGCCCGGTTTCTCAACCGCATCGTGTTCTGCTTCTTCGCCGAGGACACCGGCCTGCTGCCCAAGGGCCTGTTCACCGACCTGCTCAAGGCCGGCCTGGACGATCTCCACCACTTCGCGGTCACGCTGGAAAAGCTCTTCGAGGTCATGGCCGGGGGCGGCACCTTCGGCAAGGACAAGATCCGCCACTTCAACGGCCATCTGTTCGAGGATGCCACCGTCTTCGAGCTCACCGAGGCCGAATTGCGGCGCCTGGCCGACGCCAGCGAAGCGGACTGGCAATGCATCCAGCCCAGCATCATGGGCACGCTCTTCCAGCGGGCGCTGGACGAAAGCCAGCGGGCCGCATTGGGCGCGCAATACACCGGCGAACCGGACATCCGCGACCTGGTCGAGCCGGTCCTGATGGCCCCGCTGCGCCGCGAGTGGGCCGCGCTCAAGGCGGACCTGCTGCCCGCGTTCCGTCGCGGGCGCGGCACCGCCGCCGACCGTGAGCGACTGGCCGCCTTCCTCAAGAAGCTCCGCGCGGTCATCGTGATGGACCCGGCGTGCGGCAGCGGCAACTTCCTCTACGTGTCGCTGCAAATGCTGTTGGACCTCGAGAAGGAGGTCCTCAGCTTCGCCATCCAACTGGGGTTCCGCTTCGAGCCCGGCGTGGGCGTGCAGCAACTGCGCGCCATCGAGATCAACCCCTACGCCTACGAACTGGCGCAGGTGTCGGTGCAGATTGGCTGGCTGCAATGGCGGCGGAACAACGGCTTCGACAACGACCGCTCGCCCGTGCTGCAGGACCTGGACGGCTTTCACAACGAAGACGCCCTGCTGGTGCCCCACTTCCGCAGCAAAGCGAAGACGTTGAAGGAGGCGCAGGCCGGCGAACACGCCGGCGACGACGCCTTGAAGTTCTACACCGAACGCGACTGGCCCAAGTGTGATGTAATCGTGGGCAATCCGCCGTTTTTGGGCGACAAGCTGATGCGCGGGGAACTTGGCGACGGCTATGTTGAAGAACTCCGCCGCATTTACGGCAACCGGATTCCCGGTCAGTCTGACCTTTGCTGCTACTGGTTCGAGAAAGCGCGCGCGCTGATCGAAGAGGGCAAATGCAGACGGGCTGGCTTGCTGGCGACGCAAGGGATTCGTGGCGGAGCAAACCGCGAAGTCCTCAAGCGCATCAAGGAAACAGGTGACATCTTCTTTGCCGAGAGCGACCGCGAATGGGTTCTGGCGGGCGCAAATGTCCACGTCAGCATGGTTGGCTTCGACAATGGAAGGCAGAAAGAGAAGATTCTCGATGGACAGGCAGTGAAGGAAATCTATTCAAACCTGGCCTCCCTGACAGGCGACACGACCACGGCGAAGCGGCTTCAGGGGAATGCCACTGTTGGTTTTATCGGTACGACGAAGAAGGCACCTCTCGATGTACCTGAGACGCAGGCAGTGAAGTTGCTCTCTGAGCCATCGCCGAACGGCCTGCCGAATAGCGACGTGATTCTGCCTTACCTGAACGCGCTCGACCTCACACGCCGGCCACAGAACGTATGGATCATTGATTTTCCCGTGTCGCTGAATGAACACGCCTCAGCAAAGTATTCAGCGCCATTCGGCTACGTTAAAGAACATGTTTGGCACCTTCGGAAGAATCACCGCGAGCCAATCCAGGTGAGGTTATGGTGGAGGCTGGCCCGTCCCTGTCCCGAGATGAAGGCATCTGTCCACTGCTTGCCCCGTTTCCTCATCACTCCAACGGTCTCCAAGTATCGGCTCTTCGTCTGGACGAATGCGCCAGCCAACTGCGACCACCAGCTCGTTGTTTTCGCACGTGCAGACGACTATTCCTTCGGAGTGTTGCAATCACGATTTCACGAAGTCTGGGCCCTGAAGCAAGGCACGCGGCTTGAAACCCGTCCCCGCTACACCCCGACCACCTGCTTCGAGACCTTCCCGTTTCCGTTCCCGGACGATTTGAGCGCCACCGACAGGTATGCGCCTGCCCCGCCCAAACCGCCGGTGCATCCGGACCTGACGCCGGAGAAGGCCTACGGAGATGCCGCGCACTTCTACGCCGGGAAGGAGGATCCGCCACCCTACTCCGCTGGTAGCAGCGGACGTAAGTCCGCTCATTCTTCTCCGGAAGATCAGAGCCGACTGACGTCGGCTGCTACGGAGCAAGACTTGCGCGCCGCGATTGCCGCCGCCGCGCGCGAGTTGAACGACCTGCGCGAGCGCTGGCTCAATCCGCCCGAATGGACGGAAACCCGCGTGCTGGAATTCCCCGGCACCGTGGGCGGCCCGTGGGAACGCTACATTGATCAGAGCACCGTACGCGAGGTAGGGCGTCGGTGCTCCGACGCCGGCGGCGCGGCAGCGCCGCCCTACCGCATTGGCACGGTGCGTTACCCGCGCCTGGTGCCGCGCGACGCCGAGTGCGCCGCCAAGCTCAAGAAGCGCACGCTGACCAACCTCTACAACGAACGCCCCGCCTGGCTGGACCTCGCACACAAGAACCTGGATGCCGCCGTGGCCGCCGCCTACGGCTGGCCCGCCGACCTCAGCGACGAACAAATCCTCGAAAAGCTTCTGGCCTTGAATCTCGAACGTGCCGCCGAGGAAGCCAAAGCCGCGACAGTGAAGAAGCCGGCACGATCCCGCGCCAAATCGGAGGACGAAATGCTATGAAGCCCGCTCTGGCTGCCGCTCACCCGCAAGTCGGCGTCGTCAGAACCTGCTCTGCATGAACCTGCCCAATGCCGCCCTGGCCGTCGTCGCGCAGGAGAAGGATGAAGAGCGAACATGATCAAAGAGCATGAACGAGTGGTGTTGAAGTCGGACGTGCCCGCCGAGGGTTTGAAGGCGGGTGACGTGGGTACGGTGGTTCACGTCTATGGCGACGGCAAGGCATACGAAGTCGAGTTTGTCGCGTTGGATGGGCATACCGCCGCCGTGGTGACGCTCGAAGCGGTCCAGGTCCGCGCCGTCCACCGGCGGGAAATCACCCACGCCCGCGAATTGGTGACGACGTAAGCGCTACGACAGGGATCATGGGCCTGACGATTCATTACCAATTGCGACCCGCCGACAGCGACGAGGGCGTCGAGGATCTACAAGCCCGCTGGGCGGTGGAGGAATTGCGCAAGCTGGCGCTGAAGTTCAAACGCCAGGGCCGCGTGACGGCGGTGGGCGGGATGGACTTCACACCCGACCTGCGCCGGTTTGCCATCGAGTGGCGCACCCGCCCCGTGCCCGGCCGGCCGCACGCCTTCACCAGCGAGGAGATACGTCCGTTGACCGGCCATCTCTTCCATGTGGGCGTGGGACGCGGCTGCGAGCCGCTCTTGCTGGGATTGTGCTGTTACCCGCGGGGCGGCTGGCGGCTCAAGGGCTTCTGCAAGACACAATATGCCAGCCTGTACGGCTGGGACCATTTCCAGCGTTGCCACACGGCGGTGATTGATCTGCTGGCCGGCGCGCGCCCGTTGGGATTCAGGGTGCGGATCAACGACGAGGGCGACTACTGGCCGCGCCGAAGTCTCAAGGCACTGCGGGCAAACCTCGAGGAAATGAACGCAGTGGTGGCGGCGGCCGCCGGGGTGTTGAAGGACGCGGCGGAGGCGGGCGGCAGCCCGGGAGTGCAGTCCCCCATTTTCGAGCATCCGCAGTTCGAACGGATCGAGGCTGAGGGCGACGCGCGCGGTCATGCGTCGCGTTTGCGAAAGCTGTTGCGATGAGGATGAAGGCCGCCACGCTCGCTTCCAAACGACGACATAGGATGATTCGTGTTTGAGCACGATCGGAGACACCGATGATGACGCATTGCCGAGTCCGCCCGCCATCAAGAGCCGCTTTGAACCTTGCGGCGCGGCGCAAACTGGGAAAAGCTTTCCTACATGAACATCGGTTGGATCTACAAGGATGGCGAAGTGATCGAATTGCCGTCGCTCACGGCTGTCATCCAGCTTGAGAAAGGCTGGCACGTCGCCACCTGTCCCGAACTTGGCGTCGCCAGCCAGGGCAAGACCCGCAAGGAAGCTCATGCCATGCTGGCAGAGGCGGTGGAACTTTGGATTGAGGCTGCCAGCGCCAAGGAAATCAAACGCCGGCTCAAGCTGGGCGGCACCGTTCAGCCCCTCCAACTGGCCCGTGCCTAAACTACGGCCACTGTCGGCAACCGAGGTGGTTCGGCTCTTGCGTGCGCACGGCTTTGGGTATGTGCATCAGCGCGGCAGCCACCTCATCTATCGGCGGCAGTTGCCAGGCGGCGACACCGCCACCGTGCCCGTCCCCAATCGGCGCGAGATTCCCGTCGGCACGCTCAAATCCATCATCAACCTGAGCGGGCTGGACGAGAGCCTGTTCCGGAAATGAGCACCAAGACCGTTGCCTGCGACGTCTTCCTCAGCCACGGCGCGCGGAACCAGGCGGTGGTGCGGCCGCTGGCGGAACGGTTGCGCCAGGACGAGATAAAGGTGTGGGTCGATGAATGGGTGGACTGCGATGGCCAGCGCAACACCGTCGCAAATCCTTTGTGCCAACAAGCCCCGCTCTGTTACCCTGCTGCCGATGGAACTGAAAGAGCGGACGCCTGGGGTCACTTTGGCCAGCAAATTGGGAACCCCGGCCCACGTATCGGGCTTGGCCATCCGATTGGCGAGCCGGAGCGGGGCTGGGGACCGCCTGCCCGAATGGCTCTTGAAAACGGCCTTGGATCGGGGCGCAACGCACTACCAGCGCGACTTCGAACCGGCACTGCCGCCGGACAACCCCGCGATTTCCGACGAAGAAATTGGCGTGGCGCTCTGCCTGGGCCAGATGCCGGACGATCCCTGGCTCATTCGCGCGGCGGCCCAGTTGCTCTCCTCGCCGCGGGTGGACCCGCAGCGCCTCGCGCGCCTGGCGGAGATGGAACGTGTCGAGCCGGTCCTGCTGCATATCGCCGGGGCTTGTGCGCGCGTGGACCCGGCGTTGGAGCCGTGGGCGACCTTGCGGCGGCTTTTGCATCCACGACGCAAAGTCCGCACCGAGGTTCTCCCGCACTGGACTCGTTTCGCCATCCTGCCGGGCTTGACCCGCGACGGTTACTTGCCGCCCCAGTGGCTCAGGCGCCGTGAATAACCCGCTCCTGATCCTGCAAACGCTGGACCGTCACCTCGATCATGCGGTCGAGTTGACCCTCTACGGGCGGGCGGCTCTCGCGCTGGGATTCCCCGCCCACGAAGCCCGACACGAGACGACTCAGGATGTGGACGCCATCATCCCGTTGGCCCAACTTGTCCAACTGCGCGCAGACGAACAGTTCTGGAACGCCCGTGATGCGACTAATGCGGAATTGGCGGCCCATGATCTCTACCTGACCCACTTGTTCACCGAGGCAGATGTGTTCCTGTTGCCCGACTGGCTGAATCGTCGCGTCCCCATTGTGAGTTCCTTCACGCACTTAAAGCTCCTCCGGCCGGCGACCCTCGACCTCATCCTGACCAAGATGATGCGGGGCGCCGATCCTGAAGACCTGTCGGACATCGAGTTCCTTCTGAAACACGAGCCGCGGCCAGCGGCGGAGTTGCGCATTGCTTTCAATCGGGTCCGGATGCCCGACATGCAGGAATTGCGCGACGCGTTTCGTGCCGCCCAGCCGAAAGTGCTGGCGCTGGCCGAGGCTCGGGAATTCGGCGGTTTGAAAACTGGCTGAGATCTCAAACCCAAAGCTCAGTGAACCGAACAGGATGAATCCATGCCCCGAAGGGGCGAAACGTCGGACGAATGACAACATTCCAACTGGAGGTTGGGATTGCGAATCCGCCGATGGCCGGGCATGGTGGCGAACGACGAACATGATCGCCCAGTTGCCCAGCTTGAAGTTGGACTTGCCGCTCGATCAACTTGCCGGCTTCTGCCGGCGGTGGGGCATCGCGCGGTTGGAGGTCTTTGGCTCGGTACTGCGGGATGACTTCGGTCCCAAGAGCGATCTGGATTTTGTCTTCACGCCGGGCCCCAATTTTCGGCGCGAGCAGGCTCGCGGCCCGTGGCTGCGCAACCGCGCGGCCGAGGAACTGTCGGCGCTGCTCGGCCGTCCCGTGGACCTCATCGAACGCGCCCGCGTCGAACACATGGAAAACTGGGTCAAGCGCCAGCACATCCTGCAAACCGCCATTCCTGTCTATGTGGACTGACGCCGGCACCGCCGTGGACATTCTCGCCGCCGCGCGGCACATCCGCGAGTTTGCCGCCGGCTTCGATCGCACGCAGTTCGACGCCGACTTGCGCACGCAATCGGCGGTCCTGCACCAGATCATCGTCCTGGGCGAGGCCGTCAAACGCCTGTCGGATGAGTTCCGGCAGGCACATCCGCTGATTCCCTGGGCGCAAATCGCCGGAATGCGCGATCGCTGTGTGCATGGCTACGACAACGTGGATTTGGATCTGGTCTGGGAAGTCGTCTCCACGCACGCGCCCCAACTGGCGGAATATCTCCAGAAGGTTGTACCGCAACCGCCCCCGACCGTGTGAGACCGCGCTACGACCGGGATCATGGGCCTGACGATTCGATGGTGTAGGTGGCGGACGCCACGTCGCTGTCGGTGAAGCCGTTCTGGCGTTGATCCTCATCCGAGGGAGGACCTCAGTATTTCAGGAACAGCCTTTGCGGTTAGTCCCTCCGTCGTCCATCGCTTCCAGCTCCGCCTGCGCTGCATCGCTCAAGGGGATGGTGGCGGCGATTTGCCGCAGGGCCTGCAGACGGCTGATCCGCGGCTGATGCAAACGCTCCCTCAAACCGCAGGCCCCGGCGGCCCCGGCCATCGGGCGCGCCGCGTCCGCATCCAGCTCCAGCTTGAGCCCGGTGAGTTTCGGCGCCCGGGGCGCGGACTCACACACGAAGCCACCCGCGAGAGCGCCGACATCTCGGTCGGATAGGAGGGCTGCGCTGGGGTCAGGCAGACACGAATGTCTGCGCTCCGTGTTCATGGCCTCCGTGTGGGGCATCCCGGTCGTGGAGACTCGCACGGAGTCCTCCGGCGGGCTGACCGGGGCCGGGCGCGACGCCGCATACCACTCGGCGGGGAGCGAGGGATAGAACTCGTCGCGCAGGAAGTCCGCAAACTCCGGTGTGACCCGCTGCATCACCGGATCAATCGGCAGCACCACCCCGCCCAGGGACACCTTGGCATTGCGCGGAAAGAGATCGTCCGCCAGCACGCCGTACGCCCGGTGGTGGAACGCGCCGGGACCGATGGGGTCAAAACCGCCCTGCACCATGAACGCCCGGATTTCGGCGTCTGTGGCATCCCGACCCCGGATGAAGGGCTGCGAGGTCACCACCCGCAGTTCGCCGGCGTGGGCGACCACGCGTTCGATGCGGACGTCGTCGCCGAACAGGAGGTTGTGGATCGCCCAACGATCGAGATACTCGGCGGGTGTGGCGCCTTGGAGATAGGAACCGTAGGCCAGGCCGTAGCCCAGGCGGGTTTCCGGGCGGGTGGCTCGCAGGATGCGCTGCGTCCGCTCGTCGAATTCCACCGTGTGCTCCCCGCCGCGGGCGTCCTCGCCGGGGAGGGTGTCGGTGAGGCGTCGGTTCGCGCGCGCCCAGATGCGCAGCCGCTTTTCCTCGGCCGCCAGACGGCGCCGCCGGGCGGAATCCGCCGCGTCGTGATCCGGCCTCCGCTCGGCGCCCAATCCGATTTGGAAGGCAATGCCACCGGGTTGCGGATCCGGTGTCGGGGCATTGGGTTGGCGTGGTCGGCGCATGGGAGGGAGGGGCGTGGGATGATCAGGGAAATCCGATGGGGGTCCGTCAATAGTCGCGCAGGTAGATTCGCGCCTCCACTTTCAACCAGTCGCCTTGCCAGGCCTTGGACTCCAGTTTGCCGAACAGGAGCTTGCCGGCATCCATCAGCCGCGCCAGCGCCTCGTTTTTGGCGCGCGGAACATAGCCGAGATGGCGGCCGGCCTCATCGAGGATCATGATGGCCAGCGCGTCATGAGGATTCTCCGGTTCGCGTCTGAGCACCAGGAGCGCGCCCGGATCGAGGTCGGGCTCGGCCGCCTTCATGTCGTGATGGCTGGTGCCCGCGATGTGGCACTCGATGAGCATGATTTCGCGCGCAAAGGGCTGCAACGCGCCATCCTTGCCGAAGGCTCCGTGCATCAGCGCCAGCAGCGCGGGGTCAATTTTGGTCAAACCGTTTGGCATGGATCTGTTCCGGGATCAGGTGTTTCAGGTGAGTGGCCAGCGCGGTTTGCCGCGTCCGCAACTGGTTGATCTGCGCGTCGATTTCCCCGCGGCGGGCGGCGAGCCAGGTTTCGTCCTCCAACGAGGCGCGGAGGGTGAACGGAGGCTGCGACTCGATGGTTTGAATGCGCTTGAGCGTTTCCGTGATTTGCCCGCTCAGGATGGCCTGCTCCTGTCGCAGCCGGTCGAGAGATTTCGGGGGTGGGGCCGCGGCATCCCTCTCGGCCAGCAGTGTGAGGGCGCGGAGTTCCGCCAGGTCACTGGCGGCGTAAGCTTCCTGGACCCTTTGCCACAGCTGGCGCTGCGCGTCGCTCAACTCGAGGTTCACATCGGGATGCAGCCGTTTCACCAGCGCGTAATACAGTTTCTTCAACTCGCGATCCTCGGCGGGCGGCAACAGGTGTTTCAATCGCTGCTCCGCCGTCCGGATGCGGTCGGCGGCTTCCTGGAGCTGTTGTTGCCAGCCCAGAGATTCCAGCTCGATCATGCCTTCGATCTCCTGGGGATCCGGCGGCAGGCCCCGGCTGAGACTGGCTTGGGCCAGTTCCAGACAGCGCCGCAGCCGGGCCACCTCGAACTGCGCCTGCAACAAACGCATTTCCCAGACGCCAATCCGGCTCTGGTAGATCGCCAGCAGGTTGGGCTTCACCGTTACCAGCAGCCCGTCCAGCTCGGTCAACAGTCCGGTCAGCTCTTCACGCAAGAGCGCGTTCTCGTCGGTGATCCGCTGAAGTTCGGGATGGCGGATGGGGTGTTCGCTCATGTCAATTCGAGGTTGATCCTGCGCCAATGATACTGCGCGGGGCGCGGGTCTCCACGCAAGAACGCCTGGAAAATCCTTAGCGTGTCCGCGTAGGTCAGAAGATCCGGGTCTCTTCCCGGCGGAATGCCCGTGGGGGTATAGGGTGCGGTCAAGGCGGACAGGCGTTTGATGTCCTGCGCTTTCCAATGGTCGAACTTTGCGAAGTCGCTCCAGTCATGATTCTCCCGCCACTCGACGACAAAGCGGCGGCCCTTCGCCAGACACTGGACAAAGTGACCCCGCCGGTTCGTCAGGATTCCGAAGGGATTGCGCGCGTCCGGCCTGATGCTGCGGATCAGCACCGGCAACTCGTCCGCCACGATGTCGTAAGCCCGTCCAAGACGCGCTTGCCCGAAGATGAAGCCATTCAGCTTGGGCGGCAGTCCTTGGATCAAATGGCCCTGCATCTCGTCAAAGCCACTGATGTCGAGCGGTAGAAAACGGTCCAGGAAGTCCTTCGCCGCCGATGCGCTGCGCTCCATTTGCGGGCCGGTTGTGAAGACAAACCGGGCCGCGTCTGGCGAGTCGTGAGGGTGCACCTGCCATGATCGTTCTTCGCCCTCGGCGCGCTCCCCGGTTGCCAGCGCCTCAAGCGCCGCAAGCACCGGGCGCGCGTCAAAGGTTTGCAGTGCTGGATGCAGTTCGCCGCGCAGCAGCATCGCGTGAACCTCGGCAGGCTTGCCCGCCAGGTCATTGTCCGCCCATTTCCAGAAATAGTAGCTGGCTGCTTTCATGCGTGGATTCCTGCCCCGGATCCGCAGGGGGCCAGGGCGACGGCCTTCACACCGCAACGACCGCGTTCCTCCGCCTGAGCCACTGGCGGATCAGGCACAGGGAAGCCAGGCCCGCCCGCGGCAGACCGCCGGCGGTGGGTTCAGGCACAAAGCGACTCGGGAAACTGATGTCGTCGAGTCCGATGTTGGGCGATGTCAACACCCCCTCCAACGGATGAATGAGTCTGCCTCCGCAAGCGATTGTCTTTCTTTGTGTTTGCGTTCTCTGTGGTTGAACTGCGGTTGCGAGGTTGAATGCCATCCAATGTCATCCGGGTCTCGGCTTCTTGCCGTAGGAGGGCGGGGCCTCTTTTGCCGAGTAGAAGTGGGCGGCCATGGCCTCGGACTGGGCGGTGGAGTCCGGGTGGGGCAGGCCCTTGCCGCCGGTATGCGCGGGTCGGATGCAATCCTCCGTCATGAGCGTCTCGGGGTGGGGATGGCCGGGCGGGATGCCGGGGGCGGTGACGGGTTCGCCGCGCTCGATCTTGGCGGCGACTTCGAGGTTCAACGCCAGCAGTTGGGCGAGGAGATCTTTGCGCGCCTCGAAACCGTAGGCGTCCAGCACGGCGGCGTCGAGCGCGGCGTGGGCATCCTTCAACGAATTGGCCCCGGGCAATTCGAGCGTGCGGTAGAGCGCGCGCAGTCCGCCCGGCAACGTCTGCAGCGCCTCGGCCCGCACCCGGCGCACCTGCCGCCCCGCCTCCGCCACGGCGTTGACCTGCTTTACCGAAGCCGCCTGCGGCCAGGGGAAGGTGTCAAAGACGGATTCAGCGCTGTAACGAAAAGTCTCGGTCAACTTGCCGCATTTCGTGATGAACCAGAGCCAGTGGGCATGCGATTGCAGAACGCCGAAGCTGTAGTCGTCGTCGAAACCGAATACTTGGATCAGATTGCTGGGCCGGATACTGGATGAGACAAAGATGAAGATGGGCCGCTTGGTAACGTAGGCACAGGCCAGGTAGCGATCCAAGGGCTTGATGACCGAGAGCATTTCCGGTCGTCCAAAAGAAAGTTGCCACCAGTGGGCGAGAAATGCCTTGTGGTGCGGACGCATCTTCCCAGCGGCGTCCGTGCCTTCTCTTGCCTTGCGCTCACGATCCGGCAAGACGTGGGTCTTCACCCATTCGAAGGCTGAGGCATAAGCAGCGGCATCAATCAGATTGCGCTGCTCGAAATCGAGAACAAAGCGGTCGAACTCCGCCGCGGTCAGCGCATCCGCACCGTTCAGGTAGGGGTAGATGACATCGGCAGCCTCCGGGCTCCTGCGGATGAGTTCATCGCGTTGCTCCGCGGTCAGGAGAAACGCTTTGTGCCCGAGCATTTGGCCGTTGAAGCAGCGCTGTGGTTCGGTGTTGCACCGGAGTGGTTGGGCGCCGGTCACATCGGTCTGGTCGGACAGCGCGGAGTTAATCTGGGTGCATTCGCGGTGGTTGAGTTCGTACGCCTTATCGGCGGTGACGCCTTTGGTGCGTTTGGCGGTGGCTTGCACCTTGAACCACAGCTTGCGCGACTTGGGCAGCAACACCACCTCCTGCGTCTTGACCCAGTTGACGATGGAGACGTGGACTTTGGCTTCGCCCGACCACGGTTGATTGTCCACGGCTTCGAGGATGGTGCCGGTCTGGACGATGTGGTCGAGACCGCCGACGCGGGACTGGTTGTTGCGGATGTTTTGAGTGCCGACCAGCCCGGCGCGGCCCGCGACGGGGTCGGCTGCCGTGCACGGCGGGAGGTGATCGTGCGCTTTGCGCAGCCAATAGACGCAGTAGTCGAACGGCGGGTTGCCGATGATGACGTCGGCTTGGGGCCAGTCGGTGAACAGGGCGTCGGCGGCGCGGAAGTTGGCATCGAGGTTGTCGAGCGGCAGGGCGCGCTCGGTGATGTGGAGTTCGTCAATGGCAAGCTTCCTCGCAATCATCATGGTGACCTTGGCGATCTCGACAGCGAACGGGAGGATGTCGAGGCCGTGGAAGTTGGCGGCGCTCAGGAAGCTGAGCTGGCGCTGGTCGGGCTCGGCGCGGCTGGGGAACTCGTTGATGCGCTCGATCAGCCGGGCTTCGAGGCGCTTGAGTTCGCGGTAGGCGATGTAGAGGAAGTTGCCGCTGCCGCAGGCCGGGTCGAGGACGCGGAACTGGTGGAGGCGCTCACGCAGTTCGCCGAGGCGTTTGAGGGTCTTGGCGCCCTCGATCTGCTCGCGCCACGGCTCGACGATGGTCGGGCCGACGATCTTCATGATGTCAGACGGATGGGTGAAGTGGGCGCCGAAGGCGTGACGTTCCCCGGCTTCGAGCGAATGCTGGAACAGCGTGCCGAAGATTTCCGGTTGCACCTTCGACCAGTCGGCCTGGGCGGCTTCCCGGAGCGCGACCAACTCGGTGTCCTGCAATTCCAGCCTGGCGGGCTGCGCAAACAGGCCGCCGTTGAAATAGGCCACGCCCTTGAAACGTCCCCCGGTGGCGGGCTTGGGCGTGTTCATGGCTTCGAACAAGCCGCCCAGCTTGTCGTAGGCATCGGCGCCCGTCTGGCATTCCTCGATCAGGCGTCCGACGAAATACTTCTCGATCAGCCCGATGTCCTCGGCGAAGAGCGCGACGAGCGTTTGCAGGATGAACCGCTGGGCCAGGCCGTGTTCGACCTCGCGCCAGCGCAGGCGGTTGAACAGGAAGGCCAGCTTGTCGGCCGCCTCGCGCGTCACCGCCTCGCGGTCGCTTTGGAAGGCGGGCTTCTCGCCGGCCAGAAACGCCAGCGGCCCCCACCGGTCCGGCAATTCCCCGAGCGCCAGCGTGTCCTTGGGCGTATCGAGGTCGGTGTCGAAGTCGTAAACCCGGAACTCGTCGAAGTTGCAGAGCACGACATAGCGCGGGCGGCCGGGCACAAGACGGGTCCAGTAATCGAAGGCCTGACGGTAATGTTTCTGGAGATTCGTGCCGCGCCGCTTCATCTCGATGAGCACGACGGGTTTCCAGACCAGGTCGGCGAAGGCGGTGCCGCCGTCGTCGGCCTTGCTCACGCGCATCTCGAGAGTGGCGCCGGCTTCCTTGAGCCCGCCGGCATGGCCGAAAGCCTGGAAGAGGTGATCCAGGAAGATTTGCGCCTCGCCCTTTTCGTCGCCGGTGATGTGCTGCGCGCACCAAGCGGTGAAGTCAGCCAGTTGTTCCCTGCGCGGCATGGCGGGTGTGTAGCGCAAGCGGACGCGGGCGGCAACACGGAAGAACCTCCTGAACCCGTTGCGCGCTTCAGGCCGCGATCGGTCGCCATGACCGGCCTTGGGGTCGCACTGTTCAGCCGCTCGCGGCTCGCCTGGCGGCTTCCAGCCGTCCAGGCAATCCCAGGACCTGGCGTTCCTCATCCTTGGTCTCCGGATACTGGGCGCGGTCCGCCGGATCAGTCCGGCGATTTATCCGGGAGAAGGCCAGGGATTCGCTTCCACGCCAGTTCCACTAATTGTCTTGACGTCCAACTCAGGCTCTGCTTAATGTCGCCACGCATCTGGAAGTTTCGTCAGTGCGCCCAGTATTGTTGACGGCGAGTGGCAGCCACAGACTTCGGCGTTCAGCGATGGCGGGCAGGCGGCAACTCAAACCGCTGTGGCCATGACTGGTTCAGATCGCCATGAAACCCTCCGTTCCCCCTCGAAGTTGCGGCGCGCTCCTTGCGGCCCTGGTTTTGTTTGCCGGCATCTCCTCGCTGCCGGCCTACTTTAGCCCCGATTCCTTCTTTGACGTCTTTCTCGAGAGCAGTTCGGCGCCGCCCTACCCGCCCGCCAACGGCGTGGGGGTCAACCTCGGGGCGCCGGGGCTGCCGTTCACTCCCATCGCCTCCACCTCGTTGAAGCTCAACAGCGTCTCGGGTTCCCCAGCCACCGTGGTCAGCGGTTCGGATTCGGGAGGCGGTCCCGGCGACGCGGGCCTTTACTCCTTCTTCGACATCTTCCTGGAGAGTCCGATGACGATCTCGAGCTTCTTCGACATTTTCACCGAGATGTCCCTGCCGGGTGGCGCGCCTCTGCCCATCGCGGACACCCCGACCGTGGTCTGGCATGCGGACTCGTTCTTTGACGTGTTCCTCGAGTGCGACATCCCGGGTCAGGGCCGGCAGGCGGTGAAGATGGAGTTCCGCATACCCACCGGACAGACGGCGCAGTTTGCCGCGCCGCCGACGATCGGGAACAGCCAGCCCGGCGTGAACAGTTTCTTCGACGTCTTCCTGGAAGTTGCGCCTTTCGGAGGCCCCATCAATCCGCAGCTCCCCGTGGTCCGGGTCATCATGACCGGCAGCCTCGGCTGGCCGCAGCCTTGGACGGTGCCCGGCAACGTGACCAAGTTCCGGCAGAATCCCGATCCCAGCATTCGCGGCCTGGATGTGCTGGACAGTTGGCGCACCAACGAGGGACCCGCCACGCTGCTGGCGGATGATTTTATCTGCACGCGCACCGGGCCGGTCACCGACATCCACATCTGGGGATCCTGGCTGAACGACCTGGTGGACCACTGGCCCACGTTCTGGGTGGGCATCTGGAGCGATGTGCCCCGCTCGAACAATATTCCCAGTCACCCCGGCGAATTGCTCTGGTCGCAGCAGTTCTCGCCCGGCGAATATCGGGCCAGTGTGCAGCAGACGGTGCCGCAAGAGTGGTTCCTGGACCCCAATGCGCCCCCCGCGATCATCGGCCAGGATCACCAGATCTGGAAATACGACTTCTTCCCGCGCAATCCGTTCCGGCAGTTGGGCTCGCCACAACTGCCCAAGGTCTATTGGTTGTCCGTGGTGACCAAGACCGCGCCGGGCCGGGTGTTTGGCTGGAAGACGACGCCGGATCACTACAACGACTTCGCCGTGTACGCCCCCACCACGCTGACGTTCGGACCGGGCTACCCGATGCCGCAATCGCCGTGGCAGGTGATCGTGGATCCGCAGGGGCGCCAGCGGGAACTCTCGTTCATGCTCACCACGTCCCAGCGCTGGGCCTGCAACAAGGATTTCTGGAATCCGTGGCCTTACGCGTTGAACAATGTGCGGGTGGTCCTGCCGGGGCCATGGGGCATCAGCGGCAACTTCAACGGCGTCACCGGCGGTCCGCAGTTCAACACTTTCACCTGGGACTGGAATGCCACCGGTCAGACGCTGATGGATTGGTCGGATGGCGTCGTGTCACAGGGTGAATGGGTCCACATCGGCTTCGAGGGGCCGGGTGAATTCCCGCCCTTCCTGAACTGGGGCTGGTGGAATCCGTTCATGGGCAACTGGTGGGGCATGATCCCGCAGTTCAGCATCGGCTGGCAGGGCTTGCTGCTCCCGGCGCCGATCATCAACTTCACCAATATCCTGCCGATCGTGCCCAGTCCGACGAACAACCTGTTCCTCAGTGGCCTCACGATCGAGTACTACACCAACGCGATTCCCCTCGATTCACTGAACCGCACGACGACGCGATCGCCCTTCCGCGTTGATACCGGCATTTCCATCCCATCGCCCATGGTCGCCGCCGGCGGGGACACCCAAGTGTCCGTGCCCGCACCGCCGCCCGAGGCGACGCATGCGGTGGTCATCCCGACCATCAGTCCGGTCAACGAACAGGGTCTGCCCAACCCAGAGTTCGCCAGCGTGGACTGGGCGATGGTCCCGCTCACGCAGGAGCTGCCGCCCACCCTGCCGGCGGCGCCCGTCCTGCAGGTTCCGCAGGTGGCGGCGGGCAACGTCACGCTCACCTGGACCGCCGAGCCTGGCGCCATCTACCGCGTCCAGACCCGGACCAGCCTGACAGGGGATATGTGGACGGACGTGGAGGGAGATGAGATTGCGGGTGACAGCACCGCGAGCAAGACCGTGAGTGTCAGCGGCCAGACCTCGTTCTATCGGGTCCTCGGTCTGACGCCATAATCTGAAGCCCGGCGAATCTTTCGGACTGCGCTCCGTGCCCGGGTGCTGAAACATCGGCGCCCGGGCCGGGAAGTATCAATGCAGGAATGCCCGCTGGAGCACGGGCATGCCTGTCCGCGGGAAACGGATCAGACACACCCACGCGGGGTGAATGTTCACGCTGCGTCCGTGCTCTGCGGCCCGCTCGCCAAGGCACACGGCCTCGTGGAAAGATCCTCGTTCCGACTGGACCTGCTCACGGCGCAGGAAACGCTCGCGCCTCCCCGCACCCACGCGTTCGGGCAACCTCCCCGGGGGAGGGGGTGAGGGCGAACCCCGGTTCAGGGGGAGCCTGTACGACCCGGAGATCGCGCATCGGGACCATGAACCTGGTAGATGACATGAAGAAGCTGGCAGGCGCCCTTCAAAGAAGAACACACTGCCAGCGATATGATTAACTACATCCTAAGAAAGCCCCCAACCCATTCCCCAAGTCAAACCAAACGTTACGGCGTGGTCAAACTGACGCAGGACGTGCATGCGCACTTCTACGTGAGTTGCCTGCAGGAGGAAGGCCAGCCGCCCAAGGCGCCGCGCAAGCTGGATCCCCAAGCCCATCTGGAGTGGGTGGCCCAACTGGTGGCTCGCTCGGAAAAGGTTTACAGCTGTTACGAAGCCGGGCCGACGGGCTTTGCCCTGCATCGCCAACTGACGGAGCTGGGCGTGGAGAACATTGTGGTGGCCCCGACGTGTCTGGATGAGCAAGGCAGACGGGTCAACAATGACAAGACCGACACCCTACAACTGGCCGGACGTCTGGACCGGTATGTGGCGGGCAATAAGAGGATGTTCAGCGTGGTGCGCGTACCCACGCTGGAACAAGAGCAAAGGCGGGCCTGGACTCGTCAACGCAAGCAACTTCAGGCGCAGCGGTTGAGCCTGGCTTCCCAAGGGCGATCCTTGGTGCTGACCCAGGGGGTGGCCATCGATAACCTGTGGTGGCAGGAAAGCCGATGGAAGCGGCATCTGGGCCGTTTGGCCTCGTGGCTGATGGAGCATCTGGAGGTCTTCCGCAAGGTCATACTGGTGTTGGATGAGCAGATCGAACAGATCGATAAGAAGATCCAGGCCCAACGCAAGGCCCGGGCGCAATCCAAACCCAAATACGCCGGGGACAACAGCCTTGAGGTCATTGAAGCGGAGGTGGGCGACTGGAACCGCTTTGGCTCCTGGCGCAAAGCGGGCAGTTATTGCGGCCTGACGGGCGGGGTGAGCGCCTCCGGCCAATCGCATTGCGAGCTGAGCATCACCAAGCGGGGCAACCGCCGGCTGCGAACAGCCTTGATCGAGATGGCCTGGCGGCTGGCGCTGCACCAGCCCGATTACTGGCTGACCAAGAAGTGGGCGCCCATTCTGAACCCGAAAGCCAAGGCGCACCGGCGCAGCCGCAAAAAGGCGATCGTGGCCTACGCGCGAGCGCTCTTTGTGGACCTGTGGAAATGGAAGACCGGCCGCATCACAGTTGAACAGTTGGGCTGGCAGATGTGTTAGCCCGACCCGGAGAAAGAAAGCGAAGTGTTAGCGGGATGAAAACGATTTTGGAAAACGGCGCGCGACCCGTAAGCGCCCTTGGGCGGCTTTCCGCAGGGAGAGCGGTCCGGTTGGTAGATTGGGCGCGCTCGTTTTCCAGCCTGACGATACGGAAAAGTCATAATGGGCTGAGGCCAATGCGCTCTGACCCGGATAGCAGGTTGTGCCAGGAGCTGAGCGGCTCCTCGATAGCACGCGGCTGGAAAAACGTTCACCAAGAAGAGAACCCCTTGAACGGGGCCCCCTCGGCCATTCATCCCCCAAACCCCGGCGAGCAGAACCCTTCGGGCTCGCCTGAATTCATTGCCGTATCCCCGGCTGTGCGTCTCACAGACAATAAAACAATAAAACAGTAATCAAACAACGCTTGACAGTTCTCATAGCAGGGCGCCGGGCCGCGCGCAGCGCGGCCCTCTGCCTTCCCACGGTTCATGGGGAGGTCTTCCCAAGCACCGCCGACGCCTCCGACTGCTTGACCCGCGCTTCGAGGGTTCGGAGGGTGCGGCGTAATTCGGGCAGGCGCTTGATCAGGGAATAGGCCTCCACCGCCTGGCTCATTTCAAAGGCCGGATACCCGAACACCCGTTCGCCGTCGGGAATGTTCTGGCTGACGCCGGCCTTGGCCGCCACGGTCACGTGGTTGCCAATCTCGAGGTGTCCGGCGATGCCCGCCTGGCCCGCGAAGATGCAGTGATGTCCGATGCGTGTGGATCCGGCAATGCCGGTCTGGGCCACAATCAGGCAATGCGCCCCGATGCGCACCCCGTGTCCAACGATCACCTGGCTGCCGATCTTCGAGCCCTGCCCGACCACGGTGTCCTGCAGGCTGCCGCGCTCGACGCCGGAACTGGCACCCAGTTCCACGTCGTCCTCGATGATGGCCCGTGCGATGTGCGGGATCTTGTGGTGGACGCCGTTCTCGGTCGCAAACCCGAGTCCGTCATGCCCGATGGTGGTGTTGGCGTGAACGATGACCCGGTTTCCCAACCGGCAATGCTCGTAAATCACCACGTTGGGGTGCAAAACACAACCATCCCCAATCTCCGTGCCCGGACCGATCACGACGCCGGGGTAAAGCACACAGTTGCGTCCGATCCTCACGTGTTCCCGGATGCTCACCCGCTCCTGGACACTGGTCCCCTCGCCGAGGGTGGCGGTCGGATCGATGGCGGCCTGCGGGCTGATGCCGGTGCGGGGGTGGCGTCGGTGTCCGTGCAGCAGCACCAGGGCCTGGGTGAAGGCGTAGTAAGGGTTTTTCACCACGATCTGGACGGCGCGGGTCTCCATGGCCTCGGGCACAAACACGGCGGCGGCCTGGGTCTGCTGGATCAGCGAGGCGTAGCGGGGATTGGCCACGAAGCTGACGTGCCCCGGCCCGGCCAGTTCGAGGGTGGCGCCTCCGTGAATGGGGACTTTGCCCTCCCCGACCAAGGTTCCACCGGTATGTTGAGCAAGTTCCTGAGTGGTCTTCATGATGAATGCCTGAAAAACCCGGAGACTGGGCTGCAACGGACGGTAAATCAAGCGTCTGCGCTCGCCGTTTCGCCGTGCGCGGGCAATCCCCTGTTGCGGGGGGCGCGGGGACTGCTATACTGCGGCCCGCCCCAGCGATGGGGCTGATTCATTTACGCAATGTCCGTTCTAAAGATCATTTTCATCATTCTGGAGGTGGTGTTGCTGTTCAACCTCCTCATTTTCGTGCATGAGCTCGGACACTTCCTGGCGGCGCGGTGGCGCGGGCTTCGGATCGACCGGTTTGCCATCTGGTTCGGGAAGCCGATCTGGAGCACGCGGATCAACGGGGTTGAATATGCCCTCGGGTGGATCCCGGCAGGCGGGTATGTGGCGCTGCCGCAGATGGCGACCATGGAGGCCATCGAAGGCAAGACCGAGAGCAGCGATGAACCGCTCCCGCCGGTGTCGGCCACGGACAAGATCATCGTGGCCTTTGCCGGGCCCCTGTTCAGCTTCCTGCTGGCGCTGGTCTTTGCGGTGGTGGTGATGACGGTCGGACGTCCGGTCAGCGAGAGTGAAGTGACAACGGTGATTGGTTACGTGGTGGAGGGCGGCCCGGCCGACCAGGCAGGATTGAAGGCGGGTGACCGGATTCTCGAGGTGGACCACAAGCCCGTGAAGAAATTTGGGGGCATGACCGACAGCATCACCTGGGCGGTGGTGCGCAGCGAAGGGGAAACGGTCCAGGTCAAGGTGGAGCGGGATGGGGAAACCCTCGAGTTCTTTCCCCGCCCCACCAGGGAGGAAACCCGCTTCTGGCAGCGCAAGGGATTGCGCCAGATCCAACTCGCGCCGGCCATGTCCGCCAAAGTGGCCGAACTCTACGAGAATGGACCGGCCGAACGCGCGGGCATTCAGACCGGCGATCTCATCACGGCCATCCATGGGAAGCCGATCCATCACTATGTCGCCGTGGCGGATCACATCGAAGCGCATCCGGAGGAGCCTGTGGTGCTGACGATTGAGCGGACTGGCCGCCCCTTCGAGGTGACGGTCAAGCCGGAACGACCCGTGGAGCCGGCGGATTCCACGCCCAAGATCGGGATTGTGTGGGACGGCCGCGGCCAGGTGGCACTGATCTACCCGGGAGCCATCGAGCAGGTGCGGGACAGCGTACGCGCCATGATCGAGACGTTCGGGGCGCTGCTGGATCGCGGTTCCGAGATCTCGGCGCAACACCTCGGGGGCGCCGTCAAGATCATGGAAGTGTATTACCGGCTGTTTGACTCCGAGGAGGGTTGGCGACTGGCCATCTGGTTCAGCGTGCTCCTGAACGTGAACCTGGCCGTGCTCAATCTGCTGCCCATCCCGGTGCTCGACGGCGGTCACATCCTGCTGGCGATCCTGGAAGGTATCCGGCGCAAGCCCATCAGTCATCGCACGGGCAACATCATCCAGACCGCCTGCGCCGTGGTGCTGATCGGCTTCATGCTCTACATCGCCGTGTTTGACGTGCAGGAGCTGCCTTGGAAACGAGCCAAGGAGGATGCGCCGCCGGAAATCCGGTTCGCTCCCCCGTCAGCCGAGGCCCACTGACATGCAGTATTGCTCCAGCCCCTACATCCATGCGCGGCGCCGGTCGCGTGCCGTGGTGGTGGGCGACCCCGCCCGCGGCGGCGTGATCATCGGCGGCGATCATCCCGTGGTCGTGCAATCCATGCTGACCTGCGACACCATGGACACGGCCGCCTGTGTGCGGGACACCCTCGCCTTGGTGGCGGTGGGATGCCAGATGGTCCGCATCACCGCCCCGACGGTGAGGGACGCCGCCAACCTCGAGCACATCGTCCGCGCGCTGCGGGATCAGGGTTGCCGGGTGCCGATTGTCGCGGACATCCATTTCAAGCCCGAAGCAGCCATCGAAGCCGTCAAGTGGGTGGAGAAGATCCGGGTCAATCCAGGGAACTACGCCGACCGGAAAAAGTTTGCGGTGAAGGAGTACACGGACGAAGCCTACGCGGCGGAAGTCCAGCGTATGGCGGAGGCCTTCACTCCGTTGGTGCTGGAGTGCAAACGCCTTCACCGGGCCCTGCGCATCGGCACCAACCACGGCTCGCTCAGCGACCGCATCCTAAACCGGTTCGGCGACACCCCGCTGGGCATGGTGGAAAGCGCGCTCGAGTTCGCGCGGGTCTGCCGTCAGCACGATTATCACAACTTCGTCTTCTCGATGAAGGCGTCGAACCCGAAGGTCATGATCGAATGTTACCGGTTACTGGTGGCGACGCTGGATAGCCTGGGTCCGGACTGGAACTATCCCATTCACCTGGGGGTGACCGAGGCGGGGGAGGGCGAGGATGGACGCATCAAGAGCGCGATTGGCATCGGGTCGCTGCTGTGCGACGGCCTGGGCGACACCATCCGGGTTTCGCTCACCGAGGATTCGCCGCACGAGATTCCGGTGTGCCGGGATCTCCTGGCACAAGTGCCGGTGCTGACGAATGCAGGAGGCAGATGGCAGCAGGTAGAATCGGACTGGCCGTTTGATCCGTTCAGCTACGCGCGGCGGATGACGCCGGAGATCGAGCTGAGTCCGCAGGTCAAGTGTGGGGGCGAACAGTTGATCCGCGTGGTGGTGACGGAGTCCACTTGGGAGAAGGTGGTGGCGAAAATCCGGCCCAAGGACGATGTGCGGCCGGAGGCGGTGTACGAGCACTTGCACGTGGCCGAGCTGGATCCAGCCGGGGATTTCGAGATCCACGGCGACACCCAGCTGGTCACAGTGAAGGACGGCGTGGCGTTGCCGCCCATCGCCGCATTCCGCCTGCTGACCGCCCGTCTGAAGCGAATGGGCCGAACCAACCCCATCCTGCTCAAGGACTGCCTCAGCTGCGAGCCGGTTCCCCTGGAGCCGAAGATCGCCCTGCTGCGGGCGGCCGCGGTGATCGGCACCTTGTTGGCGGATGGGATCGGGGACGCCATTCTGGTGCGGGGCGAAAGGGGGGCGGGACAATCCCTGCGCCTGGCCTACAACGTTCTGCAGGCCGCCGGCTGCCGCTCGTTCAAGACCGACTACGTCGCCTGCCCGAGCTGCGGCCGCACGCTGTTCAATCTTCAGACCGTGACCGCGCGGATCAAGGCCCGCACGGAACATCTCAAGGGCGTGAAAATCGCCATCATGGGGTGCATTGTGAACGGGCCGGGCGAGATGGCGGACGCGGACTTCGGCTACGTCGGGGGTGCCCCGAGCAAGATCAATCTCTATGTGGGCAAGACTCCGGTGAAGTTCAACATTCCGGAAGCGGAAGCCGTGGACCGGTTGGTGGATCTCATCAAGGAGCATGGGAAATGGGTGGATCCGGAGCCGGCGGGCGGAACCACGTTGCCGGCCTGAAGCCAGCGTCTCCGATCACCGTGACACCAATCGCAGCGCTTCCCCCCGTGTCTTGGGAATCGCGCCCAGGTGATAGGTCAGGAAGCCGCGCAGGAAGGCGTTGAGTTCCCGGACCGTGGCGGGGGGGGGGTGAAGCTTCTGGATGGCCGGCCAGTCCTCCCGGATCAACGCGACCAACAACCCCTGCGCCGCCGGTTGCAGGTGGGTCCGGTCCGGCGAGGGAGCCAGGCCGAGCGCGTCCAGCAGCTTGAGTTCAAAGGCGAAAATCCAGCGGGGACGAGCCGTGTCCAGCGATAAGTGGGTCAGCCATCCGGTGAACAGCGCGAACAGTCCGGGCAGCGGGGTGTCGGTTTCGGTGGTTTGCTCCAGCAGCGTGCTGCAGTAGGCGGCCGACTGAAGGCGATCCACGTCGTTCCGCAGCGCGAGATGCAGGTCGGTCACCGACACCTCCCGCAGTGAATGCAGCTCGGAACGCGGATTTCGACTGAAGGTCAAGTCGGCCTCGATGAACAAATCCAGCCGGCCGGCGAAGGGTGACTTGGGGCGTCGCGCGCCTTTGGCCACCGTGGATAGGCGGCCTGAATCCTGAGTCAGCCAGCGCACGATCAGGCTGGTTTCGGTCAGAGGCTGGGTGCGGAGGATGATTCCCCGGGCGGATTCGATCATGGACTGCGGTCAGCCGGTGGCAGATGGGGCGCGTCCTTGCCTGAACCGGCGGGCGCGGTAAGGACCGGGGCCGCCTCGGGCGCGAGCCCCTCCGGTTTCTGGAAGTACTGGGGCGCCACCGCACCCAGACTGATGACCCAGCGGATGCCGTCGGCGACGGACATGTCCAGCCGGGTGACCTGGTTCTCCGCCACCAGGACCAGGAATCCGGTGGTCGGGTTGGGGGTGGTGGGGACAAACACCGACATGACCTTCTCCTTGGTGCGCGCCTGGACTTCTTGGTTTTGCTCGCTGGTGACGAATCCCAGCGAGTAGAGGCCCTGGCGGGGAAACTCCACCAGCACGACGTGCTGAAACGAGCTGCGCCGGTCCGAACCAAAGGCCTCGTTCACCTGCTTGATCGTGCCGTAGATCTTGTTGAGGAGCGGCACCCGCAGCATCAGGGCGTCAAAGGCGGCGATGATCTTCTTGCCGACATAATAGCGCCCGAGCACTCCGATCAGGGTGACGAGGAGGCCGGCGATGCCCAGCGCCGCCAGGCTCCAGTACCACCAGATCTCCCCACTCACCCCATTGACGAATTTCCACTCATTGGGTACCGGGACAATCAGGATGTTCGTCAGCTTGGTGGTGGTGCCGAACAGCCACTTGAGGAGGGCCAGCGTGACCACCGCGGGCAGAACCAGGATCAGCCCGGCGACAAAATTGGTTTGCCAACGCCTCCAGAAGCTTGGTTTCACGGTTTCAGTCTATGGACCGGGGCTCGGTCACTCAAGCAGCCGCTTTCGGGTCGTCTGCACGGGAGCACGCAGGCGGTGCAGGGAATGGGTCCTCACCAGCGCCCGAAGCCACCGGTCCTCCTCGCGCTTCATCACCCGGCGGGCGGCGGCGGTGCGGTCGTCAAACCCGCGGAGGTGCAAGACGCCATGGATGATGTAGCGCACGAGCTCGGATTCCCAGGAGGTGCCATACGCGCGGGCTTGTTCAATGGCCACCGCCGGACAGACCAGGAGTTCGCCATGCAACGCGCCTTCGCCGGGAGTGGCATAGTCAAAGGTGATGACGTCCGTCGGGCCGGAATGCCGGAGGTGCCGCTCGTTGGCCCGGGCCATCTGCCGGGGGGTGAGCAGATGAATCCCGAGTGCGTAGGAGGGGAGGCCCAGTTGCGCTTCCAGATGGTGGCGGACCAGCTTGCGCAAGCTGGCTGTATGGACGCGACAATCCCGTTGCCGATTGCTGAGGGTGAGCGCGCCGCCGCCCGGGAGTTGAGCTGGGACACCGGGAATCATTCGTCCTTGGGCGCCGTCGGGGACCGGTGGTGTTCGTAAGCAGCAATGATGCGCTGGACGAGCGGATGGCGCACGACATCGCGCTTGCTGAACTCCACGATGGCGATGCCCTCGATTCCTTTGAGGGCGCGGTGCGCCTCGAGCAGGCCCGAGCGTTTCTGCGGGGGCAGATCGATCTGGGTTTCGTCACCGGTGATGACCGCCCTCGAGTTGATGCCCAGGCGGGTGAGGAACATGAACATCTGTTCGGCGGTCGAGTTCTGGGCCTCGTCGAGGATGATGAAGGCGTGGTTCAAGGTCCGCCCGCGCATGTAGGCCAGCGGGGCGATCTCGATCACGCCCCGCTCCGTGTGCTTCTGGATCTCCTCGGCCGGCAGCATGTCGTGGAGGGCGTCGTGCAGCGGACGCAGGTAGGGCATGATCTTCTCGTAGAGGTCGCCGGGCAGAAACCCGAGGGCCTCGCCCGCCTCGACGGCCGGGCGGGTCAGGATGATGCGCGACACTTTGCCGTCCCGGAGCGCCTGCAGCGCCATGGCCACCGCCAGATACGTCTTGCCGGTGCCGGCCGGGCCGATGCCAAAGGTGACATCGTGCTGGCGGATGGCGTCCACATAACGCTTTTGCCCCACCGTCTTGGCGGTGAGGCCGGGCTTGCGTTCGGAGGTGACGATCCGGTCGTCCATGAGTTCGCGCAGCGTGGACACTCCTTCCTGCTGGACGATGCCCAGCGCGTGTTGGAACTCCGGGTTGCGCACCGGCGTACCCGCCTTGAGGGAACGTTCCAGCAACAGGAACAGTTGTCTGGCGCGACCAATGGATTCCTGCTCGCCTTCGAGCCGGATCCAGCCGTCGCGGCAGGTGGCTTTGACACCCAGGCTGGTGTCCAGCGCCTGGAGGTTGCGGGTGTCGTTGTTGTAGAGCTGCTGGGCGAAGCGGGCGTTTTCGAAATGCAGGTTCTCGACAGCCATGGCAACCGGTCCTTCTAGCTGGGGGCGGACAGCGCGGCGCGAAGCTGGGCGGCGATCTCGGTCAGTGCCTGCGGCAGCACCGAGGTCTGGCCCAGCACAGGCATGAAGTTGGTGTCCCCGTTCCAGCGGGGCACCACGTGCAGGTGCAGATGCTCCACGATCCCGGCTCCGGCGCACTTGCCGAGATTGATCCCCACGTTGAATCCGTCGGGTTTCAGACAGCGTTTCAGCGCGGCGATGCATTCCTGAGTCAACCGCATCAACTCCGCCGATTCCTCCTCCGTCAGGTCGTTGAGTTCGGGCACCTGGCGGTAGGGCACCACCATGAGGTGTCCGCCGTTGTAGGGAAACGTGTTGAGCAGGGCGTAACAGCACTTGCGCCGGGCGATCACATGGTGGGCTTCGTCGTCGCCCGACAGTGCGATCTGGCGGAACAGGCTCTCGTCCTGCACCGGTTTGGGCGCCAGGATATATTCGATACGCCAGGGGGCGTGCAACACGTCCATGCCCCAACACTAGAGATGCCGCCGCTCCCTGTCAAAATCGACCGAATCTCCTGGGGTCAGGCGGCTTTGGCCACGGTGAGGCGGGTGCGCCAGATATGGACCAGCGCCTTGACCCCGAGTTCGATGAACAGGAAGGGTTTGCCGATGAAATCGTTGCCGCCGCTCACGCTGGAATTGGCCCGGCTCTCGAAGCTGTTCAGCGCGGTGACGAAGACCACGGGCGTGCGCTTGTTGGCGGAGAACCCGCGGAGTTTGCTGCACAGTTCGTAGCCGTTCACCTCGGGCATGTCCACGTCCAACACCACCAGGTCGTAGGTGTTCCTGGCCAGCAAATCGAGCGCCGCCTTGGGATCCTCCACTGCCACGGAATTGAGCCGGGCCTTTTCCAGGGAATAGGAAACGGCGCGACGCGAGATGGCATCGTCGTCCACCACCAGCACCTTGGCCCCCGCCCCGATCTTGCCGGGGTTCTTGGCGCCAAACTCGCCGAGCACGCCAATCAGATCGATGGCCGAGGCCAGCGTTCGCAGCGTCGAGGAATTGATCGTCTTGGGTTTGTCCTGCAGCTCCTTGGCCAGGGCTTCCAAGGCTTCGGCCATCTGGGAAACATGGGGCAACCCGGCCAGACTGGCGGCACCCGTCAGGGTGTGGATTTCACGATACAACTCCTCGATGGGTTCCTTGCGCCCCTCATCGTCCTTGGCCCGGACCAGGTTCTGATGGAGGGTGCGGATCTTGGTCAGCGTGCCGGGCAGGGCCCGGAGGAAGTTCGACGAGAGTTCGAACTGCAGGGCTTCGTCCCGGGTTCGGCTGGCCGACGGTGTGGTGGGGTTTGGATGGGCGACGTGCGAGTAGGGCTGGACCGGCTTGGGCGCCTCGATCCTGTCGCCGGATTGCACCAAGCCGCGAATCACATCCATAACCGACTTGGGAGTGCTGCTGGCCTTGGACAGGCACTTGTTGGCGCCCGCTTTCCAGGCTTCCTGCACCATGCTGGTGAGGTAGGTGTTGGAGAGCACGACCACCGGCAGATGGGTGTACGAGGCGTCGGCGCGAAGCTGTTTCAGCACGTCCAGACCGCTGATGCCCGGAAGCATCAGGTCGAGGATGATCGCGTCCGGCTGGAAGGTCTTCACCACTTCGAGACCCGTCTCGCCGTCCGGAGCACATTCCACCTTGTAGCCTTCCACAACCAGCTTGTTGCGGTAGATGTTAGCGACCACCTGATCGTCTTCGATGATAAGGATTTTGCTCATGATGTTAACTCACAATTGTCTCGGCTCTGGCGACGGGTGACAGCTCCAGGTGATCCCGCAGAATCCCGAACTCGTGGCGGGCCTGCTCGTAGATGGGGCCGGTGCCATCCAACCGGCCTTCCTCACCGCGATGCTCAAGCTCCCGCAGGATGCCCACCAGTCGCCCAACCCCGATGGTGGCGCTTCCGCCGGCACACTTGTGCGCCAGGCGCTTGACCTCTCGAGCCGAGTTGGAAGCCACTGCCACTCCAAGCTGGGCCATTTGCTCCTCGGTTTCGCGCAAGTAAAGGCTGACCAATTCCTTGAGCATGTCCCGGTCGCTGTCCGCCAGTTCCATCAGCCGTTCCCAATCCAGAATGGCGCCCTGGTCATTCGTTGTGGTGGTGGTTGCCGAGACACCGGCGGGTGGCATGGAATTGTGTGGCGAGGCCGGAGCCGGATTGGCTGCGACGTTGGGGCCCCACTTCTCAACCACCTTTCGCAAATCGTCGGGACGCACCGGCTTGGAGAGATAATCATCCATCCCGGCTTTCAGGCAGCGGTCGCGGTCGCCGGGCATGGCGCTGGCGGTCATGGCCACAATCACCGGAGCGGGTTGGCAATGCGGATGATCGGACGGCGATTCCTGGCGCTGGCGCAGTTGCCGGGTGGCCTCCAAGCCATCCATCTCCGGCATTTGCACATCCATGAACACCAGGTCGTAGTGCTGGGCGTCGAAGGCCTTCAACGCCTCGACTCCGTTGCCGGCCAGGGCGGGGGCATAGCCAAGTTGCGAGAGCATCCGCGAAGCAACCTTTTGATTGACCGTGTTGTCGTCGCACAGGAGGACGCGCAGCGGATAGGTGTCCGCCAGTCGGCCGGTTGTCGGGACAGCCGCGGGCTGGGATGAGGCTGGCTTGCTGCCAGTGACCAGTCGCGCCACCGTGTCCCGCACGTGAGCCGGCTTCAGAGGCTTGGTCAGGTGTGCTGCGAAGAGGTTGGAACTGCAGCGTGTGCCCACCGGGGAGAGGAGGATAAAGCGAGCTCCCGCGCTGGCCCGGGCCAGGCGCAGGCTGGTCACCGCGGCGGCGGGATCCGCCTCCCCCATCGTGCTGTCCAGCAGGACCACATCGAAGCCGGGACCCGCATTCAAGAGCGCGAGCGCCTCGCTCACCGAGCCGGCGCACTGCGGGATGGACCCCCAACGCCGGGCCATGGTGCTGACGACCTGCTGAATCCGCGGGTTGTCGTCCACGACCAGGATCCTGAGATCGACCAGCGGCGAATGGAGTCTGGAGAAGGAGGTGCCGACCCCATCCGAAGCCTCGCTCAGGGGCAGGGTGAAGTGGAACTCGGCCCCGCGGCCTTCCTCGCTCTCAAGCCAGAGGCGGCCTCCCATTCGCTCCACCAGGCGGCGGCTGATGGAAAGGCCCAATCCCGATCCGCCATACTGGCGCGATGTCGAGGCGTCGGCTTGGGAGAACGGGGTGAAGAGCCGGATCTGTTTCTCGCGGGGGATCCCAATCCCGGTATCCCGGACCACGAAGTGGAGTTGGCGGTCCACGGCAGGCCGGATGTCCACGGCCACTTCGCCGGACGTCGTGAACTTGACGGCATTGCTGATCAGATTGACGAGGATCTGCCGCAGGCGCACGACGTCCCCACGCACGCGGGGCATCACGCCATCCTCCATGAGGTAGCTGAGATCAAGTTTCTTCTCACCGGCCTTCAGGGCCATGGTATCGAGGGCGTCCTCGACGCATTTGCGCAGGTCAAACGGCTGGTCTTCGAGCTCCAGTTTGCCGGATTCAATGCGGGAGAAGTCGAGGATGTCGTTGACAATGCTGAGAATGCTTTCGCTGCTGTGCCGGATGGTTTCCACGTATTCGCGCTGTTCGTCAGTCAGGCTGCTCCCCACCAGGAAGCCGGCGTTGGGCAGGATGCCGTTCATGAAGGAGCGGATTTCGTGGCTCTTGAACGCGAGCAGGTCGGCTTTGGCCTTGGCCTCACGTTCGGCCCGGTCGCGCGCGGCCTGCAGTTCCTCGTTGGCCCGGGCCAACGCTTCCTGTAGCTGCCGGGTCCGCAGCGCGCCACGCACCCGTGCCCGAAGTTCCGAGCCATCAAAAGGCTTGGTCAGATAGTCCGTCGCCCCCAGGTCCAGGGCGCGCACCTTGTGCTCCGCGCTGGTCCAGGCGGTCAGCATGATGACCGGAATCTTCTGGGTCGCCGGATCCCCCTTGATCTGTCGGAGCAGTTGAAAGCCATCCTCATCCGCGGGCAGCCCCAGATCCAGCAGGATCAGATCAAAGAGACTCTCCCGCAGTCTGGAGACTGCCGCAGCCGGATCCCCGACGACCGTCAATTCGATGCCGTCGTGCCGAAGCAGGGACGCGGCGCTGACACCCATCTCCGGGTCGTCATCCACCAATAGAATTCTGGATGTTGCTTCACTCATGGTCGCCGTGCACAGAGCCTGTTGAGCCGATGTCAGCGGTCAATGGAAGCACGTTCGAAACCACATTCCGTAGTTTAGCTTAACTTGATGAGCCACTTGCGCCGGCCTTCCGTCGGATCGAGGGCGATCCTTCGCAGACCACGCCGGTCCGGAACCGGTCTTGATCGGAAGCCGGACAGGGATGTCGCGGCTCGGGACACGAGGCCAAGCCCGAAAGAAGCGTTGCACCTGGCGCGAGTGAGGGCTTAAATCCCTGCATGGTTCAAGCAACGCTGAGTCGCGAGGCGGCGCCGAGCCCGGCCTCCAACGTCGATACGACCGTGGAAACCTTTCGATTCATGCTGCTGGCCCGCGTGCTGGACGAGAAAATGGCCAACCTCTATCGGGCGGGCAAAATCCACGGCGGGGTCTTCCTGGGCCGCGGCCAGGAAGCTTTGAGTGCCTCGCTGGGGGTGTCCCTGCGAAAAGGCGACGTGTTTGCGCCGCTGGTGCGGGACACGGCCGGCCGGTTGGCGTTCGGCGAACCCATCCTCGACTGCGTCCGCACGTATCTGGGCTCCGTGCTGGGGCCCATGCGGGGCCGGGATGGCAACGTCCACCGGGGCCGCCCTTCCGCTGGAATCCTCCCGATGATCAGCCATCTGGGGGCCATGATTTCCGTCGTGAACGGAGCGCTGTTTGCCAAGCGCGCCGCCGGGGTCCAGGACGCGGTGGGAGCCACCTGCCTCGGGGATGGCGGCATGTCCACCGGCGCCTTCCATGAAGCCCTCAACCAGGCGGCGGTCGAACGGCTGCCCTTGGTTCTGGTCGTGGCCAACAACCAGTACGCCTATTCCACGCCGAACAGGCACCAGTTCGCCTGCACCTCCCTGTTGGACCGGGCCAGAGGCTACGGCGTCGCCGGACAGGCCGTGGACGGAACGGATCTGACGGCCTGTCTGAACGCACTCCGGAGCGCCGTCGTTGCGGCACGAGCCGGGCAGGGTCCACAATTGGTGGTGGCGAGTTTGTTGCGGCTGTGCGGACACGGAGAGCACGACGACGCCAGCTACATCACGCCGGAAATCAAGAAGTCCGCAGTGGGCCGGGATTGCATCGCCGTGGCGGAAGCCCAGTTGCTCCAAGCGGACCTGGCTACCCGACCGGCGCTTGCCGGACTGCGCGCGGAATGCGTGGCCGCGGTGGAGCAGGCGGTCGCCACCGTCCAACGCGAGCCAGCCCCAGATCCCTTCGCCGAACAATGGCAGGCGCTGTCGGCAGCCCACCTGCTCGATACCACCCAGGAGTCTTGAGCCCTACCCCCCCTCGATCCGATGAGCATCACCTATCTCGAAGCCATCCGTGAGGCCCAGGCCAGGGCGCTGGCGGAGGATCCACGGGTTTTCATCTACGGCGAGGATGTCGGCCAATTTGGCGGCGCGTTCAAGGCGACCAAGAACCTCGCGGCGGAATTCCCCGGTCGTGTCAAGGACGCCCCGATCAGCGAGGACGCCATTGTCGGGTTCGCCGTGGGTGCGGCCATCGAGGGCATGCGACCCATTGTGGAGATGCAGTTTGCGGACTTCTCGACCGTGGCCATCAACCAGATCGTCAATCAAGCCGGCACGCTGTTCTGGCGCACGCAGACCCCCTGTCCGATCGTGGTGCGCATGCCGTGCGGCGGCACCTCGGGCAGCGGCCCCTTCCACAGTCAGAACATGGAGGCGATCTATTCGCACTACCCCGGGTTGGTGGTCGTCACCCCGGCAACCGTCGAGGATGCCTACAGCATGTTGATCGAGGCCGTGGCCTTGAATGATCCAGTCATCTTCTGCGAGCACAAACTGCTCTACTATCACCTGAAGGCGGAAAAGCTGCCCACCGAGGCCCTCCCGATCGGCAAGGCCCGTATCGCGCGCGAAGGCCGGGACATGACCATCGTGACCTATAGTGCCATGATCCACGAGGCGCTGGCGGCGGCGGACGAACTGGAGCCGGAAGGCTGGCGGGTCGAGGTGGTGGACCTGCGCTCGGTGAAACCGCTGGACACGGACACCGTCATGGCGTCAGTCGCCCGCACCGGACGGCTGCTCTGCGTCGGGGAATCGTGGCCCTGGGGCGGCGTCACCGCGGAAGTGATCGCCCGGGTGACCAGTGAAGGGTTCGCCTTGCTGGACGCGCCGCCGCAGCGACTCAATTCCAAGGACACCCCCGTGCCCTATCATCCCAGCCTGTGGGCGGCCCACCGGCCCACCGGCCACAGCATCGCCGCCGCCGCCCGCCGCGTCCTCAGACAATGAGTCCCCTGCTTCCAACGGAGAACCAAGCTGGTTTGACCCGAACCCCACGCGCAACCGATTGAGCCTATGCCGCAGATCCCCATCATCATGCCGCAACTCGGCGAATCCATCGCGGAAGCCACCGTCGTCAACTTCCTGGTGCAGCCGGGGGACATCGTCAACGTCGGCCAGGACATCCTGGAGGTGGAAACCAACAAAGCGACCATGAATGTCACCGCCCCCTGCGCAGGACGGATTGACAAGTTCAGCGTGCAGTTAAGCGAGAGCTACGTGGTCGGCGCCGTTCTGGGCTACGTGGAAGCCAGCCAAGCCGAGGCGGAACGGCTCGGACTGGACATCGTGGAAGCGTCCAGCCCCATCAGTACGCCCGCGCCGCGCGGCAGTGGTCCGGAGGAGGACACCGCCACTCGCTCGCGAACCGTGAAGCCCACCGTTCGAGGCTTGCCGGTGCCTGCTCACGCCCAGGGCGCCACCTACATGTCGCCGAGAATGAAGGCGCGTATGACCGATCTTGGGATCCATGCGGCCGACCTCTCCGCAGTGGCCGGGAGCGGGTCGGGCGGACGCGTGACCATCCAGGATTTCGAAAAGTACATTGAAAACCTCGAACAACAGCGGCTCAGCCAGGCCTCGACCATGCGCGTGGCGGTGGCCGACGCCATGCGGCGCAGTTGGACCCGTCCGCTGGCCACCGTGGGGTTGCCCGTCCGGCTGGATGCCCTGTTCGCCCATCGCAAACAATGCAACCCCAAACCCGGTCCCGCCCTCTACGCCTTGCGCGCCCTGGCCATCGCCCTGGCTGAGAACAGCGCCCCGGCCGGTCGCCTGGTCGGCAACAAGATCGTGCATCCGCAGTCCATCGACATCGGGTTCGCGGTCGAGGCTGAGGACGGCGTGCTGGTGCCGGTGATCCGGAAGGTGGACCAGAAGAAGCTGGCCGAGATCGTCGAGGTGTACGACTCGCTGATCAAGCTGGCGCACCAACGCAAGCTGCCGATCGATGCCACCGGCGGCTCCATTGCCACCGTGACGAACTTTGGCACCTTCGGATTGGAGTGGGCCACCCCGATTCCGCTGCCCGAGCAGACCCTGGTGCTGGGGATGGGCGCCGGACGCAAGGTGCCAGCCTGGGATGAGCAGCAGGGTAAGTTTGTTCCGGTCCTGGAAGCCAACTTAACCCTCAGCTTCGATCACCGCGTTCTGGATGGCGGTGCAGCAGGCCGGTTGCTCCAGCGCGTCGCCAGCCTCATCAACGATCCCGGACAACTTTGACGCAGCGCTTGCAGGATTGACAAATTCGGTGCCCGAACAGATTATGCTTCGCTCAAACGGGTGCCTCGGTAGCTCAGTTGGTAGAGCAGTTGACTCTTAATCAATTGGTCCTAGGTTCGAGTCCTAGCCGGGGTACCATTTTCCCAGCCTGCCCGATCCGGGACGCTGCCTTCCCAACCAAGCCACCGAAGCGAACCACGTTACGGCACGCCAGCGGCAAGGGTTTTGCGGATTTCAGCGGACCGCTCTTTTGCGACCGCTTCAACGTAGGGCTTCAAATGATCTGCCAAGCACTGATTGACCAGTTCTGAGGCATTCACGCCCAACTTTTCCGCATACTCTAACCGTTGGCGGGTTTCTTCCCACAGCCTAAAGCTGCGGTTGGGCTTTGCTTTACTCATGCAATGCTCCTTTCTGCCAAGCGGCGGTGTGACAGTAGCGCGATTTTGGCAAAAGTAAACTTTTTGCTTGCGTGGGTTAGCGCGTGACGGTAATACCGTCACGCAATGCAACGACGCTTCCGAAAGTCTCTCACGCTGAAGCTTGACAGCCAGCCCGCTCGGGCGGCGCGGCTCATGGAACGGTTGAACGCGCAAAGTGACCGCTTCCCGTTCTCCACCCCCCACGCCCTCGGGCTCCACATTCTCAGGGCGGGCCTGGAATGGTTGGAACGCCAAGGCGGGCAACCCATCGCCAAACCCACCAACGGAAAGGCCAAGCAATGACTATCACGCAAGAAACGCACGTAAGAATGGCTTTGGAGTTACGTTTGAAAGACCTGCAACGGAACCTAGAGACAGCCCATAGCCTAGGAATAAAAACCGAATGGTGGGATTCTCAAGTGAGTGAAATCGAACACTTACTTGCAGAGATTAGGAAGCGCGGTTTGATCTTCGAAGAACCCATTTCCAAGCCATGAATTTGCCTCGGCATATTTGGGCCGACTACGACCCGAAAGCCACCAAAGCCGTTCAGTGGGCGTTCTACAGAACCCTTGAAGAACAACGGGCCAACCGTCCGGACCTGTGGCCCATTCAACTGGTTGTAAAGCGTGCGTGCATCTTGCCGAGTGGCAAACCCATTTCCAACGGTCCACGGCAGCCCCGGGCAATCAAGCGCGGGGACCGATCTGCCAAGCGGGGGACCGTTGGCTAACCTGCCCGCCGTGGTTCTCAATCATCCACGGCGGGCCTTTTTTAATCATGAACACACTACCGGGAGAGGCAATCAATTGCGATAAGCTGAAAGTTTGGCGCGTGGATGGCCGGAAGCAACTGCCGGACGGCTCTGTGCGGTCCACGCTGGCCACGTCGTTTGGCTACACGATCCACGAGGCGCGGGAATGGTATGACGCACACTTTTCGCGGGAGTCCGGTTGGAAGGCTTCAGAACTCATTTTTACACCTGAACCATGAAAACCATTTGCGCTTGGTGCGGTTGTCTCATCAAAGGCGGCGCTCCCGATCCCAAGGGGCTGGTGTCGCACGGCATTTGCCTCGTGTGCGCGGCAGCGCAGCGGCAGCGCGTGCAACTGGCCAGCCTGAAGCCCGCTTTGAAATTCTACACTGTACAATACAGATTCCGCTACCCGGATGGACTGGAAGGAACTGGCCAAACCCCGATTGAAGCGCAGAACCGGGAGGACGCTTTGAACCGCTTCGTGCGCATTTACCCGCACGTGACAACGTGCCGCGTTCTGGAATGAATGCAGACCGCGAAACGATGCGCTTTTACGCCTTGGCGTACCGTACCGCCTTAGCCAATCGGCGCTTGCTTGATGCCCTTCGGCACCTGTTGACGGCCTGCCTGTGGCGGGCGCAGTCAGAACAAACCGCTTTTTTGCGGGCCGATCCGCCTCCCTTTCCGAACTATGAGCTTTCGAGCTTTGATGGAACTTCTGGCCAACAAGCCACTTTTGACCCGCAAAGACCTTGCCCAAAGGTATGGCCTCGCCTTGCGAACCGTAGATAGATGGCGGGCAGCGGGGAAGCTTCCCGCCCCCGTGTATTTGAAGGGATGCCTGCAACCGTTGTGGCGTCCCATTGATATTGTGTCCCATGAAAAGCGGCACCGCCGCGAAACCTCTGCCTGATGAACAGACCAGCAACACACCCGCACCGCAACGGCACACACCTGCCCATGCCTCACAACCTTGAGGCAGAATCCGCTTTGATCTCGTGTCCGTTGCAGGCTCCAGAACTGATGGGGCAGCTTGCCCGGTACTCGGCGGAAATCTTCTTTGACCTCCGGCACGCCACGATTTGGCAAACCTTGCGCGAAATGCACAAGGCGCGGGAACTGATTGACACCGTGACCTTGCACGCAAAGCTCAAGGCTCAGAAGCGGTTGAAGGAATGCGGCGGGGTGCAGTACGTGTCCGAACTGTTCGACAAGGCGCCCAGCCCGCACAACTGGCAGTATTATCTGGACCTCGTGCGCGAGCCCTACGCCAAGCGCAAGCTGGCTGGAATCATGCACGACGGCCTTTCCCGGCTGTCAGCCAACGACACGGACCCGCAGTCGTTTACCCTCGGCTTGCAAGCGGACCTTGAAACAGCGGCGCGGCTGGCTGGCAACAAGACGGACAAGCCACAGTTGAAAGTGTGGCGCTGTTCAGACCTCCTGAAATACGAACCCCCGGAGGATTACAAGCTGGTTGGCGACCATGAAATTGTGAAGGGTTACGAAGGCGTTACCGTTCTGGCCGGGCCGGGAAGCTCTGGCAAGTCCCTTTGCACGGCTACACTGGCCTTGGCGGGCGCTCGTGGGGATGGGCTCTGGATGGGCCGGAAGGTGCATCGGAAGTTTCGCACCCTGATCTTGCAGGCTGAAAACGGGGTTTCTCGGCTGCAAAAGGAAGTCCGCGCAATGGCCGAAATGCACCCGGAACTCGAGATTGACGATCACATCTTCTTCTCGGAGCCCCCGGAAGGCGGGTTGCCCTTTCACCGTGGCGAATTTCGGGCAGCCGTGCGGGATGACATTGCCCGACTTAAGCCCGACCTCATCATATTGGACCCGTGGTCACAAGTGGCCAGTGAGGACGCGGCCAAGGAAGTTGTGGACAAGCTGGCCGAGATTCGCAGTTGCTTCCCGCCTGGGGACGATTGCCCCGGCTTGCTGATTGTGGCGCACACCAAGAAGCCCCGACCGGAGGACGTGCGGCGCGGGCGCGGGCTGGTTTACATGGTGTCCGGCTCGATTGCCCTGCCCAACACGGCGCGGTGTGTTTACGTGCTATTGCCCTGGTGTGACGATCCGGAGGATTCCCGGGTGTACTGGTGTTGCCCAAAGCTCAATAACGGGCAGATGTACCCGGCCAGCGTGTGGCAAAGGCGCTTCGGGACCTTTTTTGCCCATGATGACAAGACCAACCCCAAGGACTTCGGGCGCGAGGAAGGCGAGGAAAAGCACAAGCTCACGGAGGAGCATATCCGGACGGCGTTTGAAGGCACCCCGCAGATTCGCAGCGGGGACCTGGTGAAGAAGCTGAAGCGCATGACCGGATGCAGCGAGGCAACGGCTTGGCGGGCCATCGGGGAGGATGGCCACTTGCGCCACATGCTTCAGCGATGGGCAACTGGCAAGCTGGTCTTGAAGGCAGAACAGTATTTATTGTCCAAAACTCGCCGGCCAAAGACAAACTGGCAAATCTTGGGTTTCAGTCATGGTTCTACGCCTGCATCATGCGGTTGACAAGGC
>JALOTZ010000010.1 GCA_025457615.1 Verrucomicrobiota bacterium
TTTCACTGTTGAAAGGGGCGACTTGATGCTCGCAAGTTCAGGTAATTCTTGGGGCAAGGTGGCGGAGTTTGATGGACCGGAAACGGTCATCTTGAACACGAGCACGATTCGGCTAAATCCGACACGCTTCGGAAAAGTGTCCAAAGCGTTTTTGAAATTCGTTCTTGGAGCGGATTACATTCGCAACCAGCTATTGGGTCTTCTCACCGGTTCGTGCCAACCGAACTTCGGCCCTTCACACCTTAATCGTCTGTTGGTTGCATTCCCGACGGATCACGCGGAACAGGCAGAAGTGGTTGAGCATGTTTCCTCCGAAATCGCGCCCCTTAACACCGCCATCGCCCGGACGGAGCGAGAGATCGCGCTGATGCAGGAATACCGGACGCGGCTGACGGCGGACGTGGTGACCGGCAAGCTGGACGTCCGCCCCCTGTCTGCGGTGCTCCTGCCCACCGCAAGGCAGGCGGGCGCACAGGCCCGAGATTGCCCGCGAACCGGCCACGGATGATTCACCGGAGGAACTCGAAGCGGAGCAAACGGAATGACGCCGCCCCGCCGCCACCGCCCCGAAGGGGCATCCCATGACAGCCTGGGGCAACGCCCCAGGTCATGGTCCGCCCATTGCGACCAAGCCCTGAAAGGGCGGCCCATTCGCGGCATTCGGTCACGGCGTCATCGGGGATTTGTCGCGCCCCTTCAGGGCTCGATGGGTGGTTGTCCCGCCACCCAGGGCGTTGCCCTGGGCTGGAATGGCATTGCCCCGTTGGGGCTTGGGCTTCGCGCCATCGCCCGGACGGAGCGAGAGATCGCGCTGATGCAGGCTGACGGCGGACGTGGTGACCGGCAAGCTGGACGTCCGCCCCCTGTCTGCGGTGCTCGCACAGGCAGGCGCCGCCGCCAAATTGCCCGTTGAACCCACTGCCGTGGAATCATCAGAAATCGTTGAAGAACAGGATGCAACAACAGAAGACGAGGGAGAAGAGTAGTTGTGGATATGTCGCTTGTTGCGTTTGTGGCGTTTACAAACCGACAAATCCACCGATACTTACGCCATGAAAATGAGTGACAACCGAGTGGATGCCTCTCTTTTGACGGAAGAAGAGCGGGCGTTGTTGCAGCCATTGCTGGATCTGGCCCAGCGCAACCAACATCCCAGCCTGAAGGGTGCGGACGGCACGGAGATTCCGCTGCCGCAGCCCATCTTCGAGGTGCTGGTCAAGGTGATCCAGGATATGCGACACGGCAAAGCCGTGGTGCTGATGCCGGAGGATGAGACGTTCACGACGCAAGCGGGGGCGAGTTTCCTCGGCATGTCGCGGCAGTATTTCGTGACGCTGCTGGAGGCCGGGCAGATTCCCTTTCACCGCGTCGGCTCGCATCGCCGGGTTTATTTCAAGGATTTGCGGGATTACGCCAAAAAGCGGGACGCGGAACGGCGGACCGGGCTGAAGCGGTTGTTTGACGAGGTCAACAAGGCCGGACTTTACGACACCGGTTACACCGGGGAGGAATGACCGCCGATTTTCCCATTTTGCTGGATGCCTGTGTGCTCGCCAACTTCGGTGTGTGCGACTTGTTTCTGCGCCTGGCAGAGCCTCCTCGACTGATCGTGCCGCGCTGGTCGGAAGCCATTCTCGACGAAGTCCGCCGCACGCAATTGGAGAAGTTGAAGCCAGTCTGGCCGGTGGCGGTCGCCGATTCCTGGAGGCAGGCGGTGACGCGGTTTTTCCCCGATGCTGCCGTCACCGGCTATGAAGAACTCTTGCCATCGCTCACCAACGATGAGGGCGATCGGCATGTGCTGGCCGCAGCCATCAAGGCTGGAATCTCGGTCATTGTGACGTTCAATCTGCGACACTTCCCAACGGCTGCGTTGCAGCCGTGGAAAATCGAGGCGGTGCACCCGCAGGACTATCTGCTGACGCTCTATTCCATGAACCCGGCGGTGGTGATGGCCAAGTTGAGCGCCATTGGCCGCGACCGTGAGACGGAACTGGAGGACATCCTGATTCACTTGGGCAAAAGCGTGCCCCGGTTCGCTGGACAGATTCTCGATGACATGGGGCAGCCGGGCGGACCGCTCGGGCGTCTGCCAAATCTGCCGCAATGAAAACCGACACCTCTGAAAAGGGCCTCGAAACGCTGATCATGCGCCACATGACGGGCGTGGATGGCTTTGCCGCCGGTGAATCAGGGATTTTCGCGGAAGCCAAGCCCCACAAGGGCGGTAGCGGTTGGTTCGCCGGTCGCGCCGCGTGGTATGACCGCGAGTTCGCCGTGGATGTGGAGCAGCTCTTCGCCTTTCTCGATGCCACGCAGCCCGAAGAAACGGCCAAGCTCGGCATCGGTGATTACAAGGACAAGAAGGCCATCGCCCGGCAGAAGTTCCTGGCGCGGTTGCAAGGCGAGATTTCCCGGCGCGGCACGATTGACGTGCTGCGCAACGGCATCAAGCACGGCGCGTTGAGCTTCGACCTGTTCTACGGCACGCCTTCGCCGGAGAACAAAGAGGCGGTCATGCGCCACGCGCAGAATCGTTTCAGCATCACCCGCCAGTTGCGCTACAGCCGGGACGAGTCACGCCGCGCCCTGGACCTGTGCGCGTTCATCAACGGCCTGCCGGTGATGACGTTCGAGCTGAAGAACAGCCTGACCAAACAGACGGTCGAGGACGCCATCGAGCAATATAAGCGTGACCGTGATCCGCGGGAGACGCTCTTCGAGTTTGGGCGCTGCGTGGTGCATTTCGCCGTGGACGATGCCCGCGTGGCCATGTGCACGCACCTGAAGGGGTCAAAAGGCGCGGCCAAGGATTCTTGGTTTCTGCCGTTCGACCAGGGCTGGAACGATGGCGCGGGCAATCCGCCGAACCCGGAGGGGCTGAAAACGGATTACCTTTGGAAGCGCATCCTCACCCCGGCGGGGCTGACGGAGGTTCTGGAGAACTACGCGCAGATCGTGGAGGAGGAGAACCTCAAGACGGGTAAGAAAAAGAAGGTGCAGATCTTTCCGCGCTACCATCAGCTTGACGTGGTGCGGATGCTCCTTGCCGACGTGCGGACGAACGGTGTGGGCCTGCGCTACCTCATCCAGCACTCGGCGGGCAGCGGCAAGTCGAACTCCATCGCGTGGCTGGCGCATCAGCTCATCAGTGTTAGCAACGGTGGCAAGGAAGTGTTCGATTCCATCATCGTCGTCACCGACCGGCGCATCCTCGACCGCCAGATCCGCGAGACCATCAAGGGCTTCGCGCAGGTCGGCCACATCATCGGCGCGGTGAAGGAGGGCGAAGGCGTTTCCAAGACCCAGCAGCTCGCCAAGTTCCTGAAGGACGGCAAGAAGATCATTATTGCCACCGTGCAGACCTTCCCCTTCGTGCTCGACGCCATCGGCTCGGAACATCGCGGTGGGAAGTTCGCCATCCTCATTGACGAGGCCCACAGCAGCCAGGGCGGGCGCACCGCCGCCGCCATGAGCGCGGCCTTGAACGAGAATGGCGCGGAGGAGGACGAGGAGGAAACGACCGAGGACAAGATCAACCGCATCATCGAACAGAAGAAGATGCTGCCGAACGCGAGCTATTTCGCCTTCACCGCCACGCCCAAGAACAAGACGCTGGAGATGTTCGGCCTGCCGTATCCCGAGGGCGGCGAGGTGAAGCACCGGCCTTTCCACAGCTACACGATGAAGCAGGCGATCCAGGAAGGCTTCATCCTCGACGTGCTCAAGCATTACACGCCCGTCGAGAGTTATTACCGGCTGGCCAAGACCATTCCCGGCGACCCGGAGTTCGACGTGAAGAAGGCGCGCAAGAAACTGCGCCTTTACGTCGAGAGCCACAGCAAAGCCATCCGTGACAAGGCCGAAATCATGGTGGACCACTTCATCGAACAGGTCGTCGGCCAGAACAAGATCGGCGGGCAGGCGCGGGCGATGGTCGTCACCGGCAGCATCCAGCGCGCAATCCAGTATTTCTTCGCCTTCCGCGATTACCTCGCGGAGATCAAGAGTCCCTACAAAGCCATCGTCGCCTTCTCCGGTGAGCCGGAATTCAAGGGCGAGAAGGTCAGCGAGGCCAAGCTCAACGGCTTTCCCAGCGGCGAGATCGCCGACCGGATTCAGGAAGACCCGTATCGTTTCCTCATCTGCGCCGACAAGTTCCAGACCGGCTACGACGAGCCCATGCTGCACACGATGTATGTGGACAAGGTGTTGAGCAGCATCAAGGCGGTGCAAACGCTCTCGCGCCTCAACCGCGCGCACCCGAAAAAGCACGATGTCTTCGTGCTCGATTTCCAGAACGACACCGAAACCATCGAGGAGGCGTTTGCGGACTACTATCGAACGACGATTCTCAGCAAGGAAACCGACCCGAACAAGCTCCACACGCTCAAGAGCGAGCTGGATGCGTTACAGGTGTATTCACCCAAGCAGGTTGCGGAATTGGTGGCGCTGTATCTCGGCGGGGCGGAACGCGAGAAGCTCGACCCCATCCTCGATGCCTGTGTGGCGGTTTACGTGGGCGAACTCGACGAGGACGGCCAGGTGAACTTCAAAGGCAAGGCCAAGGCGTTCGTTCGCACCTACGATTTCCTGGCCACCATCCTCCCGTATGGCGTGCAGGAATGGGAGAAGCTGAGCATCTTCCTGAACTTTTTGATTCCCAAGCTGCCCGCGCCAGTTGAGCCGGACTTGGCCAAAGGCATCCTCGAAGCCATCGACATGGACAGCTATCGCGCCGAAAAGAAGGCGACGATGGCCATCGCCCTGCCGGACGCCGACGCCGAGATCGAGCCTGTGCCCACCAGCGGCGGCGGCCACAAGCCCGAGCCGGAAATGGACAAGCTCTCCAACATCATCAAGGCGTTCAATGACCAGTTCGGTGGGTTATTTGCCGACCCCAAAGCCGTCGAGAAGCGTATCATCGAAGTGATTCCGCCGAAGGTGCTGGCCGACGCCAAATACCAGAATGCGAGGAAGAACTCCGACCGGCAGAACGCCCGCATTGAGCACGACAAGGCCCTCAAACGCGTCATCACCGCGATGTTCAAAGACGACGCTCAACTCTTCAAGCAGTTCCAGGATAACGAGTCCTTCCGCCGCTGGCTGACGGACACGATCTTCGGGCTAACCTATGAAGAATCCATGTGAACAGCTCGCTTCTTGAGTTCAAACGGGCCGTCCCGAGGAACCCCGCCCCCGGCCCTTCGGCTTCTGGCCGCCGCAAATTCCCCGCTTTTCAACCCCGGCCCATTTGCTAGGCTCGCGCCTCCTTTGGGGCTTGTCCCGCTGAACGCGGCGGTGGGCCCACGGCTATTATGGCTCTGATTGTTCAAAAGTACGGCGGCAGTTCGGTCGGGGACACCGACCGCATCCAGAACGTGGCCCGGCGGGTGAAGACCTACCGTGACCGGGGCGACCGGGTGGTCGTGGTGGTGTCGGCCATGCGCGGCGTCACCGATAACCTCATCGGCCTGGCCAAAGCCATCTCCCCGCTGCCCAGCGAACGCGAGATGGACATGCTGCTGGCCACGGGCGAACAGCAGACCATCGCCCTCCTGGCCATCGCCCTGCACGCCCTGAACATCCCGGCCATGTCGCTGACCGGCGCGCAGGCCGGCATCGTCACGGATGGCGTCCATACGAAGGCGAAGATTGCCAACATCACGCCCAAGCGCATTCATGAGCTGCTGGACCAGGGCCACGTGGTCATCGTGGCCGGGTTCCAGGGCGAGACCCGGGAAGGCCAGATCACCACGCTGGGCCGCGGGGGCTCCGACCTGACCGGCATCGCCCTGGCCGCCGCCCTGGAGGCCGACCTGTGCCAGATTTTCACCGATGTGGACGGCGTGTACACCGCCGACCCGCGCATCGTGCCCACCGCGCAGAAGCTGGACGAGATTTCCTACGACGAAATGCTCGAACTCGCCAGCCTGGGCGCCAAGGTGATGCAGTCGCGCTCGGTCGAGTTCGCCAAGAAATTCGGTGTCGTGTTCGAAGTCCGCTCGAGTTTGAATGACAACCCAGGAACCATTGTGAAAGAGGAAACGAAGAAAATGGAAGGCGTGGTCGTGCGCGGCGTGTCGCTCGACAAGAACCAGGCCAAGGTCACCCTCGTGCGCGTGCCGGACAAACCGGGCGTCGCCGCCCGCATCTTCAAGGCGCTGGGCGACGCGGCGGTGAGCGTGGACATGATCGTCCAGAACATCAGCCACGGCAGCGGCACCCCGGCCACCGACCTGTCCTTCACCACCGACAAACCGGACCTGGCCAAGGCCCGGAAGGTCATCGACGACCTGAAGCCCGAGATCGGATTCGGCGAGGTCATCGCCACCGAGACCATTGGCAAGCTGTCCATCGTAGGGGTGGGCATGAAGAGCCACTCCGGTGTGGCCGGCAAGATGTTCGACATCCTCGCCCGCGAGGGCGTCAACATCGAGATGATCTCCACCAGCGAGATCAAAATCTCGGTGGTCATCGATCTGGCCAAGGCCGAGCAGGCCATGAAAGCCGTCCACGCCGCGTTCATCGGCTGAAAGCGCCATTGACGCAGACGGGGGTGAGGGCTAGAGTCCGCAGCGTGACGACGAATCTGAACCTTCGACTGGCTCTGGGAGCGCGGCGTCGGCGCGGCGCGGCGGTTGGGTTTTGATTCGCTCACTACGATTTCCTGAACCCCACTGCCCCGCCGGCAGTGGGGTTTTCTGATTTATGTTGAAGCAACCTGATCGAAAGTACCGGCCGTTTCCCCCGGTGGAATTGCCCGACCGGCAATGGCCGAACCGTGTCCTGACCCGGGCCCCCATCTGGTGCAGCGTGGACCTGCGCGACGGCAACCAGGCGCTCGCGGTGCCCATGAACGTCGGCCAGAAACTCGAGCTTTTCCAGGCCCTCGTGCAGTGTGGGTTCAAGGAAATCGAGGTCGGTTTCCCCTCGGCGTCCAACACCGAGTTCACCTTCAACCGCCGGCTCATCGAGGAACACCGCGTCCCGGACGATGTCCGGCTCCAGGTGCTGGTCCAGGCCCGCGAGGACTTGATCGAGCGCACCGTGGAATCGCTCGTGGGCGCCCGGAAGGTCATCATTCACATGTACAACTCGACCTCGCCCGCCCAGCGCCGCGTGGTGTTCGGCAAGTCCAAGGACCAGATCAAAGCCATCGCCGTCAACGGCGCGCGACTGATCCGGGAGCGCCTGCCCCGGCTCCAGGGCACGGACGTCATGCTCCAGTACTCGCCGGAGAGTTTCAGCGCCACCGAGGTCGAGTTTGCCAAAGAGGTCTCCGAGGCGGTGATGGACGTCTGGCAGCCCACGCCCGAGCGCAAAATGATCCTCAACCTGCCCGACACGGTCGAGGTGGCCATGCCCAACGTGTATGCCGACCAGATCGAGTGGATCTGCCGCAACATCAAGCAACGGGACGCGCTCCTCATCAGCCTCCACACGCACAACGACCGGAGCACAGGCGTGGCGGCGACCGAACTCGGGCTGCTGGCTGGGGCGGACCGGGTCGAAGGCACACTGTTCGGCAACGGGGAACGCACCGGCAACCTGGACATTGTCACGGTGGCCTTGAACTGCTACATGCACGGCATCGATCCCGGCCTGGACTTTTCCGACTTGAACGCCTTGCGGGAAGTCTATGAGCGGTGCACCGGCATGACAGTGCCAGCGCGGCATCCGTACGGAGGCGAGCTGGTCTTCACCGCGTTCAGCGGCTCGCACCAGGACGCCATCAAGAAGGGGCTGGCGGAATGGAAGGGCGGACGCCAACAGCACTGGGATGTGCCGTATCTCACCATTGACCCGACGGACATCGGGCGCGAATACCGCGAGGTGATCCGCGTGAACAGCCAGTCCGGCAAGGGGGGCGTGGCCTACCTGCTCGAGAGCGAGTTCGGCATCGAGCTGCCCAAGGATCTCCAGCGCGAGTTCGGACCCATTGCCAACCTCGAGGTGGACCGCCTCGGACGCGAGGTCACCGGCGCGGAACTCAAGTCCATGTTCTGGCACGAATACGTGGACCGCAACAGCCCGTGGCAACTCGAGGGCTTCGAGACGGAAAGCCGCAACGGCGTGGTGAACTGCAAGGCCCGGCTCCTGCGGGAGGGACAGCCGGTGGAACTGCAAGGCTTGGGCAACGGCCCGCTGGCCGCCTTGGTGCATGGCTTCATCTCCCTCGGGATGCCCAAGTTCGAAATCACCGCCTACAAGGAACATGCCTTGGGAATCGGCGAGGAAGCCGCCGCCATCGCTTACATTCAGATCCGGGACCACACCGGACAGAGCCGCTGGGGGGTGGGCGTGGACACCAATATCGAACTGGCGTCGGTGCGCGCGGTGCTCAGCGCCTTGAATCGCGGTTGAATAGGCGCGAATTCTCACTCGTCAATCACGCGGACCGGCAGTATGATCCACGCCATGTTTTGGAAAATGGTTTTGATCCTGGGGCTGCTGGGGACGGCGACTCTCACTCGGGGGGAGTCGGCACCCCCGCCCACGCTGGTGCCGCCATCCCCACCCACGGAAATCCCCGGGGTGCAGGTTGTTGCCCCAACTACGGCAAACGTGGCCACTCCGCCCGCGCCAACACCGACCGTCCCCAATCCGGCTCCCCCGGCCATCCCGCCGGCCTTCCGGCCATTGCCGGGCGGCATTGTGGCCTGGGACAACAAGACCCAGACGGCAACCGTCAGGCCAGGCACACCCAGTTCCAGCATGGCGTTCTGGTTGACGAACGTTCACGCGCAACCGGTTACCGTGACTGCCGTGCGGACCTCCTGCGGCTGCACGGTCCCCAAGCTGCCCCCGATGCCCTGGACCCTGCCACCGGGGGCGAGCGGGCAGATTGAAGTGACCATGAACCTCGCGGGCAAGAGCGGCATGGTGATCAAAACCGTGACGGTCACCACCGATCAGGGATTCGACACCCTCTACGTGCGCACCAACATCGAGGAACCGCCTGCAGGCGTGATGGGGCAAAGTGAACGCCTGCGTAACCTGCAGGTCGCCACCGCCAACCGCCAGGCGGTGTTCCAGGGCGACTGCGCCACCTGCCATGCCACCCCCGCGCTCAACAAGATGGGAGCGGAACTCTTCCACACCGCCTGCGGCATCTGTCATGAGGCCGAACACCGCGCCTCCATGGTTCCAGACCTCAAGAACCTGAACAAGGAGACCAACGCCGACTACTGGCGAACCTGGATCACTTCGAGTGCCGACGGCAAACTCATGCCCGCCTTCGCCATCGAGAACGGCGGGATCCTGAACGCCATGCAGATCGAGTCCCTGGTCGAACATCTGGTCCAGACCATGCCGTCCACCAAGGGCGGGGCGCCGACGGCAACGGTTCCGCCCCCCGGTTCACACTGAGGCCGATTCAACGCTTCTCCCCCCCTGAACCGGTGGGAAGGTGGGGCTGCGCCGTGCGCGGCCCGGCGCCGGGGCACCGGCGCCCTGCCAGGTTCATGGTCCCAACGCGCGATCTCTTGATCGTGGAGGCTCTCCATTAGCACCGCTCGTTGACGCTGTGCAGGCGCCACAGTAGCTTCACCGGGTGAGCACGGTCACCAGTCCAGACCCCCGCCCGGCGGGCCTAGCACAACTGCGCCGTCCCCTGCCCGCAGATCAGGCCGAACCCCTCACCCGCGAGATCCAGGAGCTGAAGCGGACGCTCAAGGCCGTCATCCTGGCCCACAACTACCAGGTGCCCGAGATCCAGGACGTGGCAGACTTCGTCGGCGATTCCCTGGGACTGGCCCAGCAGGCCGCCAAGACCAATGCGGAAGTGATCGTGTTTTGCGGCGTCCATTTCATGGCTGAAACCGCCAAAATCCTCAACCCGACCAAGACCGTGGTCTTGCCCGACCAGGACGCCGGGTGCTCGCTCGAGGAAAGTTGTCCGGCAGAGCAACTGGCAGCGTTGCAACAAACCAATCCCAACTTCTACACCATCGCCTACATCAACTGCAGCGCGGCCGTGAAGGCATTGAGCGATTGCATCTGCACCAGCGGCAATGCCGAGCGGATTGTCCGCGCCGCGCCCCGGGACAGGGACCTGCTGTTCGTCCCGGACGAGAACCTGGGCCAATGGGTGATGGAAACCACCGGACGCTCCATGAGACTGTGGAAGGGCGACTGCTACGTCCACGTCGAATTCCGGAAAGAGAGCCTCCAGCAGATTCGCGACGCCCATCCGCAAACCCCCATCGTCGCTCATCCGGAATGCCGCAAGGAAGTGCGCGACCTGGCGGATGCGGTGTGCTCCACCGAAAGAATGATCACTTTCTGCAAGACCCATCCCGCCCGACAATTCGTGGTCGTGACGGAATCCGGCATCATCCACCGGTTGCAGAAGGAATGTCCGGACAAAACCTTCCTGCCGGCGCCGGTCTATGACGTCCTGCGCCTGCCCACGGACAACTGTCGGTGCAGCGAGTGCAAGTACATGAAGATGAACACGCTCGAAAAGGTGCGCGACTGCATGAAACACCGGTCGCCACGCATCGAACTGCCGGCGGACATCCTCGACCGCGCGCGCCGCCCCATCGAGCGCATGCTGGAGATTTCAGCTCGACCGCTCGAAAACGCCGGGTGAGCGTCGCGCTCTACGACGTCAGTGCGCCTCGGTCTTGAGCTCGACCACATCATGCGGGGCGGCTTCGCGCATCCCGGCGCCACTGACCCGGATGTAACGGGCGCGCTGACGCAGTTCACTGAGATTGACCGCGCCCAGATAGCCCATGCCGGACTGAATCCCGCCGATCAGCACTGCGACGACGCGATCGAGCGGTCCGGCCACTTCCTTGAGTGCCTCCACCCCTTCCGGCGCCACCTTGCGGGTGGTGTCGGCCCGGGCGTGTCCGTAGCGTGCGGCGGAGCCGGCCTTCATGGCCGCCAGGCTGCCCATGCCACGGTACTGCTTGTAGAGCTTGCCGCCGATTTCCATGACTTCCCCGGGGGCCTCGGTGCAACCGGCGAACAACCCGCCGCACACCACCCCATCGGCCAGGGTCAACGCCTTGACGATGTCACCCGACTTGGTGATGCCGCCATCGGCCAGGATCGAAACCCCTTTCTGGGCCGCCGCCTTGGAACTGACGTAGAGCGCCGTCATCTGGGGAATGCCCACCCCCGCCACGATGCGCGTGGTGCAAATGGATCCCGGTCCCTGCCCCACCTTGACGATGCTGGCACCGGCGTCCGCAAGGAACTCCACTCCGGCCGCGCTGGTCACATTGCCGGCGATGATCGGCAGATCCGGGAAGGCATCGCGGATCATCCGCACCGCCTCGCCCACGCCTTGGGTGAACCCGTGCGCCGTCGAAACGGCCACCACGTCGAGCCCCCGCTCGACCAGCGCCGAGACGTGACCCAGCAGGCGTTCCCGGTCCAGGTCCCCGAAGGCATTGCGCGTGGCGCTGATGGCCGCGCCGCACAACAGACGGTAGCGGGAATCGCGGGCCGGCTTGAACTGCGCGGTCTTCTCCTGGGTGATCCGCTCGACGTCGCTCATGGTGAACAACCCCCGCAGCCGGTCCTGCTCGTCCACCACCAGCAGCTTGTGGATCCCGGGATGATCGGTGAAGAACTTGTCGGCGCGCCCGATGGGGTTCCGGCCCAGTTCGCTCTGGGCCACCGTATGCACCTGATCCCGCGGCGTCAGCGCCTCGGCCACCTGGCGGCGGGCGTAACGCTGTTTGACCACGTGCCCGGACAACAACCCCATCAGCTTGCCCTGCGCGTCCACCACCGGAAACGTCCGAAAATCGAACCGCCGCTTTTCCACCAGATCCAGCACGTCGCCGATCAACTGGTCCGGGGCGACCTTGATCGGGTCCTGGATCAACCCGTGGACATGATTCTTCACCCGGCTGACCTCCTGCGCCTGGTCCGCCTCGGGCATGTTGTAATGGATCAACCCCAGCCCGCCATTGAGCGCCAGGGCGATGGCCATGCGGGATTCGGTGACCGTATCCATGTCCGCGGAAACCAACGGGATGTTCAACGTCAACCCGTCCGCCAGCCGCGTTTCCAACTGCGTGTCCCGCGGCAGAATCTCCGAATACAGGGTGGCCAGCGTCACATCGTCGTAGGTCAACGCCACCTGGGAATGCGCCGGGAAGAAGTCGTCAGCCGCGCGGTAAAACAGGGAATCGAGGGAACTGAGCTTCGCCTTCGCTGCCATGCGCCACAATGCAAGACCCCCCTGCCGATTGGCAAGGGCAAAGGAGCTGGGGTCGCCAGACCGCGAAACCATTTGCCTTCTGCCTTCCGCCTTCTGCATTCTGCATTCCGGAACCATGAGCCGGACCCTGGACGATCTGGAGAATCAGAGCATCTACATCCTGCGCGAGGCGTTTCACAAGTTCGAACGCCTGGCGATGCTCTGGAGCATTGGCAAGGATTCCACCGTCCTGCTCTGGCTGGCGCGCAAGGCCTTCTTCGGCCACGTCCCCTTCCCGCTCGTCCATGTGGACACCACCTACAAGATCCCCAGCATGATCGAATACCGCGATCAACTGGTGCGCGACTGGAAGCTCGAACTGATCGTCGGACGCAACGAGGAGGTCCTGGCGTCCGGACGCACCTTCCCTCAGGGCCGGGCCACCCGTGTGGAATGCTGCGGCACCCTCAAGAAGGACGCCCTCAAACAGGTGCTCGATAAACATCAGTTCACCGGCGTCATCGTCGGGGTCCGGCGCGATGAGGAACCCACCCGGGCCAAGGAACGGTATTTCAGCCCGCGCGACGCCCACATGGAATGGAACGTCACCGATCAGCCGCCGGAACTCTGGAACCAGTTCAAGACGGATTTCCCGCCGGGCAGCCATATCCGCATCCATCCCCTGCTCCACTGGACCGAACTGGACATCTGGGAATACATCGGGCGGGAGAACATCCCGGTCATCCCGCTCTATTTCGCCAATGAACAAGGGCAGCGCTATCGCAGCCTGGGCTGCGCCATGTGCACCGCCCCCATCCAGTCCAGAGCCCGGACCGTGCGGGACATCATCGAGGAACTGCGCCAGACCAAGACCCCCGAACGGGCCGGCCGCGCGCAGGACCAGGAAAGCGAGGACGCCTTCGAGAAGCTGCGGCGGGATGGGTATATGTGAGCGCGGGGGGGCCAGTATTCGGTGGCCGGGTGTGGGATCGATGGGGGGCGCGAGAACCGTTCGCAGCTGGAAGGCTGCTGGGGGGGAGTGATGGAGTGGGACAAGGGGAGAAGCCAAAACTGAAAGGGAGAAAAACGATGCAGAACGCACAACAACAAGCCCAACCGAAGGGGAACAGGATCACCCGACGCTTTGAAGGCCTCTTGAACAGCCGACACCCCGAACCCCGAACAAGAGACACTGAACATCGAACCCTCCCCCCTTCCTCATGAATTCAAGCGACCAGCTTCGCATCGTGATCGTGGGCCACGTGGACCATGGCAAGTCCACGCTGGTGGGACGGCTGTTTGCGGACACGGGTTCGCTGCCGGAAGGCCGGCTGGAGCAGTTGCAGGCCAGCGCGCGGCGGCGCGGGATGCCCTTCGAGTGGGCCAGCCTGACCGATGCCCTGCAGTCCGAGCGCGACCAGAATGTCACCATTGACACCACCCAGATCTGGTTTGCGACCCGGAAACGGCGCTATGTGATCATCGACGCGCCGGGACACGAGGAGTTCATCAAAAACATGGTCACCGGCGCCGCCCAGGCCGAGGCCGCGCTCCTGCTCATCGACGCCCACGAAGGCATCCAGGAGAACTCGAGACGACACGGCTACCTGCTGCACCTGCTGGGCATCCGCCAACTCGTGGTGGTGGTGAACAAGATGGATCTCGAAGGCCACGCCCAGGCGCGCTTCGATCAAATCCAGACCGAGTACCAACGCTTCCTCCAATCGCTCGGCCTCCAGGCGCAGCGCTTCATCCCCATCTCGGCCCGCGAGGGCGACAATATCGCCCGTCGCAGTTCAGCCATGCCCTGGTATGGCGGCCCCACGGTGCTGGACTGTCTCGACCAATTCCAGGCCGGCGCACCGCTGGTGGACAAGCCCCTCCGCTTCCCCATCCAAGACGTGTATCGCTTCGACAAACGCCGCATCCTGGCCGGACGGATCGAATCGGGGACCCTCAAGGTGGGCGACAAACTCCTGTTCACCCCCAGCAACAAGGTGAGCACCGTCAAATCCATCGAACGCTGGAATGCGCCCGCCCGCCCGGACGCGACCGCCGGGGAATCCATCGGCATCACGCTCGACCGTCAGATCTTCGTCGAACGCGGCCAGATCGCCTCGCTCGAACCCTCGCCGCCTTACGAGCTCACCCGGTTCAACGCGCGCGTGTTCTGGATGGGACGTCAGCCGCTGCGACTCGGCGCCCAATACAAGCTGAAACTCGCCACCCAGGAGTTGGATTGTGAAGTGGAGCATATCCAGCGCGTCATCGACGCCTCCACACTCGAGGAAGCCAGCCGGACAGGGGCGGGTGGGGAATCGGTGACGGTATCGGCATCGGAACCGACCCCGGGGTCCAGCCCCACGCCGCATCCGAAATCCCATTCCCAGTCCGATGCGGCTTCCCCTCCCGCCTCCCTCGTCCGCCGCCACGAGGTGGGAGAGCTGACGCTCCGGACGAAGACCCCCTTGGCCTTTGACGTGGCGGAGGATCTCCCGGCCACCGGGCGCTTCGTGTTGGTGGATGGGTATGACGTGGCGGGCGGCGGGGTGGTGATCGCGGACAGCTATCCGCGGCGCACGAGCGATCCCGCCCACAAGAGCGCCAACATCTTCTGGAACGAGGGCAAGGTCACGTCGGCGCAGCGGGAAGCGCGCAACGGGCATCCGGGCTGCGTGGTGTGGCTGACCGGCCTCAGCGGTTCGGGCAAGTCCACCATCGCCGCCGAACTCGAGCGTGCCCTGTTCAACCGCGGTCAACACGCCTACGTGCTGGACGGCGACAACGTGCGTCACGGGCTGTGTTCGGACCTCGGGTTCTCGCCCAAGGATCGGAAGGAAAACATTCGACGCCTGGGCGAGGTGGCCCGCTTGTTCGCCGATGCCGGCACAATTTCCATCACGGCGTTCATCTCGCCCTACCGGTCTGATCGCGACCTGGCCCGCTCCATCGCGCCGGAGGGACGGTTTGTCGAGGTTTACCTGAACGCCCCGCTGGAAGTCTGCGAGCAACGGGATCCCAAGGGCCTGTACGCCAAGGCGCGCGCCGGGGAAATCAAGGAGTTCACCGGGATCTCCGCCCCCTACGAGGCGCCCCTGCGACCGGAGTTGGTCCTTCACACCCACCAGTTCACCGTGGAAGAGTGTGTGGCGCAGATTCTGGAGAAGCTCCGGGAAATGCACGTTGAGAGAGAACTCGCCCGTCTGGCGGAACACCCGTCGGGTCCAACCACTCCGTAGCCGCCTGACGTCAGTCGGCGCTGACGGCACCGAAGGGGGTGGCGCCGGACAAGCCGCCCCAGGCACCCAGGCCCCGCTCTACTTGCCCGGATTGGCTCCCCGGGTCCGCATGCGCATGGAGTAAAATCCCTTGGAAGCCGTGATAAACAAGGTTCGACGGTCCTTGCCCCCGAAGCACACGTTGGCCGTCCAAGGCTCCGGGACCTCAATGGTCGTGACCTGCCGTCCGGTCTTGTCGAAGACGAGCACACCCTTGCTGGTGGTGTAAAGGTTGCCTTCGTCGTCCAACGTCATGCCGTCGGAGCCCACCGCGCAGAACACCCGCCGCTTATCCAGCCCGCCATCGGCCTGGATGTCGTAGGCGTAAATCTGGTTGGCTCCCAGGTCGGCCACGTAAAGGGTCTTGCCATCGGGCGTGCCCGTGATGCCGTTGGGCTTCTGCAAGTCGTGCGAAACCCGCGTGAGCTTCCTGCGGTCAGCCGAGAGGCGATAGACATGCTGGCCATCCTGCGGCATGCCCTGGTGAGTCCACCACGAATGCTGGTAGAACGGGTCGGTGAAGTACAGGGAACCCGAGGGATGGACCCAGACGTCATTGGGCGCGTTGAGCCGCCGACCTTCATACTCGAACGCCAGCACGGTGACCTGCCTGTCCGCCGCGATGGACCACAGGGCATTGGTCTCATCCGCACAGGCGATCAGGCGGCCCGACGCGTCAAAGCACATGCCGTTCGCCCGGCCCGCCGGCTCCATGAACGTGGATAGTTCGTCCTTGTCCACGTCCCACCGGTGAATCCGGTTCTTCGGTTGGTCCACAAAGAACACGTGACCCCGCGGATCACAGGTGGCGCCCTCGGTGAACTCGAAACCATTCGCAAGCTTCTGCAACACCGCCCCCTCTCTCACGGGAGACGCGTCCCCAAGTCCTGGGCGCGGCAACGCCATCGCGCACACGACCAGGATTCCAGAAGTGATCGTGACCTTTCGCATATTCGGTGGGCCCAGAGTCGCGACCGGTGGACCCCTGGTCAAGCGCATCCAGGGTGCGAACTGCGGGATGGACGAGCGACTTCCCGTTCCTCTAAGCTCGACCATCGGCCTGGTCAAGACACCTGGGACGCCTGTGTCAAAGCACGCTTGCACGGCAGCCTTGTCGAGCCAGGCCACACGCGAGCTGAAACCATCCAAGCACCATGATAGCCGACCAACACCTGACTCTTGCGGCCCTGCTGGCTCTCTCCAGTCCCTGCCTCCAGGCGGGGGATTGGACCGGCCTGTTGAACGGCACCAACCTCTCCGGCTGGACCCGCCGCGGCGGGGAGGCCACCTACACGATCGAGGGCGACGCCATGGTCGGCACCAGCGTGCTCAACACCCCCAACACCTTCCTCTGCACAGACCGCATCTATGGCGATTTCGTGCTGGAGTACGAGTTTCAGGTGGATCCGCGCCTGAACTCCGGCGTGCAGATCCGCAGCGAGTGTCAGGACACGCCGACCGAAATCCAGTGGCAGGGCAAGACCATCAAAATCCCCGCCGGGCGCGTCCATGGTTACCAGGTGGAGATTGACCCTGATCCCCAGAAGAATCGCTGGTGGACAGCAGGCCTCTACGATGAAGCCCGCCGCGGCTGGTTGTATCCCGGCGCCTTGGGGGGAGAGAAAAAGCTGTTCACGGAGCAGGGCCGCGAGTGGTTCAAACCGGGGAAATGGAACCGTGTCCGGGTGGAAGCCATCGGCGACTCCATCCAGACCTGGCTGAATGGCAAGCCCCGCGCGCACATCCGCGACTCCCTGACCCCGCGCGGCTTCATTGCCCTCCAGGTGCATGACATCGGCAACCAGCGGGATGTGGAAGGCGCGCAGGTGCGCTGGCGCAACCTGCGCATCCAGGAACTGGCCAACACCCTGAGCGCGGCGGAAAAAGCCGACGGCTGGAAGCTGCTCTGGAACGGAAAAAGCACCCGGGGCTGGCGCAGCGCCAGGGGCGACGCTTTTCCCAAACAGGGTTGGGAGATCAAGGACGGCATGCTCACCGTGGTGGAAAGTGGCGGGGGCGAAGCCGTGGCGGGCGGTGACATCATCACCCGAGATCGCTACTCCGACTTTGAACTGAAGCTGGACTTCAAGATCTCGCGGGGCGCCAACAGCGGCATCAAATACTTCTGCCAGCCCAACCTGGATCCGATCACCGGCACCGGCGCGAAGGCGGCAACCGGTTCGGCCATTGGCCTCGAGTTCCAGATCCTTGACGACGAGCGCCATCCGGACGCCAAGCTCGGGCGCGACGGCAACCGCACGATGGGCTCGCTCTACGACCTGATCCCCGCCGCCCCCACCAAGCGTCCCAGTCCGATCGGCGAATGGAACACGGCTCACATCCTCTCCAACGGTCGGCACGTCGAGCACTGGCTGAATGGACAGAAGGTGCTGGAATACGAGCGGGGATCCCCGGAGTTCAGGGAAACCGTGGCCAGGAGCAAATACCACACCCTTCCCGGGTTCGGCGAGTGGCCCGACGGCCACATTCTTCTGCAGGACCACGGCAACGCGGTTTCCTTCCGCAACCTCAAGATTCGAGTGCCCGCCCGCCAACACTGATCACGCGACCATGACCGCCGACAGTCATTCTGTGAACGCCACCGCGTCCAAGGCCGGCGCCGGGCGCAACCTGAACCGCCGATCGTTCCTCAAGCGGACGATCACCGCGTCCGCCGCCTCCCTGCTGATGCCGCGCGTGAAATTGAAGGCGCAGGGTCAGGCAGGGGCGAATGGCAGGGTCAACCTGGCCTGTGTCGGCATCGGCAACCGCGGGGCGGAAATCATCAAGGCGCTGCACGCCACCGGGCAGGCGAACATCGTGGCCCTCTGCGACACGGATCTGGGCGCACCGCATACCCGCGCCATCCTCGATCAGTTCCCCGAGGCCGCCCGGTTCCAGGATTTCCGCCGGATGTTCGACAAGCTGGGCGCACAGATCGACGCCGTGTGTGTTGGCACGCCGGACCACTCCCACTTTGCCATCACCATGCTGGCCATGTCGCAGGGCAAGCATGTGTATGTCGAGAAACCCCTGGCCCACAGTTATCACGAAATCGACCTGATGATGCAGGCGGAGAAGAAATACAAGGTCGCCGCCCAGATGGGCAACCAGGGCCACTCGGAGGCCAACTACTTCCAGTTCAAGGCCTGGACGGAGGCGGGCATCATCCGGAACGTCACCCGCCTCACCGCCTTCATGAACAAACCGCGCCGCTGGCATGGCAAGCGGGTGTACGATTACCTCGACGAGGAGCCGCTCCCGGACACGCTCGACTGGGAGGGCTGGCTCGCCACCACCCAATACCGCCCCTACAACCCCGGCTACATCAATGGCGAATGGCGGTCCTGGTACGCCTTCGGCAATGGCGCGCTTGGCGATTGGGGCGCCCACATCTTCGACACCGCTCACGAGTTTCTGGATCTCGGGTTGCCCGCGGAAGTCGAGCCCTTGAGGCTGGAGGGACACAGCGAGTTCATCTTCCCCCAAGCCTCGACCCTCGCCTTCCGGTTTCCCGCCCGCGGCAGCCAGCCGCCCGTCGAGTTGACCTGGTACGACGGGGTGAACAATCTGCCGCCTTTGCCGTCTGATTTCGGCGGCGCCGTGGTGGACCCGAACATCCCTCCTCCCTCCTCCGGCCAGATCGACACCAAAAAGCATCCTCTCGGAAAAGTCATCTACGCGGAGGACCTCACGTTCAAGGGGGGCAGCCACGGATCCACCTTGGAAATCATTCCCGCCGCCACAGCCGAAGAACTCAAGTCCCGGTTGCCGGAGATCCCCGAGAGTCCCTCGAATCACTTCCTCAACTTCCTTCGCGCCTGCCGGGGCGAAGAACAGTGCCGCTCCAACTTTGCGGTGGCCGGACCGCTGTGCCAGGCCATGGCTCTGGGGATCATCGCCCAGCGGCTGAACCGCAAGCTCGTGTTCGACCGGCAGACAACCCAAATCACCAACGACAAGCTCGCCCAGGATCTATTGGCCGGCCCGCCGCCGCGCAAGGGGTGGGAGGAGTTCTACCGGGTGTAAGGACGAGGCTCAGTCCGACTTGCGGGAGGCATCCTTGCGCTCGGCCAGGTACCAGGCCAGCAGGAAGGGCCAGAAGCAGATCGTCAGGCCGATTGGCATCGCAAACCAGCTCCAGAACATGTCCATCGTCATGGCCGCGTAAGCTGCCAAACCGGGCTCCAAAGTAAAGACCTCCGTGCTCAGGCCGCCACCCGGTTCCGCCCGGCATACGCTTCGGTGTACCAGCGGAATTGGTCCCGGATGGCCTCGGCATCGATCCCCGGCCGCTCGCCGGAGTATCGATGCGATCCCGGACGATCGGCGCGCGGCCGGCGCAATTCAATCCTCACCGATTGATCGCAGGGGGCGTCGAGATGGAAATGCCCCGAGATCCGCCGCACGATGCCCGACGGATCGCGCTCGAGTTCCTCGAAGGGCACGTCAAAAAACTGGCGTTCGTCATGAACCAGCCGCGCTTCGTGGGCACGCCGGGCCCCCTCCAAAAAGCTCCGGGTCAGCCGCTGGGCCAGGGACTTCCATTCGATGCGCCCGGTCAGTGTCCGTTCCTGCAACGAGATCATGCTGGTGTAGGAGTTCAGACACCGGACCGGATCCCGGTGAGTCTGCACCACACACGCATCCGGGAACACCTTCACCAAAGCGCCGATGAACCAGAGGTGATCCGGACATTTGAGCACCAGTTGGCGCCGGGGACGCTGATGCAGGATGATCTGCAGCCGCTGCTTGAGCTCGCCGTAGGCCCACACCATGTCCGCCTCCCGCTGGAGCCAGCGTCCGTACTCCGCCAGTCCATACGCCAGCTCGAAGGTCAGCGCGTGAAAGCTGGGCACCAGCAACTGCCAGTCCTCCTCGGGCGTGGTGGCCGTCGAGTGGTGGATCCGGTCCAGCTCCGGCACGAACAGGTTGGCGATGCGCAGAATGCGGGCGATCTCCCGGATCCGCGCCGCCCGGTCCGCCTCAGGGTCCGACTCGTCTCTCGGGGTAACGGACATGAGTTCCCAGAACTCCAGCGGCGCGCAATCGGGCGCGGCGGCCAGCAAGGTCTGAAGCAGCGTGGTGCCGCTTCGCGGGAAGCCCAGGACGACGATCGGACGGCGAATCGGAATCTCCTGAACCTCCGGATGACGCTTGAGGTAATCCACGGCGCGCAACCGGTTCTCCAAGGCTTTCACGAGCAGATTGCGCAACAGCAGCGTTCCCAGCGGGGTGTAGCGACCTTCCGCCTCCGCCAGAATCCGGTCCAACCCCGCCAGAAACCGGGCATCACCCGCGTCCTCCAATCCCGTGCGCCGCTGCGCCGCTTCAATCAGGCGGGATCGCTCCATGCAGGCGCAGGCTAGCCGTGTCCGAAACGCAAGCCCGCAGCAGGCATTGATCATCCGCTCCGCCAGATGATAGCGTTCCCGCTCCACAGTCTCGGCCAGACCGTTCGGCTGCGAATCTCGCTCCTCGGACATTGTGGCCGAGCCTATCCCACAGTGCCCCGAGGCTCAAGCCGAAGTCAGGAAGCGACAGCCATTCTCATTTCGGCCCGGAGCGCGGACTTCAGGCCGCTTCAACGTCTGAAGGGCACGCGATGAAACGCTGGTTCCGCGGGCTTGCGAATGCTGAAGCGGCATCAATGCCGCGCTCCGGACGAAAATGAGAATGGCTGAGCAAGCGGAGGCCTGTGAGTCCGATGATTCAATTGAAATGCCGCGCCAAGGCGCGAAGGCCGGATGACGCAGCGCGGAATCGCCGCAAACCCCGGTGGAGCTTGCAATCTGCATTCTGCAATCTCCAATTCCCTCACCCCCCCAGACTCCCCGGCTCGCTCACGTCGCCCTTGTTGAAATCCACATATTCCTCCGTCAGGTCCGCGGCATACATGACGGCACCCGCCCGGCCCAGGTTGAGCTGGATGTGCAGATCGAACTCCTTTGGCGCCACCGCGGCGCAAAGCTCTCGAAACGTGGCCTGCGTGGGTTGCCCCCGCTTGAGGCTCCACAGGACCTTGGAACTGCCCGGCCGGCTGTAGCCGATGTCCACCTTCGACTCGACCACCTTCGCCGCGCTGTAACCCACCGCGTCAATGATCCGCCCCCAATTCGGATCGCCCCCGTGCCAGCTCGTCTTGACCAGGGCGCTGTTGGCCACCGCCCGGGCCGCCGCGTCGGCGTCCTGCACGGTCCGAGCCCCCTGAACCCGCACCGTCACCACCCGGTGCACGCCTTCCCCATCCCGAACAATCATCTTCGCCAACTCCAGACAGACATGATTCAACGCGGCGGCGAACGTCCCCAGTTCCGCGCTCCGCGCTCCGAGTTTCGCGTTCCCCGACCGCCCGTTCGCCAGCAGGAGCACCGTGTCGTTCGTGCTCATGTCGCCGTCCACCGTGATCCGATTGAAGCTCTGCGCCACCGCCTCGGTCAGACACCGCTGCAGCACCTTGGGATCAATCGCCGCGTCGGTGGTGAGAAACGCCAGCATGGTGGCGTGCAACGGAAGGGAGGCCGGGCGTTGACCGGTCGGACTCATGCCGGGATGGATCATGCCGGCCCCCTTGCACATGCCGCCCAACCGCACCGTCCGGCCGCCCAGCTTGAACTCCACCGCCACCTGCTTGGGCCGCGTGTCGCTGGTCATGATGGCCTCGACGGCATGGTCGGCATCGGCCCTGGCGCCTCCCAGCTCAGCCGCCGCCTGCCGGATGCCGGCGCCGACTTGGTCCATGGGCATGGCAACACCAATCCGGCCGGTGGATCCCACTAGTACCATGCCGGCAGGGAGATGGAGCACCTGTTCGGTCAACCGCGCCATCTCCCGCGCATCTTTCAGCCCCTGCGAACCGGTGCAGGCGTTGGCATTGCCCGAATTCACCACGACAGCCTGGGCCCGACCGCCCTTGACCCGTTCGAGGCACACCTTCACCGGCGCCGCGCACGTCTGATTGGTGGTGAACAATCCAGCCACAGCACAAGGCGCATCCGACACGATCAACGCCAGATCCCGCTTCTGGCCCTTCTGCGACCCCTTGCCCGTGCCGAGGCGTTTGATGTCGCAGAACACACCCGAGGCCCGAAAGCCTCGTGGGGCAACCACCGATCCACTGACCGCTTTGAATTGAGACTTCATGTTGTCGCTCTTTCTGCACGGAGCCGCGCCCGGATTCAAATCCGAACTGCATCCAGTTCGAGCCGGACCATCCGCACCGCCACCGCGCCCGTCGGATCCGGAGGATGCGCGGATAGGTAACGCCTGATCACCGCGCGGATAAACTCGTCCCGCCTCGCGGCGGGTACCCGGTGCGTGTAGGGCATCCAGGTGGTCCGTAACCACCCGGCAAAAGCCTCCACCCCGTCATGCAACGCGTCCTTGGCAGCCAGCCGGATGCTAATCGGACGAAACCCCGCCGCCGGCAGCCAGACCCGATAATCGTCGTCGCTGTAAAAGAAATACGGCCTCTGCAGATTCCGGAAGAACGGACGCCACTCCGCAACCCGCATCTCGGCGCGCAACGCCGCAAACACGGCGTCGGCATTCCCCTTCCCGCCGCAGGACACTACCAGCCGGCCTCCCGATCGCAGGGCGCCTGCTGCCCCACGCAGAAATGCCTGGTGGTCCGCCACCCAATGCAAGGCTGCATTGGAAAGCACGACATCGTATTCGCGCGGGAGTTGGATGGAAGCGGCGTCCATGTGCAGGAAGGCAAGGTTGCCCAGCTCACCGGCCCCGTGGGCCACGCGCGCGTGGGCGATCATCTCCGGGGAGGAGTCGATCCCCAGCACCCTGCCGAGCGGGACCCGCCGCGCCAGCTCTGCCGTCAACCGGCCATCCCCACACCCCACATCCAACACGCATTCGTCACCCTGCCAGCAAACACCCTCCATCAGTTCCCGTCCCCAGCGGGCCTGGGACGAAGAACTTGCCGCGTAGTCGTGCGGATCCCATTGGATGGTGGGAATCACGTCCGGGGGATCAACCCTTGGAGCCTTGCAGGAGGCGGGGCGGCAAGGCCGGGTTTGCCCCCCGCACCCAGGATAGATCCAAGAGATTCCTCACATCCTCTCCTGCACTTTGAAGGACGGCTAGACGAGGCCGGCGGTTTCGGGAAATCCGAACCGGAGGTTCATGCTTTGCACCGCCTGCCCGCTGGCGCCCTTGACGATGTTGTCCTCGGCGCTCATCACCAGCAGCCGCCCGGTGCGCGGGTCCAGGCGCCAGGCCATCTCGACCACGTTGGTCCCCACCACGTTCTTGGTGTCCGGCAACGCGCTGCCTTCCAACAACCGCACAAACGGCTCCCGACCATAGGCCGCCGCGTAGCATCCGGCCACCTGCTCCGCCAGCCGCACCCCCTGCTCCGCCGTCCGCACCGGCGTCACCGGCATCGTGTAGAGCGTGGTCAGAATGCCCCGGTTGACCGGGATGAGATGCGGCACAAACTGGATCGTCACCTCGGAGCCGGCCGCCAGCGAAAGCTGTTCCTCGATCTCAGAGAGGTGCCGGTGTTTGGGGACGCCGTAAGGCCGCATGCTCTCGTTGCATTCACAGAACAGGAACCCGATCTCCGCCTTCCGCCCCGCCCCGCTCACGCCACTCAAGGAATTGGCAATGAGGCCGTCCCGCTGGATCAGTCCGGCGCGCAGCAACGGGATCAGGGGAAGCAGGATGCTGGTCGGATAGCAGCCCGGCGACGCGATGAGCGTGGCCTTTCTAATGGCCTGCCGATGGACCTCCGGCAGCCCATACACCGCCTCCTCCAGCAGCGCGGGCGCCGGATGTTCATGCGCATAGAACTCCTGGTAGCGCGCGGCGCTCTTCAGCCGGAAATCCGCGCTGAGATCGATCACGGTGCATCCGCCCCGGAGCAGCGGCACGGCAAATTCCGCCGCCACGCCATGGGGCAAGGCCAGAAAAACCACGTCCGCCTCTTTGGCCAGGGCCTCCGCGTTGGGCTCGACAAACCGGAGGGTGCGCGAGACCGGGTGGCTGGCAAACTTCGGGAAAACCTGGGCCACGGTCTGCCCGGCGTTCTGCCTCGAGGTCACCGCCACCAGCTCGGCCTGCGGATGGTTTAACAGCAGGCGCACCAGTTCCTCCCCCGAGTAACCCGAGGCGCCGATCACGGCCGCTTTGATTCGTTCTTTCATGATGTCTCTTCAGCTCCGAGCGAACAGGGGGAACTGAAGTGGTGGAGTATTGGAGTAATGGAACATTGGACTCAATGCAATCCCACCACCCCGGGGCTCCACTACTCCGTTGCCCCCCGCACCCCATAAAAAAACCCCGCCAGCCGTAGCCTGCGGGGTCTGAAATCTAACAATCCGGTGTCAGCGCTTGCTGAACTGGTAACGCTTCCGCGCCCCGGGCTGGCCGTACTTCTTGCGCTCGCGCATGCGGGAATCGCGCGTGAGCAAACCTTCAGACTTCAATGCCGGACGCAGGGCAACGTCGACCTGCAGCAACGCGCGGGCAATGCCCAACCGCACCGCCCCGGCCTGGCCGGAAGGACCGCCCCCCTCCACGTTCACCGCCACGTCAAACTTGTCGCCCGTGCTGGTGGCCTTGAGCGGCCGCGCGGCATGCGTGCGATGGGTCTCGACGGGAAAATAGTCTTCAAACGTCCGGCCATTGATCGTGATCTTGCCGGAACCGGGCTTCAGGTTCACACGCGCCACCGCCGTCTTGCGCCGGCCAGTGCCGCCCAATTTGGGTTCGTTCGTCTTTGCAACCATGATTCAAAGGGGGGAAACGGTCTAGCTGGCCAGCTTCATCGGTTCGGGCTTCTGAGCCGCATGCGGATGGGCCGCGCCCTTGTACACCTTCAGCTTGGTCAGCAACTGCCGGCCCAGCCGGTTCTTGGGCACCATGCCCTTGACCGCACGATGAATCAGCTCCTCGGGATGCTTCTGACGGACCTGGGCGACGGTCCGATACTTCTCGCCGCCGCGCCAGCCTGAGTAGGTCATGTATTCCTTGGCCGTCTCCTTCTTGCCCGTCAGGCGCACCTTCTCGGCATTGATCACTACCACAAAATCGCCGGCATCCATGTGCGGCGTGTAAATCGGCTTGTTCCGGCCCCGCAACAGGTTGGCCACCTGCACCGCCAGACGCCCCAACACCGCACCGTCGGCATCAATCACATGCCACTTGCGCAGGTCATCGTCGGCTTTTGGCAAATAGGTCTTCATCTTCAGTGTCAAAGGCCGCCAAAACTATCAAAGCGGGAAGCCAAGTCAATAGGGGTTTTCAGGGCATTCCGTCGCTGGTTCGGATCACGCGGTAGAACTTGCGCAGTCCAGCCACGCTGTCCGTGCACAGCATGGAGGAATGGGTGGCCAGGAACACCCCCCCGAAGTCGTTGGTGAAGGGGAGGTCGAGATCCAGCGTGGATTGAACCTGGTAGTGGAAGCCACGCAACGTGTCGAAGCGCAGCCGACATTGCGCCGAGTCCAGGGCCGTCAAGGAGAGCAGGACGGGCTGATGGGTGATCGAGCCGTCGAAATACGTTTGCGCCAAGGCCCACGCACCCTGGCCGCAGAGGGCCCCGGTGCGGCGGCCCACCAAGTCATCCATCGGCGGATGAATCCCGCCCCAGATACGGGAAAGCCCGGCCTGATCCGCGGCATCGTAGTAGGTCGCCCATTGCAACTGGACGGTCTGGCTGGGGCCCTTTTCAAAGCTGAGTGAGGTGTTGGAGACAGCCGTATGGGTGCCCATCCCACCGGGAAAGAAGGGCGAACCGGTGATGGCCGTGAGCACTTCCGCCGCGGACCGGCTGAAGGTGCTGTGGCCGGAGATGTAGCCGGGGAAGGCGGGCGTGACAAAGTTCTTCTTCTGATAGGGCAACCAACTGTCCGCGTGAATCCACCGAACGCCGCTGTACTGAGTGGCCGGATAGGCGGGCTGGCCGGGCCAGGTGTAAAGGGCGAGCTTGCCGGGCGTGAGGCCCGCGTGGCGTCCGGAGGCGACGGAAGCCGTGGTCACCAGTTCGATCAGGTTCGTGATCAGCGGGAGGCCATGGGTGTGATACGAGGGACTGAGCGGTTCACTGGATTGACCCAGCATGCCCAGGTGGCGAACCGCGCTCAGGGGTCGCCAGCCGTCATAATACCGTTTGAGGGACCATGCCGCGCACCCCGCGTCGTGGAGGGCCGCGTTCAGCGCGAAGTAGAGTTTGACGTCCCATTCCAGATCATCAACCACCGGGCCGGTGCCGCCGATTTGTCTGACGAAGTTCGTGTGATCGCTCACGCTGTTGGCGACGACGTTCCAATGGCCGGGCGGCGTTTCGGAACTCGGCCCATCGGCCCAGAATTCCGCCAGCACCCGCGCGAAGTCACCGCGCTTGACCACGTTGGGCGCATAAGGCAAGCCGGTGGCGGGATTGCTTGGGTGACCGGTGCCGTCGTTCGCTCCCAGCGTGTTGTTGCCCAGCGCGCCCGGGGAGATGTCCAGCGTGACGCCGTCGGCAGGCGTAAGCTCGCTGCTGCGCCGAATCACCTCGACCACGTTGCTGACGAAGACCAGGTGACTGGCGGTGCCCCAGAGCGGCGGCGGCCCTTCCAAGTCGATCCACGGCAAGGCCGCGTCGTCGCGGGCGAGCGCAAAAGGCCGCACACCGAGCCACTGGGCCCCGAGATAGTTCTGGATCGGGCCGGAAGCGGGAAACCCATTTTGATCCACCGCGTCCACGATGTAGAGGCGTTGCCAACGATTGATGTCCACCACATTGTCGCCGTAGGTGATGTTCGTGGTGATGCTGGGCCGATCGGTGGCCAGCGGCGGGTTGACGTAGGCGTACCCCCCCTCGCCTGCGGGATAGTCCGGATACGGCGCGGCTGGGGTGCCGTTGGTCTGGCGCGCCCCGTCGTTGATGAACCAGGCCGAGACCGCCGCATAAACCAAGTTGCCCACACCCGCCGGCGTTGCCGTGTCGGTGGAGACGTTGTTGGTGTCGTATCCCAAGGCGCTCATCTGCGCCGCGAAAGTCACCAGGGTGTTGCTGGCCGTCTTCGAGTAGTAATAGCGCTCCCGGAGGATGCGATAGGCGGCATAGCTGATGGCCTCACGACGCGCGGCCGCCACGTCCACCGCCGTGTGCTTGCCGCGATAGACGTAACCCACCGCGCCGTTGGTCTCATAGGCCGCCCACGCGTCGTACATGCAGACCGCAAGACTGAACAGATTGCGGGCCTGGGCGGGGGGATGCGGGGTGTCGTGCCGAATGGCGTCCAGAATCTGCTCGTTCCAGATGCGGGCGATGCTGGGAACCGCATGAGCTGGCCAGGCCAGTCCGCACAGCCCGCTCAGAATGAGCAGCGGCAACCAGCCGGAGTGGCCGCCTGGCACGGCCCGCCTGGCGAAGTCCATACCACGCTTCTTGCCACCAGGTCGCATCACGGTAGAGCCTCAATCGGGCGGGGCGGCCCCAGACCAGACTGGCCCGGAGCCGCCCGGAAACCGCTAATCACACACCAACCGGAAGAACCGTGCCGGATGACTGACGGGCAGCACCGCCGGGGAAGCTGCGCCGAGATCGAACCACGGCCCCGTGGCGTCCACCGCGCCTTGAAGCCGGAACGTGTCGCCAGCCCAGGTCGCCACGACGCCATCGCTCGAACGATCCAGATCCAGGGGCACGGGCACACAGATGCTGGTGACCTGCAGTTCGCTGACGCCCCAATCGGCATCCTCGCTCGCGATGAACTCAAAGCCGCTGTAGTAATCCGGATGTGGCGTGCCAGGCGGTGTCTCGGCCAGCACCCGACATTCATCGCCGATGACGACTTCGGGCGGCAGACCGCTTCCGTCGTCCGGCAGGATGATCGCGCTGGCTGGCCGCTTGATGGTCCGGCAAGGCGTCGTGCCGCCCAGCTTGCCGATGCGTTCGGGCCAGCCCGACAGCGTGAAGAGGGTCTGCCCCAATTGGGCGGGCACCCCCGTGCGCTGCGTGACGAGGGCGCCACCCAGCCACACTTGCACGCGGACGGTGGGCGATTCGAGGTGGCTGAAGTCGGCTGAGCAGGCGACCCCGTCGGGGGTCGCGTTGAACTGCATCGCGTCCAGGAACGGTGGCGGGGGGTTGGTCAGGCCGCTGATCGGACCGAGGGTGCGGGTCAGCAATTCCTCTCCCGGCAGGGCATTCGTCTCGAACTTTGTCAGGCGGAGATCAAAGGAATCCGCGCTGCCAAGGTCCACCTGCACACCGCCGCCCGTCGAGGTGACCGCGAACTCCATACTGTCATCGTCATACGCCTTCATGAGCGTCACATGCCCATCGCTCCAACGCCGGCGAGGCTTGCTCGTGCTCTGCGTGCTGACGGACGGTTCCTCGATGAGCATCTGCGGCCAGCCGCTGACATAGAGGAAGGCTTCCGTAATCGGCGGCCCGGGCGGCAGGGCGGGCGGCACCATGATGACGCGCGCGGTCTTCGGCGGCTTCGGGCGCGGGCGATCCGGGCCATAAATGCAGCCGTCCCACCCCTTGTGCCGCAAGAGGGTCGGGGTGACCGGCACCACCGGTCCGTCAAACTCGACGGACGAACTGCCGTCCACCAGATTCACCTCGACGGTCACGTGGCAGTTGCTGACGCCGGGCTGGAACCCGATGTCGCAGACGCCAATGGCATCCACCTCGGCCGGGGTGAACGTGATGGGGTCCAGCAGGTCCCCGTTGGTGTTCACGGCGTAGGAGCGCATCGTCGAGCCGGGCTCATCGGCGAAGCGCTTGTTCTGCTTCACGCAATATCCCTTGGGCCCCTTGTTGCGGATGCTCACCAAGGGCGGGTCGTTGGGATGCAGCGGATCAGGCGGCAGAAACAGATCGAAGCCGGCCCCGACCGGAGCGGTGAAATCGAGCACCGTGGTGAACCGGATCGTCCGGGCCGGGCCGGGCACCAACCGCAGGCCGCTGGCGGAGGAGCCCGGGGCCGGGATCACGCTCATGGTCGGTGTCGTCGTGTCCGGGGATGCGCTCTGGGCACTGAAGGCAATGTCCGCCCCGCCGATCGTCTCGAAGGGAATCCCGATGCCGACCTGGAGGCAGTCCCAGCGCGACGAGGGTTGCTTCACCGTGACGGCGAACTCACACGTCGCGAGGTCGCCACACTCATTCGTCGCCGTGCAGGTCACCCACGTGACGCCCAGCGGGAACACACTGCCCGACGGTGGGGAGCAGACGAGGTTACCGGTGTGGTTGCTGGCCACCACACTGAAGTTGCCGACGGCCGCGTTGCTGCATGTCAGCAGCACCATCGACGGCAGACAGGTGATGGACGGCAGGTTGGTGCAGCCGCTCGCTTCAGGCTGGCTCAACAACGCCACGCTGGCGATGAGCGAAAACAGGGTTGTTCTGGGCAGGGAGGTTTTCATAGAGGTTTGGGGCAATGATTACGGTGGATAAGGCAATGGATCTTCCGTGACGTTGACGCCACCACCAGCTTGGCGGTCGAGAAACATGAAGTGAACCAGGTGACAACGCGGGAATCGCCATTCCCAGTAACCCGCGTTCCGAACGACCGTCCAACCCCACCTCCGCAAACCACGGACGAGAGTTCCGGCTTGACGATCATATTCGACGAGTTGATGAACGAGATTATGAAGGTCACTTCTGCCTGTCAACTCCCGCGAACTTCCCCCCCAGCGATTCTCATTGGGGCCCGGAACGCGGCTCCATGGGCCGCAGCACCCCCGCCACGGGAGGCCGTTCTCAATCTTCCAGTGGCTTTGTTCCAGGCGAAGCTGCTGCGGGTCGCGTACCCGCGCTCCCGGCCAACCTGAGAAAGGCCCCCTGGTTTTGGCCGCGTTGACCCCTGCCCGGGCGCCTGTTAGGGTCCCCGCCCGAGACATGGGCACCATGGATTACAAGAACACGCTCAACCTGCCCCAAACCGACTTCCCCATGAAGGCGGACCTGGTCAGCCGGGAACCCGAGCGCCTCAAACGCTGGGAAACCGACGATCTCTATGGCCGCATCCAGGCCGCCCGCGCGGGCCGGCCCCGGTTTGTTCTGCACGACGGCCCCCCGTTCGCCAACGGCGATGTCCACATCGGCACCGCGCTGAACAAGATTCTCAAGGACATCATCCTCAAGTCCCGCAACCTCCGGGGGTTCCAGGCGCCCTACATTCCCGGCTGGGACTGCCACGGCCTCCCAATCGAGTTCAAGGTGAGCCAGGAGCTGCGCAAGGCCGGTCGAACGGACGCCGACGCCGCCACGATTCGCAACGCTTGCGAAGCCTACGCCCGGAAATACATCGACGTGCAGCGCGCCCAGTTCAAACGCCTGGGGGTGCTCGGTGATTGGGGCCATCCGTATCTGACGTTGAACAAGGAATACGAGGCGGAGGAACTGCGGCTCTTCGCCGAAATCGTGGAGCAGGGCTTTGTCTATCGCGGCAAAAAGCCGGTGTACTGGAGCATCCCGTGTCGCACCGCCCTGGCCGAGGCGGAGGTGGAATACCGCGAACACTTGAGCCAGAGCATCTTTGTCAAATTCCCGGTGAGCGGCCACCCGAACACGTTCGTGCTGATCTGGACGACCACCCCCTGGACCTTGCCGGCCAACCTCGCCGTGGCTTACAACCCGGAATTCCAATACGTCAAAGTCGCGGTGGGCGATGAACACTACCTGGTGTTCCGAGGGCTGCTGGCCGCGGTGGCGGAAAAGTGTGCCTGGACCGGTTACCGTGAGGAACCGTTCCCGTCCGAACAGCTCGCCGGGCTGCACTACCAGCATCCGTTCTGCCACCGCACGGGCCGGCTGCAGGCGGCGGAGTTCGTCACCAGCGATACCGGCACCGGATTTGTCCACATCGCCCCCGGCCACGGCATGGATGACTACAACCTCGGGCGAAAGCTGGGATTGCCGATCTACTCGCCGGTGGACGACGACGGCCGCTTCACACACACCCCCGACCTGCCCGTGGACCAGCAGATGCCCGCGGCGATGGTCGGCCAGAGCATCCTGGAGAAACACGGCAAGAGCGATGCGAACGAGGCGGTGCTGCACGAACTGCGCATCCGCAAAGCTCTGCTGCACCAGGAAAACTATCACCATAGCTATCCGCACTGCTGGCGCAGCAAGACCCCCGTCATCTTCCGCGCCATGGATCAATGGTTCATCCGCATTGATCACGTAGCCGCCGATGTCAGTCGGCGCCCATCTTCAGACCCAGCGGTTGAACGCGGACGGACGTCCGCCCCCACCTTCCGCCAACGCGCCCTGGCGGAGATCGACAAGGTCGCCTGGATCCCCGATTGGGGCGTGAACCGCATCCGGGGCGCGGTCGAGTCGCGTCCGGACTGGTGCATCTCGCGCCAGCGCGCCTGGGGCGTGCCGCTCCCGGCGTTTTACGATGCCATGGGAGAGGCGATCCTGGACGCTCGCATCGTGCGCAACGTGGCCGACCTGGTAGAGCAGCACGGTTCCAACGTCTGGTTCGAGAAGTCCGCAACCGAATTCTGGAAGCTGGTGCGCCCGAAAGATTGGAAGGGCCCCGAGGCCGCCACGCGCTCGAACGACACGCTGGATGTCTGGATTGATTCGGGATCGTCTTCGCGCTCGGTCCTGATGCGCCGTCCGGAACTGTCGCACGCGGCTTCCGGGAATCCGCCATCCGCAATTCGCAATCCGCCCTCCGCACTCAATTGGCAGGCGGACATGTATCTCGAAGGCAGTGACCAGCACCGCGGCTGGTTCCAATCCTCCCTGCTCCTGTCCCTGGCGGGCAACGGCGCGGCGCCGTTTCGCACCGTCCTGACGCACGGCTTCATGGTGGACGCCGATCGGGAGAAGATCTCCAAGAGCAAGCAGACCCAGGGCGCGTACGAGAAACCCCAGACCGCCGAGGCGTATGTGAAAAAGTGGGGGGCGGACGTGGTGCGCTTGTGGGTGTCTTCCCAGGATTTCCGCAATGACATTGTGGTCAGCGAGGAACGGATCCAGAAGGTCGGGGAAACCTACCGCGGCATCCGCAACGCCCTCCGGTATCAACTGTCCAACCTTTACGACTTCGACCCCGCGCGCCAGGCGGTGGCCGAGGACCAGCTCACGGGGCTGGATCGCTGGATCTTGTCCGGGTTCGGCCGGCTGGAACGCGAGGTGGCGGACGCTTACGAGCGCTGCGAGTTTCACGTCGTCTATCAGCGGCTCAGCCAGTTCATCGCCGTGGAACTCTCGTCCGTGTATCACGACGTGATCAAGGACCGTCTCTATACCGACCCGGCCGACTCGATCCGGCGGCGGTCCACCCAGACCACGTTGCACCGGCTGGCGGTGCACCTGTGCCAGATGCTTTCCCCGCTCCTGGCCTTCACGGCGGATGAAGCGTGGGCATTCCTCCCCGGCAAACCCGCCCCGTCCGTCCATCTCTCGGAATGGGTTCCCCTCACGCTCGAACAGTCGCCCGAAGAGGCGGCCGAGTGGGCGCACCTGTTCCGCCTGCGCGAACTCGCCCTGCCAGAACTGGAGAAGGCGCGCCAATCCAAACAGATTGGCAAGGCCCTGGAAGCCCGGCTGTCCTTTGCCGGCCCGGCCAGTGAGCTGGCCGATGCCATGTTCGATCAGGCGGCGCTGCGCGAGTTGCTCAATGTGTCGCAACTGGAGGTCGCGGTCACCGAGCGCGAAGATCTCCTGATCACCGTGGGCAAGGCGTCCGGCGAGAAGTGCGAACGTTGCTGGCATTGGGAAACCGAGGTGGGCACGCACCCGCAGCACCCCACGCTCTGCGCGCGCTGCGTGGAAGCGGTTTCCCGCTGACCCCGCTTCCGGACCGCGAGTCCGCGAAGCCCAGGGGCCGCGCTGTTCAACTCGTCCCCGATACCTTCCTGAGCCGCCAGGTTGATCATCCGCCCAACCGCCGTCACCGGATGGAACTTCCGCATGGGCGACTGTTGGGCCTGATCGAGTTCCTTCCCGTCCTGGTCGGAAACCGCGTGCGACGCAGGATGGAGGCCACACAACGCGACCTTCCTCTGTGACGTTGCCAAGGCATTCAAGCAACACCTTGACGCGAGTGATGCGCGGCAGTTGACGGTCGCCGGGGGAGAGTCGATAGTCCCTCAGTCATCCGGAACCCAGTCACATTTCAGAAGTTGCTGTTTTATGTCGCAGGCCAGAAAGGCAGCCGCCGGGACCGTCAGGCGTGGAAGCAATGGAGATCGTGTCCCAGCCCGATCGCCGCGTGAGAAGAAGGTGTTGCAGTTGCGCATTCGCCGGAAAGGCCACCTCTCCAGCGCTCCCGGGCCGGCCATGGCCGCAGACGTGCGCCCGCCGGTGCTGGACACCTTGGTGCAAATCGCCCGCCGGCAGGGCTATCTGACTCATGAGGACGTGCTGGATGCGCTGGTCCACGACGACAGCAGCACACCCCATCACTTCGAGGAGTTGCTCCGGCAGGTTCAGGAACTCGATATCCCGGTGCGCGACCAGGACTATTCCACGGAGGATCACGAGGCGGACAGCCGACTGGAGGGGTTGGATGATCCCGTGCAGCTTTACCTGCGTCAGATGGCCCGCGTCCCTCTGCTCAGCCGTGACGAGGAAACGGCCCTCGCCCGCCGGATTGACGAAGCCGAATCGCAGGTGCGCTGTCTCTTTTGGAGTCTGGGGTTTGCCGCCAAGGAACACATCGCCCTGGCCGAAAAGCTGATTGCGGATCCTCCCCGCGAACGCTTTGACCGGGTGATCCGGGATGAACACCACGAGCCGGAGGCAAGATTGCGCCACTTGGAAGAGCTTCGTCGCTTGATCCCCCAGGCCCGCTCACTGGACCAAGCTCTGGACGAAGCGTTCACCAAGACCGGCATGCGGGACAAGCCCGGCCGGCACCCCGCGCTCCGGACCCGCCTCGATCAGGAACTGCGGGCGCTGCTGCCCCGATTCGGCTTCAGCCAGCGCGTGATCGAGGAGATGAGTCTGATTGCCGACCACCTCAGGCAGAGTCTCGACCATGCCCTCGCCGCGTGCCAAGCTGGCGACCTCCCCACCGACCCACATCCCAACCACGCCTCCCCACCCCCTGCCCCATTGCTCGTGCGGGATCTGCAACGGTTTGTCCGGATGCCGGCCCGCGAGTTCCAACAGATCCATCATCAACTTCATCAGCAACGGGCGGAAGTCCACCGGCTGCACAACCAGATGGTCGAAGCCAACCTGCGCCTGGTCATCTCCATCGCCAAGAAATACGTCCACCGCGGACTGTCCCTCCTGGACCTGGTCCAGGAAGGCAACCTTGGACTGATGCGCGCGGTGCAGAAGTTCGATTACCGGCGCGGTTTCAAACTCTCGACCTACGCGGTCTGGTGGATCCGACAGTCCGTCACGCGGGCCATTGCGGAACAGGCCCGCGTCATCCGCATCCCCGTCCACCTGGTGGACACCATCAACCGGCTGGCGCGCGCCCAAAGCCGGTTGAGGCAGGAGCTGGGGCGGGAGGCCACCCCGGAGGAGCTGGCGGACGAACTCGAACTTGCGCCGCAGCGCATCCTCTACCTGTTGCGCGTCGCGCAACACCCCGTATCACTGAACGCACCCGTCGGCCCGGATGAAACGGCGAGCATCGAGGATTTCATCGCGGACACCGCACCCGACGAGACCGAAGACATGGTCAACGCCGCCACCCTCAAGGAGAGGCTCCGCGAGGTCCTGGCCGGCCTGAAGGATCGTGAACGCGAGGTGCTGGAACTGCGCTTTGGACTCCGGGACGATTGCCCTCGAACCCTCGAGGACGTGGGCCGCCGTTACCATGTCACCCGTGAACGCGTCCGCCAAATCGAGGCCAAAGCCCTGCGCAAGATGCGCCACCCCACCCGCATCCGGGAACTTGACGAACTGCTGGGCTCGGCCCGCGCCTGACGATCCAACCCACCCGCAGGCCGCCCTTGCGGCTGGGATTGCGAAGCGTCGGTGGGGGCGTTGGATGTTGACAAACCCGTCGCGCCTCGATGCCATTCCGGCCGGGACATGAACCTCCGCGGCGCGAAGAAATCCAGCTCGACCCTCAATCGGCTCGCCTTTGAACAGGAGGCCTGCCAACGCGGGTGCCGTCGGGTGGCGGGCGTGGACGAGGCCGGACGCGGACCGCTTGCCGGTCCCGTGGTCGCCGCGGCGGTCGTCCTGCCGACCGGGTGGATCGAGTCGGCCTGGCCCGACGCGCTGGCGGGTTTGAACGACTCGAAGCAACTCACGGAAACCCAGCGCGAGCATTTCTTCGGACTGTTGACCACCGAGGTTCAGGTGCGTTGGGCGGTCGCCTGGGCCGATGCCGCCACCATCGATCGCGAGAACATCCTGCGGGCCACCCATCAGGCCATGCGCGCCGCCCTCGAACAACTGGAACCCCCACCCGACCACATCCTGGTGGACGGACGCGCCGTGCCGTCCCTGCGGTTCCCCCAAACCGCCTTGGTGAAGGGCGACGCGCGCAGCTACTCGATCGCCGCCGCGAGTGTGCTGGCGAAGGTCACCCGGGACCGGTTCATGCTCGAGTGCCACGCCCAATGGCCACAATACGGGTTCGCCGGACACAAAGGCTACGGCACCCCGCAACATCTCGCCGCGATCGCCGAACATGGCCCCTGCCCCATCCATCGCCTGACGTTTGCACCGCTCAAGCCGCACGAACAAGACCTCTTCCCCACCCCGTAAGGCCTCGTGTTCCGGCACCTGCTCACCAGACTCCGATCGGCTTGGACCGGCCCCGCACAACCCGAGCATCTCCGCCGCGGCCAACTGGGCGAACAGGCCGCCCGCCGCCATCTCCAGCGTCAGGGACTGAAGTTCCTCACCGCCAACTTCAAGTCTAAACGCGGCGAAATCGATTTGGTCTTCCAGGACGACGACTGCCTGGTGTTCGTCGAGGTCAAGGCGCGGTCCTCGGAGCTCTGGACCCGCCCCGCCGCCGCCGTGAACGCCCGCAAACGCCGCCGCCTGACGCTGACCGCGCTGGACTACCTGCGCCAGATCAGGCATCCACCGGTGAAAACCCGATTCGACATCGTCGAAGTGCTGCTCTCGGATGGCACCGTCCAGGAAGTGCGCCACCTGCCCAACACGTTCCCCATGGAAGCGCCGTACCGGTACGTTTAGCGAGGAATGGGACCCCGAGGGGCACAAAGAGAGCGAAGCCTCATTCCGTAGTTCGGAAGGAGGTGTTCGAGCGGGGGAGCACATGCCTCCGGACTGCGGGGGGCGGGACGCGTGCGCCGCCCAGTTCCTGCGGCCTGGTTCCGGCTCAGTGCATCACCCCGCCAACCACATCCCGATCCTGGAGGCTCAGTTTGAAGGGTTCCAGCGGCATGGGTTCGTCGTGATCCAGGAATCGCTCGCAAATCGCGAAGAAATCGGCGCGCGTTTGCGCCCGCCGGATCTCATGCAGAAACCCGCCCTCGGGATCCACCCCGAGGCCCAGGTAGTTCATGAATCGTTTGAGGTGTTGCACCTGCGAGCGCTCGCGTGTGTTCGAGTCACAGGTCTCCTCGCAAAGCGCGCGAACGTACGCCAACACGTCATGGCCCCGGGGCAGGAGCACCGGCTCGCCTCGTCGCCGCAGCCGGATCTGATGGAACAGCCAGGGATTGCGGATGGCGGCGCGCCCGATCATGAGCCCGTGCGCCCCGGTGATGGCCAGCACCTCGTCCGCCTTCTCGGCCGAATACACGTTCCCGTTGGCCAACACCGGGCACCGCACCGCTTCCACCGCCCGCCGGATGAAATCGTAGTGCACCTCGCTGCGATACATCTCCCTCACCGTGCGTCCATGCACCGTCAGCAGATCCAGCGAGTGCCGGCCAAACACCCGCAGGAGCTCGTCAAACCCATCCGCCGACTCGAACCCGATGCGGGTCTTCACCGTGAAAGGAATGTCGAGCGCCTCGCGCAAGGCGCCCAGGATGGCGTCCACACGCGCCGGGTCCCGGAGCAATCCACCCCCGGCGCACTTCCGATAGACCACGGGGGCCGGGCAGCCGAGGTTCAGGTCCACGGCCGCCACCGGATACTGCCGCAGTTCCTTCGCCGTGCGCACCAATTCCCCCACCTCATGTCCAATCATCTGCGCGACAACCGGCCTTCCAGTGGGGTTGTCCACGATGGAGCGAAGGATGTTCTTGTCCAGACGGGACTGGGGATAAACGCGGAAATACTCGGTGAAATAAACGTCCGCCCCCCCGTAACGCGCCGCGAGCCGCCAGAAGGCCCAATCCGTCACCTCCTGCATCGGCGCCAGCGCGAGGATGCCCGGTTCGCCGGCCAGCAAGGTTCTGAACTGTTCGCGGTAATCCACAGCCGGGATAGTGAACCACAACCCACCCGGATGGACACGGACAAAGTGCCGTCGGTCGGGGTCGCACCTGTGGTCCCGGGTGCACTTCGGCATCGCGCCGAACTGCTGGAGCCCCTTTGCCGGAAACCGGGGGGCCGCCTGTCAGGCGGATGCAGTCAGACGCTGCCTCCGCCCTGCCCTCGCACAAACTGCGGATGCCGCCGCAACCTGTCGCGGCTTGGCAGGGAGAGAGGCGACACCCTCCAACGTGGCTGCCAAAGGGGCTCGGCACTGTGGGATCGCAACGCCCGATCAAGCCAGTCGCGGCCCAGCGGCTCCTCGATCAGATCAAGCGTGTTGGCGGCCAGGGTCGTTTCCTCCTTCTCCCCGGTGGCGCGCCCCACACCGACATAGAACCCGGCCAGCAGCAGCGTGACACGCAGGATGGTGCTCCGCGAATAGGTTGGCAGCGCACAGGGTCGTTGCGGATCGAGGCATCGATACAACCGCTCGAACAACGGCAAGGTCCACATGGCGGCGTTGCGCATGGGCGAGTAGGCGTCGTACATAATCGCATGCGGCGCGGGCAGCGACTTGGAGTCTCGGGTGAGCAGCATCGGAAAGTCTCCCAAGTGCACCTCCCACTCCACTTCCAGTCGCCCCAGGCGGAACGCCTGCCGCTTGGCGCCGCCCGCCATCCAGGCCGCCGTCTCCTCCAACCCGCCGAAATACCCCAGTTCGCGGGCATGGGCCACGGCGAACTGGAGCGGCGCAAGGGTTTCATCGAAGCTGACCACGCGAAGCTGGCGGGGAATGTCCCGCAAGGCGGCCAGCGCCGTCAACACGTTGCCTCCCGCGCCCAACCCCACGTCCCATAACACGAATTCGCCGGCGCAGGCGGTCAGACGCTGCGGCAGCCGAAGTTGCCGGACATAGAGCGCCTCCGCCTCGGCGGCTGGACCGATCACCGGATGAAACGTCTCGCCGCGCGCGATCGAGCGCACGCTGGTGACGCCATTGGCGAGTCTGACAAGCTGATACTCGGCGGCCATGGGGAATTCAGGCAAAGCAATCGAACCACTTCCCTTGCACGCCGCAGTCCCCGCGCCGGACCACGCTTGGGCGCTCCGCACCAACTTCGTGGCCTTCGTGACCTTCGTGGTTGAAAAACCTGAGCGCGCCGGCCTAAAGCTGGCCCAAGGCCTTGTCCAACGTCGCGAAGAGCTGCCTCATCGTCGCCTCGGTCTCGTCACCCATGTTGGACAGGCGGAAGGTCGTGCCCTTGATCTTCCCGTAGCCACCGTCGATGAGAATGCCCTGGTCCTTCACCAGCTTCTGCAGCTTGGGCACGTCCACCGTCCGTCCACCCGGCCTCGCCCCGTTGCTCACACAGGTCAGCGTGCGCGACTCGAATCCCGGCTCCGGAAACAGCTTGAAGCCCTGGCCCGCCGCCCAGTCCCGCGTCATCCCGGACAACTGTTCGTGCCGCGCAAACCGCGCGTCGAGCCCCTCCGCGAAGATGTCCTCCAGCTTGGACTGGAGCGCATAGACATGCCCGATGCTCGGCGTGCTGGGCGTCATGTGGCCCTCGGCGTTCTTCTGGAACTCGACGAAGTCAAAGTAATACCCGCGATCCTTCACGGTCGCCGCCTTGCCCAGCGCCGCCTGGGAGCAGACAAACACCGCCAGGCCCGGCGGCAACGCCAAAGCCTTCTGAGTCCCGGCCAGCAGGACATCGATGCCCAGCTTGTCGAACTCGATCCTGACCGCCGACATCGAGCTGACCGCGTCCACGATGAACATCACGTCCGGATACTTCCGCTTGAGCGCGGCAATCTCGGCCAGCGGACTCATGACGCCCGTCGAGGTTTCATTGTGGATGAGCGTGAGGGCATCGAACTGGCCCGTGGCCAGCTTCTTGTCCACGGCCTCGGCGCGGATGGGCGACCCCCACTCCACCTGCAAGGCCTCCGCATCCTTGCCGCAGCGCTTGGACACATCGAACCACTTGTCCGAGAAGGCGCCGCACATGCAGTTGAGCACCTTTTTCGTCACCAGGTTGCGGATGGCCCCTTCCATGACACCCCAAGCCGAGGAGGTGGAGAGAAAGACCAGCTCCCGGGTGTGGAGCAGTTGCTGAAGTTGTGGTTGGATCGCGGCGTAGAGGTCTTTGAACCCCTGTCCGCGATGCCCGATCATGGGTGAACGAAACGCCTGGAAGGTTTTCTCGCTCACCTCGACCGGCCCGGGAATGTGCAGTTTAACGTGTGCCATAAATCACTTCGTGAAAACTTTCACGAGCCCACCCCCTCTTGGCAAGGGAAGTTTTTGCGCGCAGACCGTGGCCTCCAGCCATTCTCAGCTTGGATCGCGGATCGGTCCACCCTCTCCCTCCTAGCTGGCAGGGCGGACGCGGAAGGCGGGCGACCCGCCGCCGCTGCGGCTCACGGAGCCGCGCTCCAACCACGGACCGCGGGTCCACGACCCGCAGCAGCCACGCTGCTCCCGACGCCCACGACCAGATCCCAGACCACCGGCACCGGTGCCGCCTGGCGGACCAGAATGAGAAGGGCTGTGGCGTCATATTGCTCTTGCCGCAGGAGCAAGGGTTGGTAGCATCGCGCCCTCTGAGAGCCACCGGGGTAGATGGCTTTTCCCTTGGATCCGTTAATTGTGACGAACCCGTGAAGATCTTCAGCGGCACTGCCAACGAGCCCCTCGCCCGGGCCATCTGCACCTACATCGGTATCGAACTGGGCCGACGCACCATCGAGCCCTTTCCCGACGGCGAAACCTTCGTGAAGATCGACGAGAACGTGCGCGGGGAGGACGTGTTCGTGGTCCAGCCCACGTCGCCCCCCACGAACCACAATTTGATGGAGCTGTTCATCATGATCGATGCCTTGCGCCGGGCGAGCGCCAAACGCATCACCGCCGTGCTGCCGTTCTACGGCTATGCGCGGCAGGATCGCAAGGACCAGCCCCGCGTCCCCATCACCGCCAAGCTGATCGCCAACCTCCTGGTGGCGGCCGGCGCGAACCGGGTTCTGACCATGGACCTGCACGCCCAGCAGATTCAGGGCTTCTTCGATATCCCGGTCGATCACCTCTACGCGGCCCCGGTCATCTACCAGTATATCAAGAGCAAGAAGCTCAAGGACCTGTGTGTGGTCAGTCCCGACGTGGGCGGTCTGAAGATGGCCCATGCCTACTCGCAGGTGCTGGATTCCGGCCTGGCCATCGTTGCCAAGCAACGCAAGAGCGCCACCGAGGTGGAATCCATGGCCCTCATCGGCGAGGTGAAGGGCAAGAACTGTCTGCTGGTGGATGACCTCACCGAAACCTGCGGCACCCTGTCCACCGCCGCCGCCCTCCTGAAACAAAAGGGGGCCCGGAAGATTCTGGCCTGCGTTTCCCACGCCATCCTGGGCGATATCGGGCTGCAAAGACTGCGAAAATCGGTGATTGACGAACTGATCACGACTGATACGGTGTCACGCCCCGCTTTTCGCGGGGTGAACATTACCACATTGACTGTGGCGGGGCTCTTGGGCGAGGCCATCAAGCGTATTCACAGCAATCAGTCTGTGAACTCGCTGTTTGCGTTCAAGGGCGCGCGGACCAGTTAGTCCGCGGGATGGCCCGAATGGAACTAGGAATTGACGCGCATGAAATCGGTATCATTGAAGGTGTATCCCCGCGCCGCCAGACGGCGCAACGCCCTGCGTCCCCTGCGGGATGCGGGACGCATTCCCGCCGTGATCTATGGGACGGGCCAACAGCCCGAATCCCTGGAGATCAAGGCGAAGGACCTGGACACGGCGCTGCACGAGCACGTTTCGGAAACGCTGCTGGTGGATTTGACCGTGGAAAGTGACGCGCGTCCGCAGCGTCTGGCGTTGGTGCAGGAAGTCCAGCATCACCCCCTCAGCCGCAAGGTCCTGCATGTGGATTTTCGCGAAGTTTCGGCCGACAAACCCGTGACCGTCTCGATCCCGGTGGAAGCGACCGGCGAACCGGTGGGCGTCAAGACCGGCGGCGGGGTGCTGGAGCATGTGCTTTACAAGGTCAAGGTGCGGGCTCTGCCCAGGGACCTGCCCGAGGCGCTCGTGGTGGATGTGTCGCACTTGGAGGTCGGCCGGTCCATCCATCTGGGCGAACTGCAAGCCCCTCCCGGCTGTGAACTCATCGGGCACAAGGAACTGGTCGTCCTCGCCTGCGCCATCCCGCGCGCGGAGGCCGAACCGACCGAAGCCGAGGCTGCCGCTGCTCCTACCGCCGGCGACGTGGAGATGATCAAGGAAAAGAAGGAAGCCGGCGAAGGCGAAGCGCCTGCCGCCAAAGAGGGCGAAAAGAAGCCCAAGGAAGCAGAGAAGAAACCCAAGGAAGGCGAAAAGAAGCCGAAGGAAGGCGAAAAGAAATAGTGGCCGGCCGCCAGCCGGTCCAGGGTGCCCCAGCGTGGGAGCGGATGATTCATGGACTCCGTTCATCTCATCATCGGGTTGGGCAACCCCGGCGCGAAATATGCCAGGACGCGCCACAATATCGGGTTTTTGTCGGTCGAGGCGTTGGCTGCCCGCTGGGCCGCCTCCTGGCGGGAAGAACGAACGTTTGAGGCGAGACTGGCCGGGGCGTCCGTGGGTGGACAACGAGTGCTCCTGTGCGAGCCGTTGACCTTCATGAATGCCAGCGGTGCGGCAGTTCGAGCGGTGGCCGATTTTCACCGGGTGCCGGTCGAGCGTCTGCTGGTGTTGATGGACGATGCGGACCTGCCCCTGGGCGAGATTCGCTTGCGGCCCTCCGGCGGGACCGGTGGGCACCACGGACTCGAGTCCGTGGAACAGTATTTGGGCACCCGTGAGTACGCCCGGCTGCGTCTGGGGATTGGCCGGGGGCCGGGACTGAGGGAGATCACGGGCCATGTGCTCGGGCGGTTTGGGTCGGAAGAAAAGCCGTTGCTGGAAGCGGTGCTCCAGCGGGCAGCGAACCAGGTGGTCTGCTGGCTCCAGGCCGGCGTCCAAAAGGCGATGAACGATTTTAACGGGAGGGTGGACCTTCCCGAAACCAAAGGAACAAGTCAGTGAGAAAGTACGAAGGTTTGTTTATCCTGAACACGGCCGGACGCGAGGAAGGCCTCAAGGAAACCATTGACCGGCTCAGCACCGAGATCACCAAGCTCGGAGCGAAAATCGAGACGGTGCAGCGCATGGAAAAGAAGGCCTTTGCGCGCGTGGCGGACAAGCGGTCCAAGGAGGGATACTACGTCAACTTCATTCTCGAAGCCGAGCCCGCCACGGCGGCAAAGCTCAGTCACCACTTTGACCTGGACGAAGACGTGTTCCGCCTGCTGATCACCACCCAGGCCCCCGCCCCGGCGGCCACCAAGGCGGCCTAGCGCGTGGACAGGCGCTCCACCCAGTCGATTTCACCATGGCAAACTTCAACAAGGTCATCTTGATGGGCAACCTCACCCGGGACCCGGAATTGCGTTACACGCCCAAAGGCACCGCTATTGCGCGGCTGGGCGTCGCGATCAACCGGCGTTGGACCAGTGAGGGGGGAGAACAGCGCGAGGAAACCACGTTCGTGGACGTGGACGCCTTCGGCAAGCAGGCGGAAACCCTCGGGCAGTACATGAAGAAGGGTCGCCCGATCTTCATCGAGGGACGCCTGCGCCTGGATTCCTGGGAAGACAAGCAAACCGGGGCGAAGCGCAGCAAGCTGGGCGTGGTCCTGGAAACCTTCCAGTTTCTCGGCTCGGGGTCCGGACGTCCGGGAGAAGCCGTCGAAGGCCCCGCTGCAGCGCCGCGCGCCGCGGCCGCACCGGAACCCGCCGATGCACCGCCTCCAGAGGAGGACGACGTGCCGTTTTGAAGTCCTCCGTTCCATCGGAGGTCCAATCCACCCTTTAGAAAGAGTCTCATTATGCCAAAGACCCATGTCATCCTGACCAGCAACATCATCGGGCTGGGAGCCGAATCCGACCAGGTGAGCGTAGCCGCCGGCTATGCGCGCAACTACCTCATTCCGGAGGGACTGGCGATTCCCCTGACGGCCGCCAACAAACGCCGCCTCGAAGTGCTCCGCCAGCGCCGCGCCGAGCGCGAGGCGCACGAGCTCAATACCATGACCGAACTGGCCAGGAGCCTGGAGAAGCTGGTGCTGGTCATCAAGGTCAAGACTGGTGACGACGGCAAGATGTTCGGCAGCATCACCAGCGGGGCCATCGCGGACGAGTTGAAGCACCAGTTCGATATCCGCCTGGACAAACGGAAGATCCAACTGGCGGAACCCATCAAGAGCGTGGGCGAGCACGAGGTGGCGATGAACCTCCACCAGGATGTGAAGGGCACCCTCAAGCTGCGGGTGGAAAGCACCACCCCGCCGCCGCTCCCGGAAGAGGCCAGCCCCGAAACCAGGACGGAGGGCAAAACCGACAGGCGCGGGCGCCGTCCGCGTGTTGAGGAGGCCCCCGGGGCCAAACATGCCGCCGAGAAGACGGCGGCCAGGGCATCTGCCGAGAAACCCTCCGGCAAAGGCGGCTCCCGCAAAGCCGAGTAGTCCAAACCAGCATTGTTTTAGCGCAGGGCAGGCCACGCGGCCTGCCCTGCCTGCTTTGGCGACGCCTGGAGTTCCACGGGAAAGCGGTGTTCAGGCCGTTCGCAACTCGCCTCGCGCCACGCTGGCCCCGTCGAACTGGCCCGTTTAAGCTTTGACAAGCCGAAGTGCCCGCATAAAGTGTCGCCCATCTGGATGGGGTCGTAGCTCAGTTGGTAGAGCACCACAATGGCATTGTGGGGGTCTGGGGTTCGAATCCCCACGGCTCCACCATCCTTCGCTCAGCCGTTTCGAGCGCGGGAGGATCCCTCGGGTTCTGAGTTCCGGAGGGCAGCCCGTTGTTTCTCTGCCTCGGCAGGCCGGAAGCCGGGCACTCTTCTTTCTCGAAGCATGGTCGAGCGCGACTCACTCTGGAAACACCTGGCTCTGGCCTTTGTTCTGGCGCTGGCCCTCTACCTCATCGGGTTCCCTTGGCTCGAACATCACCGCAGCCGCCGAGGCCCTTGGGAAGTGACGTTCGTCAGCGAATCGCAGGCGCCCCCGCGCATCACGGTCAACCAACCCGCGTTGGGGATCACCAATGTGCAGATCGTGTTTGAAGGCGTCACGGCACCGGCTCCCACCCAGGCGACCATCGGCTTCGCCGCCGCTCGCCAGGTCCCCTTCCCCGTCCCCTTCGGCGAATGTGTCTTCCTGGATCTGCTCTTCCTGCCCGGGACGGTCACCCTCGACCTATTCAATCACCAGATCGAGTTGCTGCCGCGAACCCTGAGCATCGATGGGCGGGAGCAGGAGTGGCGATCGGGCATGAGATTCGAGCTGAAGCCGCCCCCGTAAGGGGCACGCCTTCCACCCCTCGCTTTCTCCACACCAAAGACCCCACCGGGGTTGCAGGTTGTCCCTTCCTATGGACTCGATGCGATCCTTCGATTTTATCCAAATCAAGCTTGCCAACCCCGGGAGGCATGCTCAGATTGTCGCGCAAACTTCGACTACTTTATGGCTGACAAAGCAAACAAATATCCGGAAAACGTGGCGGGCACCTACTACGTGGACAACCAGTGCATCGACTGCGATCTCTGCCGCGAAACCGCTCCTGACAATTTCAAACGCAACGAGGACGGAGGTTACTCCTTCGTTTACAAGCAGCCGGCGAGCCCGGATGAGGAAGCCCGTTGCAAGGAGGCCAAGGAAGGCTGCCCGGTGGAAGCCATCGGAGACGACGGCGCCTAGGCCAAAAACCGATTTCACCCCCCCCCCACAGGTCAGGCGGCCTGCGGGGGTTTTTCGTTCATGGGGAGCCCAAGCAGGTGTCGTCGGACCAGTTCCAGGGCCTGTTGGGAGGTCACCTGCTTGAAGGTCGCCCGATCCCAAGGGTGGTGCCGCTCGACGACTTCCATCCCCTGCTCCCACGCGACAGCCAGGAACACCGTGCCGACAGGCTTGGCTTCGGTCCCACCCCCGGGGCCGGCAATCCCCGTCACCGCCAAACCCAGGTCGGCTCCTGCGGCACGGCGAACCCCCTCGGCCATGGCCCGCGCCACTGGCGCGCTGACCGCCCCATGCTCGCGGAGAATGGTCTCCGACACCCCGAGCCATTGGTGCTTGGCCGGGTTGGAGTAGGTGACCATGCCGGCCAGGAAGACCTGGGAGGCGCCGGGAACGTCGGTCAAGCGATGCGCAATCAGGCCGCCGCTGCAGGATTCGGCGAGCGCGAGTGTCAGACGACGCTCGGTGAGCAAGCGGATCAGCACCTCTTCCAGTTCCTCCTCCTGATCAGTGTAGATGAAGGAGGAAAGCGCCTCCCGCACCACCTCGAAAGCCCCGGAAACCAGCGCCTGCGCCCGGCTGCCCCGGGCCGACAACCGCACATCCACCTCGCCGGGCCGCGCGCAATAGCCCAAGTCTAAACCCTCCCGCACCATCGGCGCCAGCGGCGCGCCAATCCTTTTCTCCACCAAAGATTCGGGCACCCCGGTCGTCCGCAATGTGCGACAAACATACGGTTCCGTCTGACCCAGCACCCGTGCCAACAGCGGGACCACCGCACCATCGAACATCGGATGCAACTCGCGTGGCGGCCCGGGAAGCATGATCAACAGACTGCGCCGCTGCCCCGCCCGATAAGGATTGGGGTCCACCACCAAGGCCAAACCGGGTGCGGTGCCGACCGGATTGGGCAGCACCTCGGCTCCTTCGGGGACCAGGGCCTGGACCCGCACCATGTCGGGCAGGGAACGGTTGAGGCGCTGGAACACGGCCTGAATGTGGGCCAGCACCGCCGGATCCGGGTGCAACGGGCGGCCCAGCATGGCGGCCACACTCTGCCGCGTGAGATCATCGGAGGTCGGCCCCAACCCGCCGGTGGTCATCACCACGTCGGCACGCCCCAAGGACTCCCGCACCGCGTCACAAATTGCTCCCGCCACATCGGCCACCGTCACCTGCCGGATCACCTCGTATCCGAGATCGGACAGTCGCCGGCAAAGCCACTGTTGGTGGCGGTTCAAGGTGCGGCCCAGGAGCAACTCGGCCCCGGTGTTGATCAGCTCCACGGTCATGGCTCCGGAAGATGCCGCCCCGGGGACAGGGTGCAAGCTTTCAGAGGGCAAAGGTTTCGATCAGGGTGACCGTGATGCCCATCAACGCCCCGCCGGCAATCACCCCGGCACAAACCGGTTCCAGGTTGGCCACAAAGACGCGATGGCCCAGGCCGGTTTCATCTCGCCAGCGCCGGGCGGCCAGCCAGAACAAGAACGATCCCAGAAACATCGCGAAGCACGTGTTGAACGGAATCACAAAGGCGAGTCCAATGCCCACGCCCGAAAACCAACTGCGACCCCGGGTGGCGAGCCGCAACACTTCGAGGCCGATCCCGACCAGCGCCCCGACCAGCGCCGCCCAGCGAGCCGACACCGGCAACTCGCTCACCCCTTGGGTCAGCAACCGGGCGACCGCCTCCCACACGGTGGCAGCCGGCATGGGATACTGGTCGCTGATGAGACCCTGCGGATTTCCCTTGAGGAACACCAGGTAGAAAACCGGCACCGACACCACGGCTCCCGCCAGGATGCCCAGGACATGTCCGATCGCCTGCTGCCGCGGTTTGGCCCCGAGCATGTAGCCGGGTTTGATGTCCATGAGCAGGTTCGACGCGTTGCTGGCCACCTCGGCAGTGATGGCGGCGCTGGCGATGTTGGTGGTGATGTTGCGCGGCGCGATCACGCTGTAGGTGAGTTGGGTTAGTTTGCCGAGTGCGCCGGTGGGCGTGATGGACGTCAGGGCCGTCGAGTTCACTGCGATGAGGGTGAAAAGAAAGATCAGTGGGATGGCGATGATGCCCTGCCAAATCGCCACCCCGAAGAAACGGTGCGCCAGATAGACGACCAGTCCGCCCACCAGCGGAATCCCGATCACAAACACCCGCATGGGCAACTCGATGTCGCGCAACACATCCTGCGCCGCCCCCGCGCCGCCCCGTCGAGACAATCCCTGGAAGGCACTGACCAGGACTTGCGGACGGCTGAAGAAGGCGAACAACGAGGCCGTGGTCATGATGGCCACCCCGCCCCACAACGCCCAGGTGGTGATGGGCTTGAAACCAAAGGTGACCCCTCCCTCCACCGCCTTCCCCACAATGTCCCCGCGTTGAATCATCCAGGGCGCCAGGATCGCGTAGTTCAGGACGGCGCCGATCATCAAGGAGACCCCGGTGCGGATGCCCATCAGCCCCCCGGCCGCCATCATCACGAAGTCCGTGTCAGGCCGCACGGTCAACTCGCGCAGGTCCGTGCCCAAAATCCGCGGGGTCCAGTTGAGATACCTCACGCTCAACGCGTAAAACCACCCATCGAGGTACTCGGGAACCGCCAGCGCGCCGAGTTTGAACCGATCCAGGATGGCGTGGCTGGAAAGCAGCTTGAGCAGGGCGGCGCCCCCGCCACACACCGCCAGGATCTTGGCCTTGAGCAACCCCTCGCGAGCATCCCCCGTGTGCAGCGCGTCCATGACCACCCCCGCCGCCCGTCCTTCCGGAAAGGGATGCTGCTCGTCGTTGATGAACCGGCGTTTCAAAGGAAACGCGAAGAGAACCCCCAGTGCAGCCAGCGCCACGATCCAGACCAACGTGGTGCCCATCGGGATCACCGTGCCCGTCACGATCATGTAGGCGGCCAGCGAGGAAATCATGGGGGCGGTCATGTAGCCCGCGGCGGTGGCGATGGACTGCATGCAGTTGTTCTCCAGCACCGTGTACTCGCGCCCCAAGCCCAGAGCGGAAAGCACCTTGTAAAGCGCGAACGCCAGGATCACCGAGGTGATCCCCACCCCCAGCGTCCAACCCGTCTTGGCGCCCACATAGAGGTTGGTGAGCGACAGAACCCCGCCGAGGATCATGCCCGTCAGCGCCGAACGAATCGTGAGCTGCGGCATGTCGCCGCGCCAGACATTCTCCAGCCACCACCGGTCCTTTTGCTCCAAGGTCCAGGTGCGAATCTGTTCGTCCGTCAGTTGCTTCAAAGCCATGCCGGGACCTTAAGTGCAGAAAAATCCCGGTACAGCCAAACTTTTTCGATGCGCCCACTGTCCCGTTCAGAGCATCCGCCCTACGCGCGCGGGTGGGCGGCGTGGTAAGCCTTCTTCAGACGATCGGTGCTGACGTGCGTGTAAACCTGGGTGGTGGCCAGGTGCGCATGGCCCAGCAATTCCTGGACACTGCGCAGGTCCGCCCCGGCGTCCAGCAGGTGCGTGGCGTAACTGTGCCGCAGCTTGTGCGGCGTCATGGCGGGGTCGAGTCCGGCAGTCGCCAGATGGTGCTTGAGCCGCGCCTGGAGCGTCCGGGCAGGCACGGCTTTCATCACCTTGCCGCCCGCCTGAAAGACGGGTTCGTCAGCGGCAGGTGGTTGGTTCAGCAAACCCCAATACTGCCGGATGGCTTGCAACGCCGGCTGGCCAATCGGCACCAACCGCTCCTTCCGCCCCTTGCCGCGGACGCGCACCAGGGCCTCGTTCCAGTCGATATCCCCGCCACGTAACCCGCACAACTCGCTGATGCGCAAGCCGCAGGAGTAAACCGTTTCGAGAATGGCCACGTCGCGGTAGCCGGTCGCCAACGGCACGGGGCGTCCACGGCCCTTGCCCTGCCTGGGCTGGTCCGACGGTTGCAGCGGCGCCCGAAGCAGGTCAGCCATCTGTTGGACGGTCAGGTATTTCGGGAGGCGCTTGAGGGTTTTGGGCAGGGCCAGATTGCGGATCGGAGAGATTGCAACCACTCCCCGGCGGATGAGAAACCGGTAGAAGGTCCGGAGGGCGCTGAAACGCAGTTGGATCGCCGCCCGTCCGAGCCTCTGCCGCCCCAGGAACCGCAGGTAGCCACGAAAATCGTCCCGCTGCAGCTTCGGCCAGTCCGGCGCGCTGGAACGCTCCGAGCGATGCCATTCGGTGAACTCGTCCAACGCCTGACGGTAATTGCGCTGGGTGTAAATCGACGCTCCCCGGTCGGTGGCCAGATGTGCAAAGAACCGCCCGATGCACGCATCCTGGACCGGGGCCGCAGACGCATCGGCTCGATCCCCAGGCTCACTGACCCCTGATCCCCCCCCGCTGACTTTCACCTTCTGCATTCTGCAATCTGCCCTCTACCGCTCCTCCCGCTCCGGAAACTCGAAGGTCACCTTGCCCTTGTCGTCCATCACCAGCCACGCCTTGAACTTGTTCCCGCGGCGGGACACGAATTCAGCCAGCAGATCCGACTTCGCTTCCGCCAGCAGCTTGGCCATCTGCGCACGATCCAGCGGCTGTTCCAGGATGACCTTGCCGGACTTGAACTTGCAGGGTTTTTTCTCCGCCTGCGACTGCTCGCAGACATAACTGCTCGCGGACTCAAATACCCGTCCACCGCACCTCGGGCACTTGCCGAGGGGTTCCTGGCCCGTGAAATCGAGCTTCTCAGCCGGGGCCTTTTCCTTGGCGGACGTGCTCTTGGCCCTGGGCTCCCGCTTCTCGAACTCGAACCCGACCTTGCCGTTGTCCAGCACCAGAAAGGCCTTGAAGGGGCGGCCCTTCCTGGAAATGAACTTCGGAAACAGATCCGTGCGGCCGGTGCCCAGCAGCTTCATCACCTGCGCCCGGTCCACCGGTTGTTGCAGGATGATCTTCCCGGTGGAGAAGTCGCATTCCTTGGTGACGGTCTTCTCGCACACGTAGCGCATCGGCAGCTCGAACACGCGCGCACCGCACTTGGGACACGCACCCAGCGGCTCCTGGCTGCTGAAATCCACCTGGACCACCTCGCCTTCGCCCTCCCTGGGTTCGTTGCCGAAGTCGAAATCCACCTTGTACTCGGGCGACAATCTCAGCACGGCGGCGAAGGGCCGTCCCAGCTTGCTGCGGAATCCCTGGAGTGGCCCGATCTGCCGGTCCCGGATCAAACGCTCAGCCTCCTCCAGGTCCAGCAACCGGCTGGCAAAAATGCGGCGAATGCTGAAATCGCACCCCGGCGATTGGCAGGCAAACTTCTCGTAACGCTCGTGCACCTCCCCGCCACATTTGGGACAGGGCACCCGCAGCGTGCCAAAATCGCCGGCAATGGTGTCCTTCTCGTGGCTCCTGGCCTTCTCGACAATGTGCCGCGTCATCTCCTCGATCTGGCGCATGAACTCCTGACGCGGCAGTCTGCCGCGCTGCATCTCGTTGAGTTTGTGTTCCCATGTGCCGGTCAGCTCGGGCTTGGTGAGCTCGGACACGCCCAATCCGTGCAGGAGTTCCATCAGCATGAACGCCTTGGGTGTGGGCTGCAATTCCCGCCCCGCCCGGTGGATGTAGGTTTCCCGGATCAACCCCTCGATGATCGCCGCCCGCGTGGCCGGCGTGCCTAATCCCTTCTCGCTCATGGCCGCGCGCAACTCCTCGTCGTCCACAAGCTTCCCGGCGCCCTCCATGGCGCCGAGCAGGGTCGCTTCCGAAAAACGGGGCGGCGGCTTGGTCTGGGCCGCTTCGACACGCACCTCGCGGGTCTGGACCTGCTCGTCGGGCTTCACCGGCGCCAGCATGGGCGTGGCGTCCTCGCTCTGCGCCTCCCTGCCATACACCGCCAGCCATCCGGGTTTCAGCATCACCTTGCCGTCCGTCTTGAACGGCTCGCCCTCCACGCGCGTGATCCGCGTGGTCACCAGATACTCGGCGGCAGGATGGAACACCGCCAGGAACCGGCGCGCAATCATGTCATACACCTTGGCCTCGATCTCCTTCAACCCCCGCCCCGGCTGCGGCGTGGGGATGATGGCGAAGTGATCCGAAACCTTGGCGTTGTTGAAGATGCGTTTGTTTGGCTTGACCCAGCCCGATTCCAGCACGCTGGCGGCAAATGGCCCGTACGCGGTGTCGCGCAGCATCTCCAGGGTCTGGCGAACCGTGCCCAGGTAATCCTCAGGCAGCGCGCGGGAATCCGTTCGCGGATACGTGACGACTTTGTGGCGCTCGTAGAGGGCCTGCGTGATGGACAGCGTCTGGTTCGCGGACAGCCCAAAACGCGCGTTCGCCTCACGCTGCAAGCTCGTGAGGTCATAGAGCAGCGGGGACAGTTGGGTGGACGGCTTGCTCTCCTCCGTAACCACACCCGGCCTGCCCACGCACCGGTCCCGAATGGCCTGCGCCCGTTGCTCGTCCCACAGGCGTTCCGACTTCAGGTCCGGATCACCTTCCTGCTTCCTGAACCCCTCATCAAACCAGCGTCCGACGTACTCGCCCGCCTCAGCCTCAAAGGTCGCATGCAGCTCCCAGTAGTTGCGCGGCTTGAAGTCCTTGATCCGCTTCTCCCGCTCCACCAGGATGGCCAGCGTCGGGGTCTGCACCCGCCCCACGGTGGTCAGGAAAAAACCCCCGGCCTTCGAATTGAACGCGGTCATGGCGCGCGTCCCGTTGATGCCCACCAGCCAGTCGGCCTCGGACCGCGACACGGCGGCATCCGCCAACGGGAGCATCTCCGAATCCTCCCGCAAGCGCTGGAATCCCTCCCGAATCGCGGCGGGCGTCATGGACTGCAGCCAGAGCCGCTTGAGGGGCTTTTGCGTGCGACTGTGGCGGACAATGTTGCGGAAGATCAGCTCACCCTCGCGCCCGGCGTCGCAGGCATTGATGATTTCGGCCACATCCTTCCGCTGGATGAGTTTGGTGAGAAGCTTGAGCCGCGACTCGGCCTTCTCGATCGGTCGGATATCGAACTGGTGAGGAATGACGGGCAGATGGGCGAAGGTCCACTTCCCCCGCTTGGCCTCCACGCCATCCGGCACCGCCAGCTCGAGCAGGTGGCCCACCGCGGATGCCACCACGTACCGGTCCCCCTCAAAAAAGTCCTTGTCCCGCTTTAATCCGCCCAAGGCCTTGGCGATGTCCGCCGCCACCGAAGGTTTCTCGGCAATGATCAATGCTTTGCCCATGAACCGCGGACTATTACGACCCGGACCCCCACTTGGCAACCCGGGATTTTGCCTCCGCGCTGCCCGTGGGTGCCAAAACAGCCGGGCGGGGTGGGGAGAGGAGAAGTTGGTCCTGAGACCAAAGGTGCACGAGGTGAAGGTGCGGGTGGCGCTGCGGTTGCGGTCCGAGACGACCGTGAGCTACGGGTGGATTGCCGGACGGTTGCGGATGGGCAGCCGGTCCAACGCCTCGAATCTGGTGTATGCGAAACAGAAATGTAAAAAGTGAGGCACTTTTTCAAGAAGGCAAATATGGAATCCCCTGAACTGAAACGGAAGGCTGCACATAAGAACTTGCTTCTGCGCGCCGCGGGTAATCAACGCTGCGCGGGTGCAATGTCGCGCGTTTTGCACAACCTTTATTCGGCAAGGGAAACAATCCGGTAAAAGCGGTTCGCGAATCTTGCGGCATGCGCGTCCTCGAAGTCGAATGTCCCGTCGCCATGGTCCACCGCCACGCCAATCATCTCCCAATCCGCCAGGTTGGTCGTGGCTTCGAGGATGTGGATCCGCCCAGGCTCGCTGGAGAACTGCACGTGCACCCCGCCGCCGTGCAGGGGGCTCACCCCAGTAAACCGGGCATGCGGCCGGCCACTTGGATTCGCAGCCCCGCGGCTCAAGACATCAACGATCTGCTGCGCCTGCCGCAAAAGGTCATCCGCCAAGACCGGGTCCAGCGGCGTCACTTGCGCGCCGACCTGACTTTGGAAAGCCAGCAACTGGTTGATGGCTGACACCGGGTTGTTCCGGTCAATCGAAGCCACCGCAGCCGAAATCGTGGCGAGAAGCGGACGGGCACGGGAAAGTCCGGCCTCGGCTGCCGCCGCCAGGCGTTCGGCCGCCTGGCCCGCCGTCAGCACCTCGACAGTGACGGCGTGGGTCGCTTCCAGCATCCCGTCTTCAGCCACCAGCATCAACTCGTGAACCCCGACTGGCAACGGCACTACGGCGAGGACTCCGTGGGCCACCGGCGTGGGATTGGCTGCCTCATACCAGGTGTACTGCAGCAGATCCCCATCCGGATCGGACGAACGTGAGCCGTCCAAAATCACGCTGACGTTCGCGCCGTCGGGCGAGATGACCATGGCCGCGGTCGCGCTGGCATCAGCAATCGGGGCCAGGTTCGTGACCCTGAGGTCTTGCGCCACATCAAAAGTCGAACCCGGAATCGGTTCCAAACCGAGCAGTTGCAGCGCGACGTTGTTGGCCTCAGCGTTCCGGATTGGCTGCACGCCGTCATAGGTCCGCATCGGATAGCTGGGCGCCATCTGGCGTCTGTCGGCGTTCAGGGCGTAAAGATCCACCCCCGCAGCCACTCCAGGGCCCCAGACAAAAAACGGCACGGAGTAACGTTCGGCTCCGGTGCGCGGGTTGTCCTGGTTGCCGTGATCGGCTGTAAGGATGATGGCCGTCCTGCCTGTCATCGCGGGAACATCCTGCTCGACCAACTTGAGGATCTTGCCGAGCATCAAGTCCACGTTCGTGACCTGCCGGCACCACGCCGCACTGCCCCATCCCGTGGAATGGCCGTACGAATCGGGTTCATTGATGTGCAGGAACGCGTACTGCATGGGATCGGTTTTCTGCCGGGCGATGAAGGTGTTGACGAGGATGCCCCCCAGGGCGGTGTTGATGTACACGTCGTCAATCTTATCGCGCCCGTTGTTCACCCCGCGGGTGTCCGGCGCGCCGTAAACGGCATTGTAGGAACCTCCACCGCGATAGGAGGTGTTGGTGTCGAACAACGAAAACTTGGTCTTGTTCGCGTACATCCCGGTCCGCAACCCGTTGTCGTGAGCCACATCAAAAACACTGGCCACATAGGACCCCTTGACGGAGTGGATCGTTTGGCCGACCGCCGGGTCGCCGTTGCTGGTCCAGTTGTGGCCGTGGGTGCCCATGAACTGGGGCCGCGCTGTGACGATGGAAACATGGTTGGGCAACGTCTCATAGTTGTCATTGTCAATGTGGGCCGACAGTGTGCTGGCGCCCTCGTTCCTCAACCGCCGGAAGTTCGGAAGGGGGTAGGCGTTGTCCGTCCGCGCCAGCAGGTTGCTCAGATAAGTCCCGCCCAAACCATCCACGCTGATGACGATGGCATACTCAACCTGGGCGGTTGCCGTCAGGGCCAGAGAAATCATGGCGAGCAAGACCAGCGGTAATCTTCCAGGCTTCTTCATAATGCCACGAGCGTCATTCCAGCGGCGATCGCTTGTGCGATTTTTGGTCCACGCCGTGAACGAAACATTCTTGTTGAACTTCCATCCTCTGCATGAACTTGCAAGCCATTTCTCAATCGGAACCCCGTCACGGCACCAGACCAGGATGAGAAGGGACCAGACTGTGGTTTGACCCTGCTTCTCCGCAGTGGTTTCCTTGCGCCTTCGCGTTGAATTTCAACTAAACCGTTACGTTCTTGATGCGATAGATCGGCTTCTTGACCACCACGGCGGGGGAACGGCGTCCCCGGATCTCGATCTCGATCGCGGTGTCCGCCTTCGCGAAGCCGGGCTCGACGTAGCCCAAGCCAATCCCCACGCCCAAGGACGGACTCTGCGTCCCGCTAACGACCTGCCCGATCCGCCGGGCATCCGGTCCGATGTTCCAAATCGGATAGCCTGGTCGGGGCGGCGCTGACTTGGCGGTCATGCGAAACGCCACACACCGTTTGCTGACCCCTTCCGCCTTCTGACGCGCCAGGACTTTGCGTCCGGTGAACTCGCCTTTATCCAGTGCGACAAAGAATCCCACCCCGGCCTCGATGGGCGTGGTTTGCTCATCCAATTCATGACCGTAAAGCGGATAACAAACCTCGGTCCGCAGCGTGTCCCGCGCACCCAGGCCACAGGGCTTGAGTCCGTGCGACCAGCCTGCCTCCATCAGGCGGGACCAGGCGGACTCGACGTGATCCGCCGGCACCACCACTTCGAACCCGTCCTCGCCCGTGTAGCCCGTTCGCGCGATGTAGATGGTGACGTAATCGTGCAGGAAGATCCCGGCCTGGTTCTTTTGCAAGTCCGACGCCCGCGGCACGAGGGTACCGCCGCAACTGGCGCTGGGGAACGCCGGGTCGATGATGGCAGCCGATTTCGGCCCCTGGAGGGCCAGGGCGCCGTATTCCGCGGACGCGTTCTTCAGGGTGGCGCGTCCGGCGTTGCAGCGCTCCAGCCAGGCTACGTCCGGCTCGATGCGGGCGGCGTTGATGATCAGCAGGAAGTCCGTGGGATTCATCCGGTAGGCGTAGAGGTCGTCAATCACCCCGCCCTGCTCGTTGCACATCAGGGTGTAGTGCCCCTGCCCCACCGCCAGTTTCCGAAGGTCGTTGGTCAGGACGCCGTTCAGCACCGACTCGGCTTGCGGACCAGCCACGATCACCTCGCCCATGTGCGAGATGTCGAACAACCCGGCGGCCGTTCTCACCGCCTGGTGTTCCTCCATGATGCTGCTGTAATAGACCGGCATTTCCCAACCGCCGAACTCGATGAGTTTCCCCCCCAGCTTCCGGTGCGTCTCGAACAGTGGCGTGCGCTTCAGCATGCCGGGAGACTACGGATCTCTCGATTGGATGCAAAGCCCGCGGTGAAACCACTGGGCCATTCTCCGCTTTGGAACACGGTTCTGGGACCCGCCGCCGCTGCGGCTCACACAGCCGCGCTCCAACAACGGACCGCGAGTCCGCGACTCCCAGCAGTCACGCTGCTCCTCACGCCTGCGAAGACGCCCCACCACCAACCGAGCCCCATCTCCCGGCTGGCCATCCCGACGTGGGAACTGTAATGAATAGGCGCATGCACAGGATCCTGAACCGGCGACAGCTCAGCCCGAACGTCACGCAACTTGACGTTGAAGCGCCACGCATCGCCCAAATCCGGCAGCCCGGCCAGTTTGTCATCGTGCGCCGCGCGGAGGGCGCCGAGCGCATCCCGCTGACCATCGCCGACGCCGATCCCGTCAAAGGCTCCATCACCCTGGTCATTCAGGCGGTGGGCAAGAGCACCCGGGAACTGGTCGCTCTGGCGCCCGGCGAGGCCATCGAAGACATCGCCGGCCCGCTCGGCCATCCCACGGACATGATCGAGCGCGGCCACGCCGTTTGCGTGGGCGGCGGCGTCGGCACCGCCGTGGTGCACCCCATCGCGCAAGGACTAAGCCGACGCGGCGTCCGCGTGACCAGCATCATCGGCGGACGCTCTCGCGAGTGGGTGATTTTCGAGGCTGAACTCCAGCGTCTGGGCGAGGTGATCGTCTGCACGGATGACGGCAGTCATGGACGCAAAGGATTTGTCACGGATGCGCTAAAAGACATTTTGGCGGCGGGCGGGGTGGACATCGTATATGCGGTCGGGCCTGTGCCTATGATGCGCGCCGTGGCCAACCTGACCAGGCCGCTCGGCGTTCACACCATTGTCTCCTTGAACCCCGTCATGATCGACGGCACCGGCATGTGCGGCGGCTGCCGGGTGTCGGTGGGATCTGAAACCCGGTTTGCCTGCGTGGACGGGCCCGAGTTCGACGGGCACCAGGTGAACTTCGAGGAACTGATCGATCGTCTCGGCACCTACCGCGAATTCGAGCAACAGGCGGCCTGTCGGGAGGAGGAATGTCATCTCGGCCAGCCCCTCAAACCCGGCACCCAACGCTAAACGAGGTTTCGCATGCCCGGCAAGATCCCCACCAAACAACGTCTGCAAATCCAACGGCAGAAGATGCCCGAGCAGGATTCCGCCGCGCGCGCCGCCAACTTCGCCGAGGTCAACCTGGGCTTTCCCGAACAACTGGCGCTCCTCGAAGCCGACCGTTGCCTCCAATGCAAGGATCCGCGCTGCATCCAGGGTTGCCCGGTCAACGTCAACATCCCCCGCTTCATCGAGTTCCTCAGCGAGGGCAAGATCGCCGAAGCCGCCCAATCCCTCCTCGCGGACAACGCCCTGCCGGCCGTCACCGGACGCGTCTGCCCCCAGGAAACCCAATGCGAGGCTGAATGCATCCGCGGCCACAAGGGCATGCCCGTCGGCATCGGCTACCTCGAACGCTACGTCGCCGATTGGGCCCGCCACCACAAGGACTCCCTGAAGTCCGAACGCGCCCCGGCCACCGGCAAGAAGGTGGTGGTAATCGGGTCCGGGCCGTCCGGCTTGACCGCCGCCGGCGAACTGGTCCGGCGCGGCCATGAGGTCACCATTTACGAAGCCCTGCACAAGCCCGGCGGGGTCCTGGTCTATGGCATCCCGGAGTTCCGGCTTCCCAAGAAGATCGTCCAGCAGGAAATCGAGCGTCTCAAGGAGGCCGGGGTGAAGATCCAGTGCAACGTGGTGGTCGGACGCACCTACACACTCCCGGAGCTGCGCAACGAGTTCGACGCCGTGTTCATTGCCAACGGCGCCGGCTTGCCGGTCTTCATGAATGTGCCGGGCGAGAACCTGAAGGGTGTTTATTCAGCCAACGAATACCTTACCCGCGTCAACCTCATGGCCGCCTATCAGTTCCCCAACGCCGACACTCCGGTGCTCCAAGGCAAACGCGTGGCGGTTGTCGGCGGCGGCAACGTGGCCATAGACTCCGTCCGCACCGCCCGCCGGCTCGGGGCCGAGCAGGCGATGATCGTGTACCGCCGCACCCGCGATGAAATGCCCGCCCGGGCCGAGGAGATCCATCATGCCGCCGAGGAAGGCGTCCGCTTCGAGGAACTCACCGCCCCGGTCGAGGTCCTCGGCAACGACAAACGCTGGGTGACCGGGCTCAAATGCGTCCGCATGAAGCTTGGCGATCCGGATGCCTCCGGACGCGCCAGCCCCGAGCCCATTCCCGGCTCCGAATTCGTGATGCCGTGTGATGTCGTGGTGGTGGCGATCGGCACCCGGCCCAACCCGCTCCTCACCGCCACCTGTCCGGAGCTCCAGCTCAACAAGCGCGGCAACATCGTCACCGACGACAACGGCATGACCAGTCTGCCCGGCGTGTTTGCCGGGGGCGATATCGTCCGAGGCGCCGCCACCGTGATTCTGGCGATGGGCGACGGCAAGCGGGCCGCGCACGCGATCGATCACTGGCTCCGCGCTGAGACGGGCTAGTGGAAGCTCGCAGAGATCGGTGTTGGGCTGTTGGCGATCAGCCATCGACTATTCCCCCGAGGAACTGCGCCGGCCGCCCGGTGGGGGCACCGGGCCTGCAAGAGGCTTCGCAGCGGCAGGCCGGGTCCCCTGAGCCGGCAGCACTGAACCCACGCTCGGGCCTCGCCTCTCACAACTCCGGCGGGGGGGATGGCAGGGGCCAGAAGGAGGCCAGAGTGTCGGCAATGTTCAGGTAGTCGCCGATGAGCCCGTCCTGACGCTCCACCAGGTGTCCTTGGAATTGTTCCAACCCCGGGCCCAGCTTCGGGAAGCGATGGAGGTAGTCTGAGACAAACCCGCCGAGCACCTCGACATCCTGAACGTTACCCAGGGCCGTCTGGTAGTGGGCCATGGCCGCGAGTTGAAGCTCGGAGGCTTTGCCAACCGCGGGCGGCAGCGATTCCACCATGTAACGGAACTTCTTGTAAGCGATGCGCACACGATGAACGGTGGCCGGCAGCGCGGGATCGATTTGCCGCCTGCGCTGGAGGACAACCCGGTAAGCCTCTTCCAGCGCGCGCACGACGGCCTCGTGCAACCCGGTCTTGGCCGCCAATCGTGCGCAAGGGTCGGTCAACTCCGACTCCAGAGCTTCCAGTCGCCGGTCGAGCTTGCCCATGGCAAAGCCGCGAATCGATGCGCCGGCCGCCCGCGCAAGGCGCTTTTCCTGTTTGCCAAGCTCGATCCAGAGGCCGGCAACCTCGGGAAACCGGGTCAGTTCCTCGGTCAAAGCCTGTTTTTGCACCTGCACATCCCGCAACTCGCCCAACGGCTTCAGGAAACGCTTGAGCGCGCGGATCACCGATTCCAACGCCGAGTTGGGCATCGCCTCGTGCACGAGCGAGATGCGGGCGATGAGGCGGCGGCAATGAACCCGGGCGTCGTGGACGGATTCCTCGGAGAAACTGCGCCGGCAACGGGCGCACAGCTTGTGGAACCGAGCCGATTGCAGCGCCACGGCATCCGCCAGTTGATAGGCCACCAGAACATCCCTTGGGGCAACTCCCAGCTCGGACAAGAGGCGCAAGAGCGGCAGGTGCGCGGCAGCCTCCGGGGAAGATTTTCCAAACTGCCGGACCGCTTTTGCCCAGCGGACACCCGATCGGACGGCGCGCATCCCCGGACGCTTCCGGGAAGCTCGCGTCCGGGCTTTGACTCCCGTGTTGGGCTGGTTGGCGAGAATCTTCATTTCCGCTTTCCGGCTGCGCCCACCTCCAGCGCCGGCTGACGCCGGCACCGCGGATGATCGAGGAAGCGTCTGCTTGGACGGGTTTAACCTGAGGCAGCCATGGGCTCCTCCGATTGGAAGTCCGCTCGGGCATGCACGGCAGCCGGCCTGGCGTCCCGCGCCACGAGCGCTTGGGGCCCGGCCAACTCCGTCACGCGTGGAATCCGCGACCCGCCCCGCGACGCCCTGGCGATGTCCCGAAAGGCGCTGTTCAGGTGGAAGCGCAGCTCTGCGCGCGCCTGCTCAGCTCCCTGGGCGGCGACTTTGGCAGCTTCCCTGGCCTGCTTGTAGGTCGTGCGGGCGCGCTTCATGACCTTGCGAAGCCTCCTGGCCTCGACATCCGCCTCCTGGGCCTGCCGATCCGTCTCCCGTGCCCGCTCCACATATTGCCGGAGCCGCTCATCGCCGGTCACCGGGCCGACATCCATTCTACGCCTCTTCGTGCTCATACGTCCGCCTTGCTCGCTCTGGAATTGCCGCACGATCATGACCAACGCGATCTGGAACCTTTCCTCAGGTCGTAGGTACATCTATCCGACACGCACCCCGCGCTCAAGCGGTGAATTGAGCTGGTGGGGAGAACGGGACGCGAGGCTCAGACGGTGGTGCCCCCTGGACCGTGCGCGCCGCCAACCTGGTCTCGGCGGACAATCTCGTCGTTGTGCGTTGTCGATCAGGAGGAAGCGCGAGCCGGGGATGTCAGGGCGAGAATGTCCCAGGATACCCCTATCGTTTTGAGAGTGCCCGGGTCGACTAGGGACCCTCCACAAGCCTCCCAAACCTTAGGCTTATCCCTTACCCTGTTCCGTTGTGCGACCCGGGCACAAATCCCACCACCACTCCTTGGCCGAGCAATAAGAGTAACTACCCTCAGGAGCGGTAATTCTAGGGAAGCACGAATCGCAGGCAACCTAGCCTTTGGTATCATAAACCTTCCCGGTGTTGACACCGGGCGGGCGCTCGGAGTCGGCGGAATTGGCCCCTTTTGATCCGACCGGTGACATCCCCTGCTCATCCGCCCGAAGACCAGGCTCGGAGATCAGTTGGAGCGAAACCGTCCGTGCTGTGCAGACCACACCCGCCGGGGCTGTGGTCAGCGCACCCTCGAGCGAGCCTCAGAACGCCTGATCCGTGGACTGTCACGGCTCCCCGGTGAGGGCACCGGGCCTGCCAGGGGCTTCGTGGCTGTAGGCCGGGTCCCCCGCCGACCCGACGGCACTAAACTCACGTCCTTTCCCCACCTCTCACAAACCTGCGCTCGGAAGCTCCTTGTGCGGCAGATTTCGCATCACAAACCGGCCAGGCCATTCTCGCGCGATCAGGGTGACTTCAGGCGGAAATACCGGAACGCATTCGTGGCGGGCACCAAGGTGTTTTGCTGGTTGTTGATGATCTGGACAGGAACGGTCAGCGGCGTCCAGACGATGGGACTGTTCAGGCTGGGGGCGGCTTCCAAACCCGTCGTCCCGCAGATGATCGGCCAGGTGATCCGCACGCTCTCGGTGTTGGGACTGACCTCTTCGATGCCCAACCTCCACAGGCTCGACGGCAGGTCTGACACTGTCACATTTGGCAAACTGACGCTGTTGGTGCTGTCTGGATCGACCGTTGTGGCCATGGCGATCGCGCCTCCCGGAAGCGTGCCGCAGGTGACCGGCATGGTCACGAGTTGCACCTGTCGGGTGCCGTTGGCGGGGATGTTACCCACGAGGACCGTTGAGGGGCTGGAGCATTTACCACCCGCGCCCGCCTGGTAGATGGCCTGGATTTCCGAGCCGGTCAGCGCCCGGCCATACAGGCTCAGTTCATCAATCAACCCCTTGAAGAAGTAGCCCGGCAAGCCACCGTTGTCGTCCGCTCCGATATACAAAGGATGCGTGTCGTAGCCAATGGCGTTGGTCTCGAACCCGACGTCCACCAACTCACCGTTGATGTAGAGGGCCTGAACGTCGGTCGCCGCGTCAAAGCAGTAGGCCACGTGGAACCATTGGTTGAGCTGCGGGAACACGTCCGGTGCGAATTCGGCCGGGTAAGCGTCCCGGATGAGGTAACGGTTCAACCGCACCTCATCCTCCCCGGTCGGGTTCCGGCCCAGGATGTACTGGCTTTCCTGCGACAAGGTCACGCCGGCGAACCGGACGGGATCATAGATCGAACCGTTGCCGATCAGGATATTGAGGTCGGCAATCAGGGCCGCGTGCAGCGCATCGTTGGTGCCTCCGGAGTAAGCCGTCAGGAGTACCAGCGTGGGTGCCGACAGGTTGGTCTGGATGAACTGCGACACCGGATCCGTCGGAACCTTCAACTTGAAGGCGAAGGGTTGCAGGTTCACCAGGTCGCTTGACTGGAAATACGAGTAGGTCGGGAACTCCGGATACCGCAGGAACGCGCCCGAGCTGTTGCTGTTGGCGATGCTGGCGTAGAGCACGCCGGACTCCATCCAAACCGAGTAGGAGTCGAGGGTGCCGGCACCCACCCGCTTGCCCATGACCACGTGCACACCGGTCACGTCCTGGATCTTGATCCAACCCTCGATCGTGAAATTGGAGGGGCGCAGGGATGAATCGTCAGGCACGCTGACGCTGTCGTTGGTGCCATCGAAACTGAACGCCTGGGCGACGATGCCATTGCTGTAGGCGACGCCACCGGCGGTGGTGCCGTTATTGCCGTTGACCGAGTCATTCGCATTGTTATCCGCACGCCACCAAGCGCTCGGGCCCGGACCCGGGCAGGCCATGCCGGGATTGGCGCCGTTGGTCACCATGAGCTGCACCTGGCCCATAACGGGCATGAGTTGCAACTGTACGCCGCTCGCGGTGCACGGGCCTTCGTTGCTCACGATCATGGTATAGACCAGGTTCTCACCCACATAGGCCGGACTGGGCGCCACGGAGGCGTTCAGCGCCAGGTCCGCCACCGCGGCGATGGTCACGGGCTTCACTGTCGGGCTGGCAGCAGTACAACCGCTGGTATTCATGTAAACGACACTCACGCTGCCCGTTCCTCCACCTCCCCAGGTGACCGTGATACTCTCCGTGGTCGAGGAACCGGTGCCGCCGACCACGGTCCACGTGTAACCGCTCTGGCCGCTTTCGGTGGCGTAGGTCTCGACGCTGCCCGGGCACACCATGTCGGTGCCCGTGATGGTCGGCACTGGCAACGCATGGATGCTGACCGCCAGCGAGGTGGCCGCAGCCGCGGTGCAACCGCTGCTGTTGACATAGTTCACGCTCACGCTGCCAGGCCCGGCCGGACCCCAAGTGACCGCGATGCTGTTGGTGGTCGAGGTGCCTGTGCCGCCGCTGACCGTCCAGGTGTAACCGCTCTGGCCGTTCTCGGTGGCGTAGGTCTCGACACTGCCCGCGCACACGCTGGCGCTGCCGACAATGGTCGGAGTCGGCACCGTGTTGAACTCGAAGAAGATGTCGAAGAACGAGGACGCGCACCCGTTCACATCCTGGACCGTGCCGGTGTACTGATAGTTGTGCTGCGGATAATCGCCGGGCACCCGGAGGATGGGTTCGCCACCCAGCAGAGCGTATTGCAAACCGTCCACCAGCAGGTAATCGCTGCCAGTGTACTTGATGTAGAAGAAGGGTGCGTTGCCATTGATGATCTGCCACATCTGCAACTCCCAGCCCCCGCTGTTGTTCGCGCCGTCCACACCCTTGGAGGCCCAGTAGGTCAGCCAGTTGGCGGGCACGTTGGTCGGGTTGATGGTGAAGGCATTGAGCACATTGGTCTGCAAGGCCGTGCCGGAGGTGAGGCTAACCAGATCCAGGTAGTAATTGGACACCAGCGGATCAATACACATGCTGAAGCTCGGATAGGCACTGCTCACCGGCCAGGCCGGGCCCGCTTCACCCACCGTAGCCGTCACCGTGGCGTCCGCCACCACCGGCAGGGCTTCCACGGTGACGGTGAAGGAGCAGGAGGCGGTGTTGCCACAGAGATCGGTTGCAACAGCCTCCACAGTGTTGGTGCCCACGGGGAAGGTGTGCGGAGAAGTGATGTTCGTGCCGCCGATGTTGTAGGTGATGGTTGGCGCGGGATCACAGTTGTCCGTAGCGGTGGCAGCAAAGGCCGCTGTGGCGCCGCACTCACCCACAACGATGTTCGCCGGGCAGGTGATCACCGGCGCCGTGGTGTCATCCACCGTGATGGTCTGGCTGTTGGTGCTGCTGTTGCCGCACACGTCCGTGGCGATCCAGGTGCGGACCACGAGGGTCGGGCAGGTGCCGTTGGTGCTGGCGTCGTAGGTGATGACCGGCGCCGGGTCACAGTTGTCGGAGGCCGTGGGCGAAGCCGGAGCCGGCACGTCGCCAATGCACTCGACCGTCACGTCGG
>JALOTZ010000043.1 GCA_025457615.1 Verrucomicrobiota bacterium
ACAGCGGCTCCAAGTGGGCGGTGAAATTCATCGAGGGCGACACCAACATCATGTCCCTCGGCGAAACGGACCAGCCCACGGAACTGTTCCCGAGGTTCGTGGAGCAATCCCTCCTCGACAACTACCCCGGCATCTCGCTCGACGACATCGGCATGAAGATCACGCACCGCAAGCATCTGTATGCGCGGTGGGAGGATCTGCCCGCGCCCTTTGCCATCAGCGGCACGCCCACTGTCATGGAAAGCCTGAGCGCCAATCCCATCCTGCTGAACACGATTCAGGTCAAAGCCTACAGCGCGGCCAACACCAACAAGGTAGTGGACACGGGCGAACTGTATATTGCCGACATGCACAATCGCCCGCTGGTGCTGCGTTACGAGCAGGTGGGCAGCAACAATGTCCACAACATGATTTTGACGCTGGGTGAATTCAGCCCGGCCATCACCAACCGGGGGAGTTTCGGCGGCGATGTCACCTGTCGCCTGTCCGCCACGAACCAACTGGATGCGAGTGACGACGTGGTTTTGTTCGCGGTCACCTACAACCGAAACCGCTTTGTCACCAATTACGGCTACCCGTCGCTCAACAACGCCTGGGCGTATCAATACACGCAGGGTGCCGACTCGACCAACCGCTTCTCCTACACCCGCGAGCGTGCCCGGCGCAAGGGCGACGCCATCGCTTTCTGCCTCGACACCGGGCGGGTGACCAAACGGATGCTGGATGTTCACGCGCAGACCATCTGGCGCCATCAGATGGCGGTGGACAATGGCGGCACGCCCGACCCGGACGCCTACCTCAGCACAATGATCTACCTGATGGGCATGTCCTATTGGGAAACCTTCGACCGTTTCCGCCAGCAGAATCATGAACTCCACAAGCTGCGGGAGATCAGCAATCTTGCCCACGGCTTCGCCCTGATGCAGGCCGAACGCGACAGCAATGGTGATCTGGTCAACGGCGGTGAGATTCATCCCATCCGTCCCTCGCTGGACATTCCCTTCTCGGCCCAGGGCGTGATCTTCAACGGCACCAGCCGTCCGGACTCGGGCAACGACGTCAGCTTCTCCATCGCCAACGGCTGGATCATTGACGGCATCGCGGCCTCCGCGCTGGAGCACGACACGATCAAACGCTTCTTCAACGTCGGGGCGCAATCCACGGTGGGCCTTTTGCAGGCCATTGGCGCAACCAACATCGTGCGGCTCGACGTGAACAACTACGTCGCGCAGGGCAACGTGACTTACAACGGTGTCGCCCTGAAGAACCACGACACCAACCTGTGGGCGAACATCGTTGCCTACTTCTCCGGCGACAATCGCTACTACAATCAAGCCTTCCTCACCCCGGGCGTGGTCACCAACGGCAATTACACCGGCATGGCGGTGCTGTATCTGGAATTCGATCAGGCCCACGACGAGATCACGGGCTTTGCGGGCGGCTTGGGCGAGCCCTTGCCGCCGGGCACTTACACCGTGGAGGTCGAGGAAATCACGGTGACGATGAACCCCGATGGTTCCTACAAGTTCAGCAAGTCGCACACGATTGACACGGTCACCATCCTGACGGATGGCGGCTTCCTGGCGCAGAACAATTACACCGAACTGGTGGATGGCTATCACATTCCCGCGCCGGAGAACCTGGGCCAGTTCAACGAGATCAATCAGACGATCAACCCCGGCTCGCTCCTCCTGGCGGACAACTATGCCGCCGCCGAGAACAGCAGTTGGTTCGGCAAGTTCACCTCGTGGCTGGGTGACGCGGTTGGCTTGGTGGCGGACCCGGTCAACGCGGTGACCGGCGAATTTTATGTGGACGCTCCTGATCTCACGCTGAACGGGCCGATGCCGCTATCCGTGCGGCGCAATTACCTGAGCCTGAACCGCGCCGCCAACGAATTCGGTTACGGCTGGAAGATGAACTACGCCCCCTCCCTCAGCGTGCGTTCAGATGAAAGCCTCATCTACGCCGCCGAAGCCGATGGTTCCCTGCTGGCTTACCGGCAGTCCGACACCAACGCCAACCTGTGGGTGCCGCAATCCGCCGATAATCCCAACCTCAACAACCTCACCCGCTCGGGCATCAGCGGCCTGACGGACATGCTGCAAGCCCGCATTGAGCGCACCAATGTTCTGGGCACAAACATCTACACCCTTTTTACACCCAACGGCAGCAGGCGAACCTTTGAGGAACGTGCCTACTCGTTGGGCGCGGACATTTCCCGCGAACGCCCCTACCTGACGCACTGGCAGGACAATCGCGGCAACAGCTTCAGCTTCGCCTACGGTGAGGATGCCGGCGCGGTGGATTATGGGTTGGTCCGGCGCATCCAAAGCAGCAACGGCAATTTCCTTGGCTTTTACTACGACGTTCAGGGTCACATGGTCGAGGCTTACACGGGCGATGGACGCCGGTTGTATTACGATTACGACGGGTTCGGGGACTTGCGGAAGGTCACGTTGCCCGACGCCTCCGAAATCAGCTACGAATACGAGCACCTGACTTTCACCACCAATGCCGTCACTTATCCTTACTCGACGCATCTGCTGACCCGGGAAATCAAGCCGGACGGGCGCGTGCTGGAGAACATCTACGATTCGGAACGCCGGGTGGTCGTCCAGAAGGCCACGGTGGGGCCGGACTTGAAAACTTACACCAACGCGGTGTTCACCTACGTCAATGACTTCACCAACGCCGCTGCCGTTCAAGGCGTCACGGGTTACACCACCACGGAGGACATCTTCGGCCGGGTCACGCGTTACGACTACACCAACAGCCAGATCACCAAGATCACCGACCCGCTTCTGCAAACCGTCGTGCAGGAATGGTATCCCACCAACAGCGCATCCCCAAACCGGTTGAAGGCCCGGATTGACGTGCGGAATCTGCGCACGGATTTCGTCTATGACCAAAACGGGAACGTGCTGACCAACACGATCACCGGCGACTTGACCGGCACGGGCAACACCAACGAAACGGCCCGCACGATCACGACCTACAACAGTCTGAACCTGCCCACGGTGATGGTGGACCCCTCCACCAACACGACGCGCTTTTACTACGCGGACACCAACTATCCGTATCTGGCCACGGCCATTGCCAGGTTCGCGCCCGGCGACGTGCTGATCAGCAGCAACGACTTCGAGTATGAAAGCGTCAGCGAAGGCAGCCGGGCCAGCTTCGGCCTGCTGCATCGGACGATCACGGCGGCGGGTTCATCGGACGCGGCCACCAACTTGATGGTGCATGACGCCCGGGGATTCGTGACCGAGCAGGTGCGTTTCACCGGCAACGGCGATCCGGCGGTGACCAACCAGCTTTTCTACAACGACCGGGGCGAACTGGTGTTCAGCGAGGATGCCGCCGGACAGATCGTGCGGAATGGATTCGACGGTTTGGGCCGGCCCATCCTGCGCGAGGTTTATGGCACCGGGCAAAGCCAGCCACTGTTCTGGGAGTATTCGTATTTCAACGGCAACGGCGAACTCGTCTGGAGCGACGGCCCGCGCTACAACCCGGAGGATTATGTCTGGCGCGATTATGATGGAGCCGGGCACAAGTCGGTGGAAATTCGCTGGCACACTTGGGCCAAGGACGATGGCTCCGGCGTGGAAGCCGCCTCCGGCGAGGACCAGTATGCGACCTGGTTCAATGAATTTGATGGGTTCGGCAACCTGACCCGCGCAGTTGACCCGCGTGGCGCCGTCACCACCAATGGCTGGGACGAACTGGGCCGCCTCAGCAAACGCACCTTCCTTGATCTCGATGGCAGCACCGTGCTGAGTTCCGAATCCTTCGGCTACGAACCGGGCGGACAGGTGCGCTATCACACCAACGGTCTTGGCGGCGTTACGGAAACGCAATACACCAGCACCGGCCAGCCTGCCTACCGCAAGATGCCCGACGGCTCGACGAATGCGTGGCGGTATTACACCGATGGCCGCATCCATCGCGAGATCCAGCGCAACGGCGCATATTGGGAAACCACCTACAATGACGCCAACCGCGCCTCGACGCGCATCTTCTATTCCGCCGGAGGTTCACCGCTGGCCACCAACATCACGGTGCTGGATCGCCGGGGTAATGTGTTCACCCGCACCGATGCGGGCGGCAACACCTTCACCAATTACTTCGATGGCTTGAACCGTCTGAAATGGTCGGCGGGACCGATGATCGTCTTCGAGAATCCGCCCGACCTGCCCGCGCCCGGCGGGCCGCCGCCGCCCATCCAGCAGACCGTCACCAACTTCTATGATGCCGCCGGGGTCGCCCTCACGAATCTCAATGCCGTCGGGGAAAAGACCGTCACGTTGTTCGATGCGCTGGGCCGGACCACGCGCACGGAGATTCGTTCCGCCGCCAATGCGCTGGTGCGCGAATCCAGCACGGCCTACCGGGCAGATCATCATGGCCTGACGGTGACCAATGGTTCCGGCGCGAGTGCGATCGTCAGCACCACCTTCACCGACAACAACGGCCAGCCGGTGTTGTCCCTTGCCTACCCGAACGCCGGGCTGACGGAGTTCACCTTCTTCAACTACGACCTTGCGGGCAACCTGACCTTCACGTCGCGCAATTCCTTGTCCAATGGGGTGGCGACCACCTGGAGCTTCACCGGTTACGACTTCGACGGGTTGAATCGCATGACCTTCAAGGTGGACCGGAACAACGCGCTCACCTACTTCAGCTACAACGCGCTGAACAACCTGATCCTCCGCACCATGCCGGGCGGTTTGGAGTGGCAGGCGGAATACAACTCCGCCGGACAGTTGCTCAAGTCCTGGAACCAGGCGGACAGCGCGGGCACGCGCACGAACAGTTATTCCTACTACGCCGCCAGCACTCCGTTCGCGGGCTTGCAGGCAACGCACACCGATGGGCGCGGCGTGGAATGCACGATGGGCTACGACGACTTCCTGCGCCCGACTACCAACAATTACAGCGGCCCGCTGTCCGAGCATGACCAGACGACGCTCCGCCAGTATGACGCCCGCGGGTTGTTGACGCAGATCAGCGAAAGTTTCGTCCAGGGCACCAACGGCCCATCCACAGCGATCAGCCGCTCCTATGATTCTTACGGGCAGTTGGCGGGAGAAACGATCTCGGTGAACGGCGTCCAGCATTCAACTACGAGCCAGCAGTGGGATTCTGCCGGGCGGCGCGGCTGGATGAGCTTCTTCAACTTCACCTACCATTTCGGCTGGCAGGCCGATGGGCTGATGTCCTCCGCCTCGGCGGGCGACTGGGCTAATGGCAGCTACGGCTATAGCACGGCGGGATTGTTGAACACGCGCACGATGAATGGCCTGTCGGTCAACGTGACCTCCCGGGATGGCGTCGGTCGCATCCTGGCCCGCACAAGCGCGGTGAACTCCGAAACGCAGTTGAGCGAGACGCTGGCCTGGACAGGGGACGGTCTGTTGTCCGCCCACAGTCTGGCACGAACGGAGGATTTCACCGACGCCCGCAGCTACGATTACGCGACGTATTCACGCCGGTTGGAGGCCGAGCGCCTCAAGCTCACCGGCTCGACCGGCTGGACGAATGTGTTCGGCTATGATGGCGGTAATGGCGCTGGCGCGGGCGTGCTGACCCGGGTGGCGGAACCGCAAACGGGCGGCGCGGAATGGACCGCTGAATTGGACGGCTTCAATCGCATCGAGCATGAGACGAACAACGTGGTGCGCCGCCCGGCGAAGGGACGCCTCAATGCCACGCCGCAATACGGCACCGTGAGCGTGGCGCTGGATGGCCGGGCGCTGGCGGTGAACACGTTCAGCACCAGCGACACCAACTGGCCGACCGAGTGGCGCACGGAAATGGAACTGCGCCCCGGGACAAGAACGCTCACCGCCACGGCGCAGCATTCGAGCAAGCTGTTCACGACGAACAGCAGCGTGACGTTCACCAACAACGCGGTTGACCAGACGACGGTGAATCATTTTGCCGAGGGGCAACTCAGCCATCGCGTTTGGGTGAACAGCCTTGGCCAGACGAACCGGGTGCAGACGTTCGCCTGGGACGGTCGCAGCCGGCTGATCGCCACGACCGAAGTGGACGACCAGAACAACGGCTACAATTGGACTGCCGTTTATGACGCGCTCGGCAGGAGGCTGAAAACGACGACGGTCATTGTGACGAATGGCTTCGCCCTCACGAATCAGCCCAAGGTCATCGCTTCTTACTTCGACCCCGGAGTGGAGTTTCTCGAACTGGGCGTCAACGTAAGCGGTAAAGCTCGTTGGAAAGTCTTTGGTCCGGATCTTGACGGTCGCTACGGCGGCATGAACGGCACGGGCGGGTTCGATGGCGTTGTGGATGATGTCGGTGTCGTGCGTCCAGTTGTCAGCGATGCCCGGGGCAACGTGCATGGCTTGTTCGACACGGTGGAAGGGCAGATGCAGTGGAATGGTTCACGGCCCACGGGCTACGGTGCCGTGCCCGAATACCGCCCATTGTCACTGTCCGATAACGGTGATCTCGGTAGTGCGAGCGCCTGGCGTGGGCGCTGGCCCGACCGGTCGGGTTTGTATTGGCTTGGCGCAAGGTATTACGACCCGGTCGCAGGGCGATTCATTTCGTGCGACCCCTACGGGCACGACGCCGACCCGAGCTTGTATGCGTTTGCCGATGGCGATCCGATCAACCGGTTTGACCCGGATGGGAGGATCGGGAAGCAAGGTTTGGATTACGCTTACCACGGCGGGGCAGGCGGACAGTCATTGACCGCCTTCGGTGGCTACTTGGAAGGCTACCAGACCGACAGTGCGCTGCTGGGCGCAGGCGCTGGCTTCGTTGGCAGCCTGGCAAATTCGATTGGCGGCATGGTGACCCCGGCGACCTACGCGAATGGAGCCGCTGACTTTGGCACCAAGCTGGGCACGCTGGACGCGCAGTATGGTCACGGCATGGCGTTGAGCTACGGCCTGACCAGTTGGAATGTTGGGGCCATCGGTTCCGGAATAATGAACGTGGATTACTATTCCGGGGAGCCGATTGGAGATTGGATGGATCGCGGAACGGTAATTGCCGGTGGGGTAGCCAATACGGCGGGCATCGCCACCGCAGGCTTGGGCATCTACAACTTGGCAACGGCTCCCGCAGTGCCGCCGGTGCTTCAAGGAGGCGGATCACTACTCCCGGTCAAATACGATCCTGTCTTTGCTTTGCAGCAAGGCGCAGACGCAAGCATTGTTGTTCCAGATAGCTACCTCATAACAAAAGGCGGATTAAGTCCTGGGCCTACGCCCGGAACGACCTTTTCAGCAAGCATGGGAAGCACCTTGGAACAGGCTGCGTCAACTTTGCCTCATGGAAAGGTTCAAGTTTCGACCGCAGGACAGATTAGAAACGCGGGAGGCAACGTCACGCTGGCACCCGAACCTTTCCACCCCGGAGGCCCCCTTAACTGGGAACATGTAAATGTCACTGAAGGCGGATCAGCGAGCGCGTTTCAGGGCCAAACAGTCAAGAATCCGCAACCGTATCGAAAACCCCAATAATGAGGTGAAGTATGCCACATTGGATACCAATTATATCGTATGGACCATTTTACGATGTGCCACGCACATTCCTGATTATGTATGAGAAAAGGCTGATCATGTTTGAATCACGGTTCAGTGAAGAACTTGATGATTACGAAGCGTCATACAAAGTGTATCTGATGCCCGACCTATCGCCCGAAGAAATCAAGGATCATGGGGCGAATCTTTCCGCACTGGCAACTGGCGTCGTTGGCCAAGTTCCTGTTAATCGGAGCATGTTTGACAAGACGTTACGGAATGCTGTGTCCGAAGACGTTCTTGCTCGCCTTAACCTTAAAATGAAGTGAAATCGCGAGCCAACCATGGCCATGCGGGTGCCAAACAAATGAGATGCTGGCTTCCATTTATTCTCCTGCTGCTGACGGCATCTGCCTTCGCCCCGCCCCCGCGCCCGTGGTGACTTTCCCCGGCTGCCGCTGTTTTTCGCCAGAACTACACACCAAGTTGAAACCATTATGGCCCTGCCTCCTGTCATCTCACAACCGCCGCGATTGCTGCCCACCAAGAAGCCGTTTGCCTTTCAGGCCGCGCAAGCCAGTCTGATGTGCCCGCTGATGGCGGTAGGCGTGAGCATTGTGGTGAATGTCGGGCTGGGCAATCAACCCATGCCGATGGTGAAGATGATCACTGGGGGACTGAGCGTTCTGCTGATCGTTTTGGGATTCGTGTTTGGAATTGTCGCGCTGGTTGGCATGCGGCGTCATGGCCGGCAAGGAATCATGGGACGTGCCATTGCCGGAGTCTGCATAAATGGCCTCCTCATTGCAGTGATGGTGGCCAGCATTCCTGTCTGGATGAGGGCGGCGGCCAGCGCCAGACAAGCGGACGGACAGGCCACTGAACAACAGCAGCCACAGCCTTGATGAGAAGCACAATGATGAATCTCGTCCCACAAATCCTATCCTGCCTGGTGCTGTCCGCCGGAATTGCCTCCGCTCAACTCGCTGTTACGGTGTCGCCAGTGAAGGTGACGGGCCAAAAGGCCGTCGTGCCCCTGGCCATGCAGAATGGCTTCTCCGAGAAGATCGAATCCGCCCGGGCCGTTTGCTTTCTCATGGATGAACAGGGTAAGACCGTCGGACCGCCCACAACGCGCTGGGTGATCGGTGGGAGCCACACCAACGGACTGGCGGTTAGGGCGACCAACTCCTTCCATTTCGTCGTCACGAGCGACAAACCGTTCACTACAACAAACCTGACGGCAAAGGTTTCATTCAGCCGCGTCGTGCTGGAGGGCGGCAAACTGGCGGACGTAGCCAAGGATGTTCAAGTCGCGCCAAAAGCTGAATGAATAGGCAGCGCATCCTCATCAGCACGTGCGAGGACGACATCTTTCGCAGCGCCGAAGTTATCGCGGGTCATCATCTTGAGTCCCGGGGCGGCGTGGAGATCGCTCAAGCAAAGCACCGGGACGAATGCGAGCAACTGGCGACTTCCGGCAACTTTGACCTCATCGTTCTGTTGGGGCAGACAACGCTGTATAGCCGAGGGTTCGTCGGTTCGCCCTTGGACAACTCCATCGCCATTATCAAAGCCATCAAGGCCAAGGTGGCTACCCCGGTCCTCGCGTTATCAACCATGCCCGAGGAGGAAGGGGCGTTGTTGAATGCCGGGGCGCATGGCTTCCTAGCGATGCCCTACACATTGGACGAGTTCACCGGCGCTTTGAATCGGCTTCCGCAACGACCATGAGTTTCCTGCCAGCCGACCCACTCAACTGCGAGATCATTGCGTTGTCGCTCGACTTGCAGCGGCAGATTCCGGTCATCACCCGTCCGGATGGGTGCGTCGTCGGTGCGCAGCAGGCCATGCCGAAGCCGGAACACGCCAATGAGTTCGGCCCGGACAATCCATTGCCGTGGGTGCCCGACCGCGTTGGGACTCAGTTCGCACACGAGAACAACGGGGTGCTCGTCGTCGGCTCCAGCTACAACGGCTTCATCGAAGGCTATTCCTCCCGCAGCATGAAGCTGGAGGATTACCTCGCGATCCGGGACTTGATTCGTGAAGGCAACGAAGACCCGAGGCATCCCGAGGTGACGCAAGCCTGCACCAACTTTATCCAGGACTTCGATTCCCAGGTCATGGCCCCGGACAAATCCACCTATTACGGCCCGATTCTCGACCGCCTCCTTGGCGATGCGGGCGTCCCAGCTTCCCGGGCCTGTCTCACCGACCTGTGCAAGGCGAGCTTCGTGCAACACGGATCAAATACCGGGACGGGCCATCGCGGGGATGAAGGCAACGATGGTGTCATCAAGAAGACCTGGTCGGCGTGGGCGCAGTTCCTGACCTGCAAACGTGCCGGGGACGACACGCCGTTGCCCTATGAGTGGATTTGGAGGCGGATGCAACAGTGCCGCCACATTATCGCCTTAGGAACCATCGCCGAGTATGGCGTGATCAAGATGTTCAAGCGGATGGCTGAATTGCCAGCCATCGGAACACGGAACGGCGGGAGAATCCATCTCGACCAATCCCTCGACCCGGATGCGCGGTGGAAATACTGCTACGCTGATTCAACACGGAAGCTGTCTCGCTGGCTCGACACCAAGGACTGGTGGATTCTGGGCGATGGCGCAACCGGCAAGAAGTGGAATCTGCTGCCGGTCTATCATCCGGCCTCCCGTCCGCCATACGCCGATCCGGGCTACGCACGCACACGACCAGTGCTCGGTGAAATGATTGCATCGGGTGCTTGTCGAGTGCAAGGCGACCGGGCAGCATGAGGTCATCTTCGGAGGAAAAAGCGATGCGAATTAAATCACGGCGGAAGTTGTATCTAGCAGGCGCGGCGGGAACAGTCGTTGCCTTGTTGATCTGGTTTGGACTTCAATCCCGTGGAAATAGCGGGGCGGGTGAAACTGCGCCTCCAGTGGAAAAGCTCCGCGCCTTTTCGCTCACCAATGCACCCAAAACGGCTGCGACCGCATCGTGGTCCACCAACTGGCCAGGCAACACAGCACAGGTGCAAGTCATGCAGCAGGTCGCAGCGCGTGTCCTCGCGAATCAACCCGCGCAACTTCTGCCCAACATGGCGCCAGTAGCAGGCGGTTTCCGGGATGACAAGCAGGCCGAAGCCATGCGCCAGTTGCAGCAGCGGGTTGGCACCTCCCTGCAAGTCTATCTGCGACCCCAGAACAGCACTCCCATTCAACTCAAAGGCAATCCGCTCGCCACCGCGGTTGCCACCGGCGGCGACCAGGCGGCGCGGAACGAAGCAACCGCGAAGTCGTTCCTCCGGGATAATGCTGCCCTGATGCTGCTGAACGATCCCGACCAAGAATTGCAACTGGCGCATCGGCAACCTGACCCATTGGGTGGTGAGGTCTTGCGGTTCACCCAGCAATATCAAGGTCTGCCTGTCTGGCCGGCTGAGATTGGCGTGCATCTGGGTGCCTCCGGAGACATCAATCTCGTGGATGGTGCTTACATCGCCACCCCGGAAGCTGTCTCAATGACTCCCGCGCTTGCGCCGTCTGATGCGGCAGCCAAGGCTCGCGATGCGGTTGAAGCCGGATCATCCGCCCGTGTCGGCACTCCAGAACTCATCGTTTATGCGCCGATGGATCAGGCTTCGAGACTGGCCTGGAAGGCGGACGTGTCAGTTTCGTTGGACAAGTCGTGGTGGGTCGTGATCGACGCGCAAACCGGTGAGACGTTGGTTGCAATCAGCCGCGTCACAACGGGCAGCGTCCCCGGTTCCGGGTTGGACCTGTTTGGAGTCAATCGCTCACTCAACGTGTGGCAGTCAGGCGCAACCTACTACATGATTGATGCCAGCAAACCGATGTTCAATTCGACCACGGGGGAGGGCTACATCGAAGTTGACGATGCTGCGCTGGCACCCATCGACAATGTGCAGTCGCTATACTATGTGACCTCAAGCTCCGCGAACTCCTGGAGCAACCCGGATGCAGTCAGCGCCTCCTTCAATCTCAGCCAAACCTACGACTACTACTACAGCAGATTCGCGAGGAACTCCTTCGATGGCCAGGGCAGCAACATGACCGCCGTCGTCAGAATCGGAGGCTATCCCAATGCATTCTGGAATAATGATTTCAAGATCATGGTGTTTGGCAATGCAGATGACTACGCCGGATCGCTGGATGTCATCGGTCATGAGGTCACACATGGCGTCGTGTTCAGCATCGGCAGTCAGGGCGTGCTGATGTATCAGGGGCAATCTGGAGCCCTCAACGAGGCATTCGCCGACATCTTTGGCGAAATGATCGAAGCGCGAACCAGGGGCACAAACGACTGGCTGCTCGGGTCTGAACTGAACAACGTGATTCGAAGCATGGCCAACCCAGCCGCCTACAGCCAACCCGGAACGATGAGTCAGTTCATCGTCACCACTGCCGACCATGGCGGCGTCCACATCAACAGCGGCATTATCAACCGTGCTTACTTTCTCCTCGCGGCCGGACTGACGAAACCCATCGGCAACCAGGATGCTGAACAGATCGTTTACCGCTGCCTGACCATGAGCATGAAGCCGTTCTCGCAGTTTATCGATGCCCGCTTGGGTTGCATTGCCGCGGCGGAAGCCCTGTTTGGCACGAATTCGCAGCAGGCACTGAAGACGGCCGAAGCGTTCGACGCGGTGGAAATGTATGCTGCCCCGGTCAGCGCCCCGCAGCCGAGCAATGTGAATGCGGCCGTGGCGGCTCAGGATTCATACATGTTCATCCGCGAGCACTGGTTCTACACGCGGGATGACCTGATCCGGTATGAACAGGCCCGGGGCGACTCCGGCAGCGGAAGCAGTCTGGTGACAAACGTGAAGCTGTCCCGGCCGTCCATCTCCGGCGACGGGTCGGAAATGTTCTTTGTCGGACCTGACGACAGCCTGCACTACCTCACTACGGTTGGCACCAACTTCAACACCTTCTTTGCGGGTTTGGTGCATTCCGTCTCCATCTCGCCCGAAGGCCGTTATGTGGCATTTGTCTTTAACAACGGCGGGATTCCGACGAATCAGATTGTGGTCCTCGATGTCGCTTCGAACGTGACCTCGACTGTCGATCTGGTCACGCCGGTCACGGACGGCGATCCCCTGAACAACATCGTTTACGCGGACGCCCTGAGTTTCTCGCCGGATGGCAAGCTGTTGATTTATGATGCGCTGTCGCGAATTCGCGGTGCGGATGGCCAGTTCCGCGAAGCGTGGAGCATTTTTGGCATGGATATGGCGACGTTGCAGCAGCGAGTGGTCATTCCCACGGAGGATGACTTCAACATCGGCAATCCGTCCTTTGCCAAGACATCGAGCCGCTTTGTGGTTTTCGACGCCCAATACACAACGGGCGATTCCGCGATCTTGACCTTGGATCTTTACGCGGGGGCGCTAGGTGTCGTTGGGACCAGCCAGAACGGGGTGGGTTATCCGGTGTTCAACGGGGATGACAGCCAGGTTCTTTATGCAGACGAAGATCTTCCAACCAGTTCCGACCGCTCGGTGTATGTCCAACAACTGACCGCTGACAGGTTGAATCCGCTTGGAAGTCGGGTTCTCGGAATCAGCGACGCGAAACTTGCCGTGGTTTATCGGCGGGGAACCTACCCCAGCATCAACAACGCACCCGGGGTTACCCTCACAAGCCCGAGCGCGAACACCGCTTTTGCTGCGCCCGCCGCGGTGCAATTGCTTGCCAACGCCAGCGACACAGACGGCACCATTGCCAAAGTGGAGTTCTACAATGGCGAGAAGTTGCTGTTCACCGATACGGTCGCGCCCTATGGAGTTAACTGGCTCAATCTTGCGGCAGGCGTTTACACGGTATATGCCCGCGCCTACGACAACCAAGGAGCTTCATCAACAACCCCGCCCTTGCGATTCACCGTCAATCCCCCGGCACAGACCGGCTTGCTAAACCGTGCGGGCGCACCCGGGTTCGAGTTCACCCTCAAAGTGCCACAACCGGGACTGTATCGCTTGGAGGCCAGCACCAACCTCGTGAACTGGGTGTCGCTCGGTTCGTTCTACTGCAACACGAATCTGAGCTTCCTCGATTCATCGGCGACGAACCTGCCGCAAAGATTCTACCGGGCGGTTTCAACACCATAGACTGGGATTCCAACGCTTACCCCATCCGAAAATTGGGAGGGATTTGGGCGTTGTAGCGTCGGCCGCAAGGTGGCTGAGGTAGCCAAGCCCCAGCACCCACAGAACCATCTTGCCCAAAACGCCAAGTCGCTGGGTATGGCGGCCTGAAATCCCGTAGGCTACCAGGGCGGCTGCCGTAAGGCTGTGGAAGAACCCGCGATGATTGGGTGAAAAGGCGGGCTCAAGCAGGTCGGGAAGTGATGCGGCAGCACCGCCTGCCAGGGAGCAAAGGGCCAGGCTTCCAAAGCTGAACTCAGCGTTGGGATTTGCCCAGCACTCGCTCCATTGGCAGACGGCGTTCACGGTGGCACCAGCAGCCATTCCGATGACGAAGTGTGGACCGAATCGTGGCATAGCTCAGGAGTAGATTCCCAGGTGCCGCTTCACGTCACGGACCATGGGGCCAACAGCTTGAACCGCCTGTTTAAGACGATCAGGCGTCACCCCCAGACGGGCGCTCCAATACTGCACTTCGTGATCTTGATGAATGTTGATCCGACTGTCGTCGGCCTTGCCAGTTTTTGTCAGGTCGTCGGGCATGTTAATGATTTGGTTGTCTGTTGTTCGACCGCTCCGCCTCCTCACGAAGGCACCAAGAACGGCACTGTATGTTTGCCACGCTGGATCAAGCCACAATCGGATGGGCAAAATAAGGTCAATCTTGATTGATCTTCCTTGTCCAACTTTTCCAGTCCCCTTCCGGCCAACTTCCCGGTATTGTCGCCCCCGTGAAATCGGATCTGGGGCGAGACATGGCATTGCTGCGTCGCCTGGCCTTTCGACGTATTGAAAGGGTGGGCGATGTGCTCAAGGAGATGCATGCGGTTCGTGCCAATCACCCCAAACACCCCGGGCTTCAGGCGCTTGAAATCACCCGCCACTGGTTGCTGATGCCCTTCACCCTTTGGCCGGTGGATTTTGTCGGCTTGGGCAGGCACCTCGCATCAGAAATCCGCAGCGGCAAGGATCTCCGCCCGGAGGTTCTGTTTCTCCTGGAACAGGTTTCCGAACTCCCCAAGCCCAAGGTGCAACGTGCGATTGCGGCCCACGAACTCCAGGTTGAGAAAGGACGCTACGAGCGTGTCATCACGCGTGAAGCGCAGTTGAAGTATCGCGAAAAAGTGAAGCAGACCCGCGACAACCCGGCTTTTCGCAAGGAGTGGCAGCGGCTAAAGTCACTGTTCAACCTTCGCACAGCCAAAGGCGAGAAACGGGTGATCCGCCGCAGAATGGTTCAGGAGCGCAATTTCCGGAATGATTGGGAGTTTCGGGATGACGACGACCGGTTGTTGTTCAAAGCCGCCTTTGACGCCTTCTGTCACCGTTGGAACTTGTATGGAATGGAGGGCGACAAGCCGCTCGTCCTCAAACTGTCGGTCAACCTCACGGCGCACGGCACAATGATTGTCGTGCCAGCGTATTGGAGCCTCAACACGACCAAAGACCTTGATTGGAGCGAGATCATGAAACTTCACCGCCCACGAGTTGCGATGCGACAGGGACCGGTGTTGAGTCAGGCGCGGATGGATCGCGGGAACATGGCGAAGAAGACCAGGCGGCTGTGGGAGAAGTTGAAACGGAAGGGAATCAAGGGCGATGAATTGTATCAGGAGATCAAGAAGGGGCTGGGCGTATTGCCCAGCTTCACCGACCGGGAAATCAGACGGCTGAGAAAGGAAGCGCCTGCTTAGTTCAATGAAACAGCCTGAACAACTTGTGGCATTGCATTTAACGCTATGACGAAGATCACCCTCCAGACATCGAAATTAACACCGGCAAAGGCCGAGTTTATCGTCGCTCAGTGCGAGAAATCGCTACAGCGGACATTAGAAGATCGAGATGCAATTCAACGGAAGGGAACTTTTGTCTTGGGTGTCCTTTCCGCCATTATTGCATTTGGGGTTAACTCCATCATCGAGAATATAGGGCAGTGGCCGCGCTCGTTGGTGGCGTATCTGGTGGTCGAAGTTGTGATTCTCGTATCGCTGAGTATTCCAATAATTTGGACTTATCTTCCCAGCCTTTATGCAGGGCATGGATATGACCCCAAGAAGATCATCAAAGGGGAGTTCATCAATCAAGATCTGGAGCGGATGCAAATAGGGTATGCCCATGAACTCCAGTTTCGCATCAACTACAACCGCAACTGGAACAAGAAGACTGCCATTCGCCTAAAACGAATCGCATCAGCCGCCATGCTATCCCCGATTCTGACCCTAGTCGTCCTCCTTGTTTTCCGGTGCGTTTTTCTCGTTGCCTAGCGCGAGTTGCCAATCGGTCTCGGGAAGAATGATCTCCGTTTGTTCTTCGGGTGGAGGTGACTGCTGCTGTTCAGATTTATCGTCGTCTTCCGGCATAAGCATTCAGGTGTAATTGCTGCCATTCGGCAATCAGATACTGTCACCTCAGGTGTGGTGACGGTCCCACATCGATGGAAGCCGCGTTGGCCACTTCATTCAAGTATTATCCTTAATCCATTGAGTGCAAAACCAGCCGACACTTGATAGCTACAAGAAAGCCCGTCCATCGGACAGGCTTCCCATGATGCTCACGCCGCCAGTTTCCGAAGCCTTCGCTCCGTCGCTGCCGGTGAGGTGGCGAACCGGGCACGACCAGTGGCCCAGGTCCGTAGTGCATTGATTTGCTCCGCCATCGTCTTCGACAGCGGCACGAAGTCAGTCAACGCCCGGGCAATGTCGAGGTCCGTGGGTTCGGCATCCCGGTCGAAGGCGTCATACAGCGATTCGACGAACACCGCTTCAATCTCGCTGCCGGTCAGACCATCGCTGGCCCGGGCGAGTTGCACCGGATCGAAGTCGGACGGGTTGCGACCGTGCTTGCGGATTTGGATGTTCCAGATGGCTTGACGTTCTGCCGCGTTGGGCAGGTCCACGAAGAACATCGAGTCCCAGCGCCCGGCCCGGAGCAACTCCGGCGGCAACTGCGACACGTCATTGGCCGTGGCCACCACGAACACCGCGGCCGTCTTCTCCTGCATCCAGGACAGCAACGACCCCAGCACCCGCGCTGACGTGCCGCCATCCGTGGAACTTGATGACTTGCTCCCGGCCAGCCCCTTCTCCAGTTCATCCAGCCACAGACAACATGGCGCGATCGCCTCCGCCGTCTGAATGACCGATCGCAGATTCGCTTCCGACTGACCGACGAGCCCCCCATACAACCGGCCGGCGTCCAGCTTCAGCAGCGGCACGCCGAAGACCTTGGCGGTCACTTTCGCGGACAACGATTTGCCGGTGCCGGCGATGCCGATGATGAGCAGGCCCTTGGCCGGCGGCAGACCGTAATCTACCGCCCGCTGGGTGAACGCATTGCGGCGTTTCAACAGCCAGTCCTTCATCACGTCGAGGCCGCCGATGGAGTCCAGCGACTCGCGGGCTTCGATGATCTCCAGCAGGCCAGATTTCTTCACCGCCTGCGCTTTCTCCCGGGCGACCACCGATGGCTCAATGGTCCGCGTCTGAACGAATGACAACGCGAAGGCGTTCTCCGCCTCGATGGTGGTGAGCCCGGAGGCTGCATCCACCGCTTTCTCCTGCTGCTCGACCGCCAGGTCTTTGATACCGGCGGATTCCATGATGCCGCCGAGCACGCCGCGCAACGCCTCCTTGCCGGGCAACGCGAACTCGACGACGGTGATTTCCCGTTCCAGTTCCGGCGGAAGCACCAGCCGGCAACCGACGATGATGAGCGTCTTCTGCTTGGTCTTCCCTTCGAGCAACACGTCCTTGAGCTTCCGGACGATGATGGGATTCGGGTCTTGCAGGAACAGGTGATAATCCTTGAGCAGGAAAATCGTCCGCTCCGGTTGCTCGCCGATGAGTTGCAGGACTTCCAGCGGATCGTTGGCGTTGTGGACCTGGTTGGTCTTCGTGTTGACCAAGCCATCCACGACCGACCAGTAACACAACTGGTATTGTTCGTCGGCTTTCCGGTCCCGGTTGAGGTGCTCGGTGACGGACTTCAGTTCTGCCTCGACGCGCTGTTCCTCGGGCGAGACGAGGTATAGGCCGGGATAGCCTGCCTGAATGTAATGGATGATTCGGGCGCCCAGGTCAGACAGCAAACTTGCGTTGTCCAAGGCGGGGCGCGGTTTTGATTTGGTGGTGGGCATGGTGGTTGATGATGGGTTGAGGTTTGTGTTCGTTGTAGTCGTGCGTGGCCGTGCAGTAGCGATCCGCGATCCCGAGATCCACCCAGCGGGTGTGTTTGCAGGAGCGGCTGCCATCGGCGGCCACTCGACGGGTCCATCCCCGGCATTCGCACGAGGTGGTCCCGTCGGTGTATTGGAGCGTTTGGTAACTGGTGCTCGGGTCGGAATCCGACCGAAACGTCCAGACCTTGTGAATGGGTTTCTTCATCGGGTGATGGTTTTGGTTTTCATGTCATGGGCAGCTTCCGCATGCTTTGGGCATGGGCGCATGCGTGTTTGTAGCCAGTGGATTGCGGTTTGAAGTGGACGGGTATTTGCGGACCACTTCGTTCAAGCCGGTGTCGGTGTTCCGGAAGGGCGAGATTCCCAGCAAGGAATCCATCGCCCGGCCAGATTCGGGATTCGTTGTGCTGGTGAGTGAAGGAACCGTGGCCGAACAGGTGGGGTCTGCCATGACGTTTCTGTCCCGGCACGAGCCCGATTTCCAAACCATGCGACAGCACGGCGTGGACAATCTGCTGTTCGACTTCGGCGTGGAACGAACCGGGAAGATCCAGGAGTCCCATTACCTGCCGCCCGAGTTGATTGCCCGAATGGGGCTGTTGGGACTGGGATTGATTTTTTCCACCGTCCAACTGCCCCAAGGCTAACGGTTGAAGTATTGGTGTTCCCAGGCGAGGCAGGCTTGGCGCGAAGTATGGCTGAACAACAGTTCACCCTCCGGGCTTTTGACCTCCCACTCCTGGGCTGTGTTGTTGAATTCGATGGTGGAGGCCCGGGCGATTTCCAAGGCCCCCAGCGTGGACAGATCAATCGCTTCGGTGAACAGGCAGTGCCCATTCCCGGCGGGATCGAACTTCAGGACAGGCGTATTCATGCGCCGAGCCTTTGTTGCCGTTTCGCCGTGCGCGACTGGTGATACTCGGGTTTCTTCGCCCGGTGATTTACGACGCCAAGGGCTTCCTCCAGGAACCGGGTTGCCTGTTCACAATCCGCTCCCTTGAACCCGACCGCGTCGATCTTAATCTCACCCGTGGGTAACACGATGATTTCGATGCTGCGATTCATGACGCACCTCCGAGCAGAACGAGTTTGATGGCCCCGTTTCGTTGCGGCTGGCGCATGACGGAGAAACCCTTTTTGCGGGCCTCCGCCGTCGCCTTGTGAACGCCATACAACTGCAGCAGCTTGCCGAAATTGCTGCCAACCTGTTGCTCGACGTGTCCCTGCCACCAATCGGTCGTGAGACCGAAGGTGCCATCGGGTTGTTTGTTCACCGCGATGTCGTAGGGGCCGGCGAGTTGAATGACGAAGTCGCCGTGACGAGTCTGCCCAGCGTAGCCCCGGGCATGGGCGTTCTGGAGGAGCGGCAGGCTAAGTTCTTTGCACGCGGCCTCCAGTGCCGCGATGTCCTTGATTTGGGTTTTAATAGTGGTGAAGTGACTCACAGTTTTCCTTTCAGGTTATGGGTTGGGGTTTAGCAGCCGGGGCAGGCGAGGTTTTCAATCGCGTCATCCTCGGCGGATTGACCGCAGCGAACGCAGACGTGCGTGTGCGGACTGAACAGATGCTCCCGCCCGGTGAGTTCATCAAGCGTGGTGGGGGGTGCGAATTCCGTGGCTGGGCCTTGGACGAACACCCGTTCGCTGTCGGGACCGTTCTCCCAGCACGGATCGGCGCTTACGTTTTCAAACCGTCCCTCGCGCAGCGCCTTGCGAATCTGGCGAAGGGCAGCCTTCTCGGTCTTGGCCTCGACGACAAAGTCCGCGTAACAGGCGATGTCGTAGGCATAGGAACAGACGAACTTGGGCATGGTTCAATCGATTGAGGGTTAATGTCGAAGCAACAAGGGCGGCCCAGTCCGAAGACCAGGCCGCCCCGTTGGTTTGGTTGGTTGGGCTAAGCGGCGAGTTGGAACTTGCGTCGTCCCAGTCCGCCGAAGCGTTGGACCAGTGCGGTGGCATCCTGCCGGGCCAGTTCACGGGCGGTGTCCGCCAGCCTGGCGAGACCGGATTCGAGGGTCGCCCGGGCGGATGAACCGCCAGTGCGATACTCCTCGGCTGTCCGGGTGAGTAGTTCCCGGCGCACCGTCTCCAACTGCTGCTCCATCTCCGCGTCACCGACGAAGTTCATTTGCTTGAACTGGTCGATGAAACGGATGAGACGGTTCAGCGTTTTCTGGTGAACGCCGGTTTCGCCCGTGCGGATGCTTTGCAACATGTCGCCGCAAAGCTGCGCGGTTTGCTCCCGGAGACTGGTGACGCACTCCGCAATAAACGACTGTGTCTGCTCACGGATCTTCGCCGCCGCTTCCCGGGCTGCCTGCTGTCTGGCTTCGATCAGATTTTCCTGATCGCCGAGGTCCAGCAGGTCCATCCCGAGTCGCTCCGGCACGGCGATCTGGAACAGTTGGGTGTCGAAGCCGAACTTTCGTTCAAGCGTCTGGGCCGGCGGGAAGGCCGCCTCGATGGCAGCCACCACCCGGGCCGGGTCATCGGACAGGTTGCTTGCCATCTCGCGCCATTCTTCCAGCGCGGCGTCGCGGAGCTTGCCGTATTGGGAGACGAACTGGTTCTTGGCCAGCCAGAACTCCGCTTCATGCGCCTTCAACTTCCCGGTTACCTCGCCCAACTTCGCGTTGGGAATGAAGTGAGCCAAGCCGTTGAGGAATGGAAACGTGTTGGCCTCCACCAGCGCATGCGCCCGGCTTTCGACGAGCGCCAGCGCGGCGGTCGCCTCCTTCGGCAACAGCCGCTTATGACCAAGGCTGATGAGCCGCTCCGAGACCTTGTCCGGTTCGAGCCCGATGTCTTCGGCCTTGAGCTTCTTGTGCGCCCTCCAGTATCGAACGCTGACGTTGATGAGGACGCCCTCCCGCGTGAGGGATTGCAGTAGTGGATTCATACGCTTCAATCAGGCGGGCATGCGAGTGCGGAGTCGGTCCCACATCTGGAGCACGGCGCCGAGGCCGAGCAACGCGAGGAGTGCGACGATGAGTGGTGTCAGCTTCGCCAATACGACAATCGCCGTGGCGACGGCCGCAGCGACGCCGCACGCGATGAGCACTTTCTTGAGCTTTGCTTGGTCGAGGTGCGCGAGCCGCGACGTGATGCCGCCCTTGATTCGCTGCGTCAGACGCCGCGCCTGCCGACGAATCTTCGCGGTGAACCGGACGGTCGAGTGCGGAACGTCCAACACCCGGCGCGTCTTGGCCGTGCGGGTTGACTTACGAGGTGCCGCCTTCTTGCGGGACGCTTTGATTTCCGGCTGCGCGACTTGCGGCTCGCTGGCGGGGATCGCCAGGTTCGGGAGGATGATGGGATTGAACGGGGTTTCTTCTTTCATGTTTGCCTTTCTTGGTTTGGGTTTGGAAACGAAGAAGCCGGAGCAGCACATTGGCTACTCCGGCTTCGGATAGATCCTGCGTCAGGTGACGAAGGTTACTTCTTCTTCTTTACGGGGCGGGACGGGCGGACGGGCTTCCGGGCGTTTGCTTTCCAGCAAACAATGCCTTCACCCGGCGGCCTCCATTGGCGGCGGAAGTCTGCCCACTTCACCCGCTGCCGGGCGACAAAGTGCCAGCCTTGACCGGCGACGAACAAGGTGTTGGGCCGGCGACCGTAGCCGTAAACGACCACCCAATGATCCGTCGCCTTGTCCTTGGTCTTAACGCAAACCATGACCGGCCGCCCGGCATCAATGGCATTGCAGATGTCGTCGAAGGTCAGGTCTGTCTTTCGGGACACGCCAACGCCCAGCGAGCGCAAGGCCCGCGTGACGCGCATGGTTCCGGCTCCGGATTCCAGCGTTGGATCGACCGCCGAGTGGATGCGCTCGAAGCTCATCAGCGGACGCAGAAACCTCACGACCATGGCCGACGCCACCGCTCCGCAGGCGTAAGTGTTGACTTGCCGGTAACCCGTCAGATCGAGCGTGACTTCACCAGGACGATTCGCTTTCTGCAACGGCACCCGCACGGCGGCGTAATTCGTCAGGTCGCTCACCGCATCGGCCAATCGTCCGGCGTGGTCTTTGATCAGTTGTAGGGCGCGTTTCAATCAGTGGTATTCCTATGGAATTCTTGACGACCAGACAAGTCCGGGAGACAGGCGACGTGCCTGCCTCCCGGACATCGGCTTAGATGGCGACCTTCTGCAGGCTGCGCAGTGTCGCCCGCACGGATTCGACTTCCTTTGCGCTCGCCTTCTTCTCGCGCTCCGCCGCTCGGAGGAGATCCAGGGTGGCATTTAGTTCGATGATGACGTCACGCAACCCGGTCTTAACCGTTTCGATTTGCGTCACGGCGACGCTCAGGGCCGAACCGTTCTGGCCATTCGTGCCGTTGTGGTTGCCATTGGTGGGTTCAGCCTTCGGCTGGAGGTTGCCGCGCCGGGGCGGCGTGAGGTTGGTTTCTGCGGGCATGGTAGTCCTTTCGTCCGTCTGGGTTGGTTCCGGAGCCTCGGCGGACGGTGTCGCCGGGGCTGCGGTCTCAGCTTCTGGCTGAGGAGTGGGTTGGGGTGAAGTGGCGGATTCCAGCCGGATAGGCATGGCCACCAGTTTGCGACCGGGAGCCGTAAACAGGATGGGACTCAGTTCATCCGTGATCTCAAAGCTGGTGAACCCGAACCGGAGCGCCTTGGTGACGAAGGTGCGGTTGAGCCGGATCTGGGCATCATCCCCGGTGACCGTGGCACCCGGCACCGGCACCTGACTGGATGCCGGATCGCCTTTGGCGCGGGCCGACAGGGAGAACTGGCCGTTGGCCACGATCAGGTCCACAGGTTGGTAGTTGTCGTCACTGCCTGGCATTCGGGGGAGCGCGTCGAGCATCAGGCCGACCGACTCCTCGCTCAACGTAACGCGGGTCACGTTACGGTCCTCCGTCGGCACGACCTGGCGCCAGTTGGGGTAGTTGCCCTGAATCGGCTTGGTAATGAAGCTCCAGTGGTCAGACTGAAGTTCCAACCACTCGGGCTCGCCCTTCTTGTCGGTCAATAGGCCGACGCGCCAGTTGCCATCGGCGTTGAACCCGGACCAACCAAGGAACTTCCTGTTGGGCACGATGACCGATTGCGGCAGATCGAACTGGAACGTGTTCGCCGAAAACAAGTGGCGACCATCCGTGCCGACCACCGAATGACAGCCGGATTGCGTGAGATCGAGGCACGCGCCGTTGATCACATGCCGTGAGGAGTCCGTGCTCGCGCATTCGAGTGCCTCCCGGAGTGCCTTCTTGAACGCCGCTTCACCCGTGAGCGTCGGCTCCGGCACGGCGGGCACGGCCGGCCATTCCTTCAGCGGATGCGTCGTCAGCGATTGCGCCACGGTGGCGGTGCCAAAGCTGGATTGGACGCTGACCTTGCCGTCCTCCTGCACGAGACGAAGCGCGTTCTTGGCGCCCTTGACGATCCGGTTGAGCGGATCGAAAGGGATGAGGCAGGCCGGGAAGCGGCCAGGATTGGTTGCTTGGACAAGGCCGGTCGCGAACGAATCGAGGTCGGTGACTTGGAAACGAGCATCGCCGTTGGCGTCGGCTTCGATGCGGACGCAACCCAAGACGGGGAGCGTGGATTTGCTGCTGATGACTTTCGACAAGCCGGCGAAGGCGTTCTTCAGGGCGACAGCCGGGAATTCAATTGTGTGTTGCATGACTGATGTTTCCTTTTGTTGTGGTTTGAAAAGCCAGCCGCCCACGACCCGGTGTGGATCATGGGCGGCAGGCAGGTTTGGGTTGATGGATTGCTTACTTGATCGTTTTGCCCACGGATGGGTGGCGTTGCACTTCCGACCGGATGAATGCCTTGAGTTGGCCTTCACACTTCAGAAAGAAGTCGCCACCGACCCGGGTGAACTTGTGCGCCCGGTGCTTCGCCATTTCCAAAGCGAACTCGCGGACATTCTTGCGATTGAGGAGTCGGACCTTGGGCACACTCATGCCGCTTGCGCCTCCGCCGCGGTTGGCTTGAACTTCAGTTGCGAGCGGACGCACTCGTGCTGCTCCACGTCGGATCGCTCACCCAGATAGACCGGCTGATAGACGATTCCGCTTTCCGGAAACGCATACAAGTAACGGACCTCGACCACGCCGCCGATGACCGGGATGTGGTGATTGGGCGGGATGGTCACGTTACCGGCGAGTGCCCAGCCGTCCTTGCCGAATAGAATTTGTGCTTTAACTGTGGCCCGCCCGAGTTGGGACGACCGGGTGTGTAGGGCGCGTCCAACCGTTTGAAGACGATGCCTTCCTTCCCGGCGGCTTGCAGCGTGGCGTGCATCCGGATCTTTTGCTCCGCTGTGTAGGCGGTCTCCGTGAAGCGGATGGCCCGCTGCTGAACGGACGCCAGCAGGTTGATCAACTCGGTCTGCCGGTTTTTGTATTTCCGCGCCCGGATGTCCTGGCCATCGAAGTTCAGGAGGTCGAAGACGTGGAACACGTCACCAACGCTTTCGCCGTCCAGCACACAGTCGCCGGGCATGAGGCGGAATGCTTGAAAGACCGGCTCCGGCAGACCGACCAGCAGACCCTTGCGGTTGATCCCGTCAATCGCCGCACCTTCCTTGCGCAGGAGCAGCCGCCGGCCGTCAAACTTTTCTTGCGCGACATAGGCCGCGTCCCTGAGCAGACGCTGCACCTCGGCTTCTTCGATGGGATTGAGCAACTGCGGCAGGTAGCCGGACGGTTGCTTGTCGCCGTTGCCGCCGACGTAGGGCGTGCCGTCCGGGCCGGGCGTGTAGCCTTTGGCCATCTTCTCGCGGACCAACTTGTCGAAGATGCGCTTCGCTTCGTCGTAGTTGACCGGGCTGTTGGTCTTGCTCCCGGTGCTTAACGTGGCGCCGCGACGCCCGTAGGCGAAGGTGACGGAGAACTTTCCATCGCCCGCCGGTTCGATCGCGCACTGGTAGACTTTGTCGGAGGAACCTTCGCGGAAATACAACGTGATGTTGTCGGTGGGATTTGCAGTGAGTGTGTTCATAATTGTGGTTTCAACGGATGATCCGCCCAAACGAGTCATGCCAGCGGCCCATGTCGATCAGGCAGCAGGGTTCGTCGGGGAATCGCGCCTTGACCTGTTTCTGGTAGGCCACGGCTTTGGTTTTGTTCTCGAACGAGCGGTCGAACAGACCGTGTTCACTAGCTCCGTCCGGCGGCATGACGCGCCAGCGGAAATGGTTTCGATAGCGGATCGGGCCGCGTTGCAGCGACGGTCGCTCCAAGGTTGCGTTGCTCATAAAGGGAAGTGCCGGGTGCACTGCCACACCCGGCGGAAGGTTGAATCGGGAGGGCAGCGGCTCCTTGTCGCGGATACCTCGGATGGTTTTTGCTCACTCGATTCAGCAGGGCGAGGTCGAATGACGCCCGTCCGATTCTGAAACGAGTTGAAGCCGGCTATCCGAAGTATCCGACCTCCCGGGTGAGGGAGTGTCAGAAGCTGAAGTGACCGGCCTCGCGCAGACTGAACCACGCCTTGGGTCGGTCGGGCGTGGCCTCGCCGATGACAACATGGTCCAACACCTCGATCTTCAGGAGTTGACCCGCCCGGATCAGATCCCGCGTCACCTTGATGTCAGCCTCGCTTGGCGTGGCGTCGTGGCTTGGGTGATTGTGCGCGAGGATCACGGCGCTGGCGGAGGCCGCGACAGCGGGGCGAAACACTTCCCTCGGCACAACGGGACAAGTATCCAGGCTGCCGAGCGCAACCAGGTTGTGACCAATGATGCGGCGCCGCGTGTTGAGAACGATCACGACGAACGCTTCCTTGCACGGGTCATACCAGTCCGCCTGCGGGATGTTGTTACGCCAGTAGGCGGCGATTCTTTCCGGAGTGTCAGCAACTTCCGTCATGGGCTGGCACTCGCGAACATACAGCACTTTGAATTCGTGTGGTGTGTAGGGTTTCATGGTCGGTAAAGCAAATGGGCCGGACACGCTTTGAACGCATCCGGCCCAGGGTTGGGTTGGGGTTGGGTTAATACTTGAGGCGGTGATGACGCAGATTGCCGTTCTTTGCCCGGACCAGTCCCACGAGGCAATTATCCTCGCAGTCGTAGTTCAGAAAGAACGTCAGGCATGGCCACCGCCGCGAGATGACGCGGAGGGACTTCAACGCGGGCGATTCCGTCACGAACTGCCAGACCCGCCGGGTGGGCGAGTGCTCCTGCAGCGCGATGTCGGTCGCTCCCAAGGTCTCCGTCCAATCCGCGTCCCGATCAAACGCCTTCAAGTCGCTGGCCGGGCCGACGACGAGCAGGCGACGCTGGCAGTAGTCGCTCATGGTTTCGCTTTCAATGCCGGCGGCACTCATTGATGAATTCGCAGCCCAAGCAGCCAAAGCCCGGCGACGGAATGAAGTCCTGCCGAGCCACGCCTTCCTGATACGACTCCATCGCCCGGAACAACCGCGTCACCTGTTGCTCCGTTGCTGGAGGCATTGATGTGATGATGCACTTGGGGGCCTTGGTGCGGACGAGGTGATGCAGTTCCAATCCACCTTCCTCCCGGCCTGTCGCATCCCTGTAAAGAAGGCTGTAGGCCGTGAGTTGCGTCCCGTGCATGTGCGCTACCATTTCCGGGTCTGGCGTTTTTGCGGTGAGTTTGAAATCAACAATTCGTCCACCGGAGCGGACGAGATCAATGACTCCGACCAGCGTCGGCAAACCACGCGCCGACAGATCCGCACTGACCGCGACTTCCACCGCTTCCGGGCGTTCATCCGCCCGAATAGGCGTCTCCTGGAAGTAGTGCGCCAGCGCATTCCACGCTGAAGAACGGTCGGCTTCTTCTTCACCGTCCCAATTGATCTTCGACTCCGCCTGCAGGGCCAGCCAGCGCACATTGAACAGCGCCTTGAACCGCTCGGTTGCGAACGGTTCACGACGCCAGCGTGACATGCTCCACGCCTGCAACACCGCGTGAACGGACGAGCCAGCGTGCATCGAAGGCGTGGGTGCTTTCTTGATTTGCAGAACGTAGCGAAAGAAGAACTTCAGCTTGCAGCCCAGCCACAGCGACAGGCGTGAGGCTGAGATGGTCTGCTGAAGTTCTGCAATGCGGTCCTTCTCGGTGGGCTCCGGCTTGAGGGCCGGGCGTTCGAGCGTCGCAATCATGCGGGCCTCGCTGGGGCGGGTTGGTTGAAGCGACGCGGACCCTTGCCGTTCTTCTGCCCGGTCTGTTCGAGCAGTTCGTCAAGCAGTCCACTCATTTCCAATTTGTTGAGGGCTTTGACGCCCTTGCCAAACCGGTCCTGGGCGAGTTGCTCGACGGCGTTTTTGTCGAGCTTGTGCTCGTCGGTGATTTTCAGAATCAACTCGCGCTGTTTGTCTGAGCAAGCCCAGCGGTCGTGGCCATTCCCGTTTCCGTTGGTGTGACTGCCGCCATTGCCGTTGCCATTGCCACGCGGCGATGCGGCTTTGGATTCAGGGAGGAACCCGGTCTTCTGGATCTCGCGATCCACGCTGTCTTGCAGGGTGGTGTGGAGCTTCGCGCTTTCGGCTGCGACTTGGGTGAGGTCCGCCAGTTCCGTGCGGACGGTGAGGCTGTATTGATGGCTGCTGTATCCGGGCAGACCGAGCTTCTTGCTGTAGTTGGCTTCGAGAACGATGGCCATGATGTTTTCCTTTCTGTTGTTTTGTGTGTTGAGGTTTGGGGGCAAAAGCGAGCAGCCCGGCTTTTGAGGGCCGGGCTGTCGGGGTGGGTTGGGAGGCTGCGTTCTGGTCTTGGCTCAAGGCCGCGACCGGGCGCAGAACTGATGAAAGCGACTTGCTTCCGTCATTGGTTTATAGCGCAAGAATGCCCTCCGTTGCAGGTCATCTGAATCCTCGAATTGGGGGAGTCAAACTTCGGGAAACTTCAGGAAACTTCGGGGTCTCCATTCTTACTTTCATTCTTACTTTAGCCATCTCAGTGATGGCGTATATTTGTAAGTTGTTGGAAGTAAGCAGCTAAGAAGAATTGGAGCGGGTGAAGGGAATCGAACCCTCGTCTCAGGCTTGGGAAGCCCACGTTCTACCATTGAACCACACCCGCAGTTCCAACGACGTAATGTCTAACAGGAACCAGCCAGGGACGCAATCGTCGAGTTCCCACTTGGCTTGGGTCCCGATTCGCGGACCGGCTGCCTCGGCATCCCGGCTCCTCTTCGACACCCCTGCGCCGCCGGGATGATGACTCCCCAGACACGGGAGGGATGGCGTGGAGTCACATCCGCCGCTGCGAGGGGCACGGGGCGGAAGAAGCGGAATGCGATGGCGTCGCCACCCCGGGCGGATCATCATCGTCCGCCATGCGAGCATTTCAACTGATGGCCCAAGGCACGCCCGGCCGGTTTGAATTGCGCGATGTGCCCGAGCCGCATCCCGGCCCCGAGGAGGTCGTGGTCGCGATCCACGCCTGTGGCCTGAATCGCCTGGATCTCTGGCTCGAATCGTCCGGTCTCCCCATTCCGACCACGCTTCCCCGCACTCCTGGCGGCGAAATGGCCGGCGTGGTCTGCGCCACCGGATCGGCAGTGACCGACTGGTCTAGCGGCGACCGGGTGGCCGTGCAGTCGAACCTCTTCTGCGGAGATTGCGAGTTCTGTCAGCGCGGCGAGGAATCCCTCTGTCTGACCGGCGAGCTGCTGGGGGTCACCAGGGATGGCGGCCTGGCTGAACAAGTCTGCGTGCCGGCCCGATCTCTGGTGCGGTTGCCTGACCAGGTCGATTTCCAAACCTCGGCCGCGCTGACCCTGGCCGGCAGCACCGCGATGCACATGCTGACCAACCGAACCGCCGTGCAGCCTGGTCAGTGGGTCCTCGTGATGGGCGCGTCCAGCGGGGTCGGCTCGGCCGCGATCCAGATCGCCCGCCGCCTGGGCGCACGGGTGATCACCACGGGCTCGACCCGGGAAAAGCGCTGCCTGGGTGAATCGCTCGGAGCAGAATTAGCGGTGGACTCCACCTCTCCGGACTGGCCCCGGCAAGTGCGTCAGGCCACAGGTCGCCGGGGTGTGGATCTCGTGATCGAGCATGTGGGGGGCAAGACGCTGAACCAGTGTTTCGACTGCCTGGCCCGGGGCGGAACCATTGTGACCTGCGGCGCCACTGGCGGCCGTGAGGTGCACCTCAACCTCTGGCCGATCTTCGTCAAACAGCAACGATTGATCGGCAGTTATGGCCGCACGCGTGCCGAGATTCAATCCACGCTCGAATGGGCCGCCACCGGCCGGCTCAAACCGGTCGTGGACAGGATCTTCCCGCTGGCTGAGGCCGTTTCCGCCTTTGAGCGGCTGCGCTCCCGACAAGCCCTGGGCAAGGTCTTGATCTGCATGCACGGCTGAGCGGGAACGTCGGCCCTGCGGCGGGGTGAGGACAAGATTTGGTGACAGAAAGCCAATCTTCACCTAGCCAGCCGGGCGGCTTCGGGATGACACTCAAACCCAACGCGAAGTGAAGGAGCCGGTCCTGCGGGGCCTTGGCTCGTGTCGGTGATGTTCAACCAGATCAGGATCATTATGCTAAACACAACCTCTCCCACCGTGGGCGCCACGCTGAATACCCTGCCCTCCGACGATGTTCGCCAGATCCTGTGGCGGTTTTCGGACCGTTACGAATTGCACATGCTGGTTCAGGCGGCGCGGGGCGTGGCGCGCGGCCCCGTCGCCCGGTTGGTGGCCGAAGGGGCGCGCAACTCGCATGATTGGACCCCCGAGAAGGCCAGCCTGCTGCCCGCCTTCGACGAAAGCGGCATCACGGCGGCCTTCCTAGACCCGGACCAGGGCGGATTCATCGCGGGACCCAAGAACTTGGCCCTGGCCTTGATCGCCTTCGAGCTTTCCTGGGTGGATGCGGGGGCGGCGACATCGAGCCTGGCCGGCAACTTGGGTCTGGCTCCCATCCATGAGCGCGGCACCCCGGAACAGCGGCAGAAGTACGTCGCTGGCGCCGCTCCCGTGAAACCGGGCGAGAACCGCCAGCAAGTCCGCGCGGCTTTTGCGCTGACTGAACCGCTGCCGTTCGTGGGCGTGGAAACCGGGATGCTGGCGGGCAAAGTGCGGGTGGCCGACTGGCCCGAGGGCGCAGAGCCTGTGCTGCACGTGGACAAGCGGGGACGCTTCATCACGAACATGAGCTTCGCCAACGTGGTCACAGCCGCCGTGGATTCGGGTGATCCTCGGATCAAGGGCAGCTGTATGGTCATTCTCGAGCAAGGCGATCCCGGCACTTGGGATCCGGGCACGCCGACCAAGAAGCTGGTGCACCAGCTCAGTTCCACCTGCGATCCGGTGTTCAACCTCAAGGTTCCCGCCAACCGCATCGTGGGCGGTTACACGGTCAAGGACGGGGTCATCATCCCCAACTACTCCCACAGCGAGATCATCGAGGCTGTGTTCCGCCGCACCCGGGTCACGGTCGGCCTGATGACCTCGGCCAAACTGCTCTCCGCCGTCGAACCGGTCATCCTATACCAGCGCCGCCGGTTTCGCGGAGGCGAGGGTGCGCCGGGCACGCCGCGTTACGAACTAGGCATCCAGCAGAAGGAGGACGCCCTGCATCGGTTGGTGGACATCTGGGCCACCGGTGAAGCCAGCGCCTCGCTGGGGTTCGAGGCGGCGCGGCTCTTTGACCAGCTCGACCCGTTGGAGAAGGAAAAGGACCGCATCCTCGCCGAGAAGAAACTGACCGGCCGCGCCGCGTTGAAGGAGTTAAGCAAGGTTCAGCAGGAAGCGTTGTCCTGGCTCCGGTCCGGCGGAAGCGCGTCCCCCAGCCCCCTGGTCTCCTTCGTCCTGTTGGATTCGCTGGCCAACGTGCTCTGCCCCGCCTGCAAGCTCTGGAACACCGGTCACGGCGCCAACCTGATGCGGGAAGCCGTCAGCCTGATGGGCGGTTACGGCGTCACCGAGGATTGCCCCGGTTTCCTGGGCCAGAAGTGGATGGATGCCCAACTGGAAGCCACGTACGAAGGACCTGAGGCCGTGCAGCGACTGCAGCTCTCAATGACCATGACCAATGATTTGTTCCTGGCGCAGTTCGCGCAGTGGATCGAGGAAATGCGCGCCATCGCCTCCGAACGCCCCGGCACCGGCGCCTGCACCCTGGCCTCGGCCATGAAACTCTGGCTCTGGACACTCCAGCACATCCAGACGGCCAAAGATGCGGACGGCAACAAGCTGTATCACAAGACCCGCCAGGGTGTGACCTTCCCGCTGGCCGATGCCCTGTGCTGGTTGTTGGCGGCGCGGCAGTTTATTCTGGATGCCATCGAACTGGAGACGCGCGGGCCGGAGAATCCCGCTGTGGCGGAGGGACTCGCGGGCACGGTTGCGTTCTACATGGACCTTTGCCACACGCAAACCGCGCGTGCGTCCGGCGAAGTGGGGCGGGTCTGCGCAGAGATCGTTTATGGCTACAACCGGCATCCGGCGTGGACGGGCGAAAGCTGCCACGCCTGCTACAACGCCGAGGATCTTGATATCCTGGAAGGAATCATTCCCGGCATCGCCGGTTCCGCTCGCGGCGTTGCCGACGTCACCGAGGCAGGCGAAGCCCATCCGCGCAAGGCCGGCCCGTGCGTGTGCATGACGGGCTTCGAGGAATTCGTGCGCCTGCGGGCCAAACTGGATGGCTGCCTGACCGGCTGCCGCCTGGCCAAAGACCGCGCCGCCCAGGCGCTCACCCAGGTCATGACCCGCGAAGCGCTGGACTATCCGGTATAACCCAACTACCTCTTCGAGAAAGTGGCATCTCCAAACAGCCCTGAACCCGAGCGCATGGACGTGGACATCGTTTGCGCCAGGTTTGGCGGACGACGGGGTTGACCTGCAACCGGGTTTAACTTAAGATGAACCTGCCATGAATACGCTGATCAACGCCAAGGAACTCCGCGCCTCGCTCCCGTCTGTCGTCGAGCGGGTTCGGCGGGGTGCGCGCTTCACGGTGGTTTATCGCAGTCGTCCCGCCTTCCACCTCATTCCTGTCGAAGCCACGGAAGCCGGTTCCGGCGACCTCAAGAGCGATCCCCTTTATCACGCCAAGCCGCTGGGGCGTAGCACGGACAAACGGAGTGCCACCGAGCACGACGTGATGCTCTATCCGAAATGAAGCGCGCGTTTGCGGACACCGCTGGTTGGATGGCCTGCGCGGATGCTGCTGATCCGGCGCACAAGCCTTGCGCGGCGGCTCGCGATGCCTGGCTGGAGCAGGGAGGCGTTCTGGTCACGACCGACTATATCGTGGATGAGACGCTGACCTTGATGCGCCTCCGGCTCGGGCATGCCGCGGCGGAATCCTGGTGGCGGCAGGTCGATGGGAGTTCCCGGATCCGCTGGGAACAGATTACCCCTGCCCGCGCCGAGAAGGCGCGCAGCCTTTTCTTCCGGTATGACGACAAGGACTTTTCCTTTACGGATTGCACCAGTTTTGTGGTGATGCGGGAACTGCGAGTCCGTGAAGTCCTCACCACAGACCACCATTTTACCCAGATGGGTTTCACTCTCAAACCCTGAGTTTGTGATGGCGCAATCCGCAACTCGCACAACTCCAGAATCGGTCGAACGCCAGCGCATGGACGTGGACATCGTCTGTGTCGGGTTCGGCCCGGCCACCGGCGGTTTCCTCACCACGCTGACGAAGCACCTCACGAATCCCGACGGCACGCCCGCGGTCGAGAGTGCGACCCTGCCCGGGATGCCGCCGCAAATCATGTGCTACGAGCGCGCCGACGACATCGCCTTCGGCGTGTCGGGCGTGGTGACCCGCGCCCGAAGCTTGCGCGAGAGTTTCCCGGACATCGAAAAAGCGGGCATTCCGATGGCTGCACCGGTGGGCGAGGAGAAGGTGCTTTACCTCCTTGATCCGCATGGCGCCAGCCGGCGGTCGGGCGTGCTGCGCGCGGCGGACAAGCTGATCCGCACCGGCCGGGGCATGCTGCCTTTCGAACACGATGCAGTGGAACTGCCGTGGACACCCGGGTTCCTGCACAAGACCGGCGGCATGGTGCTCTCGATGGGGCAGTTCACGCAATGGGTCGGCCAGCAACTGCTCGGCACCGGCCTGGTGCAAATCTGGCCCGGCACGCCCGTGGCGGAGGCGCTGATCGAGGAGGTGGAAGCGTCCGATCCTCATTCTGTAGCCGCGGACGTAAGTCCGCTCCATCTGAATTCAGGAAAGTCAGAGCCGACTCACGTCGTCGGCTGCAAACCAAAGGTGATCGGCGTCCGTTTGCTCGATCAGGGCGTGGACAAGCAAGGCCAGCCCAGCGATGGCTATATGCCTGGCATGGACGTGCGCGCCGCGCTCACGGTCGTGGCGGACGGCCCTGTCGGCGCCATCGGTCAACAACTGGACGCACACTTCGGCATGCCCGAAGGTCATCACACTCACGACTGGGCCGTCGGCATGAAGTTCGTGGTGGATTTGCCCGAGGACACCACACTCAAGCCCGGCACGGTCTTCCACACGTTCGGCTTTCCCGAGCCGGAGATTTTTGGATTCTTCTACGTTCACCCCGACCGCGTCGCGTCGCTCGGCATTTTTGTGCCATCGTGGTTCGACAGCCCGATGCGCAACGCCTACCGCTATCTCCAGCACTGGATGCTGCACCCCTATCTCTGGCGGCATCTCAAAGGCGCGAAGCTCCGTTCGTGGGGCGCGAAGACGCTCGGCGAATCCGGCAAGCACGGCGAACCGCACCTCGTCGGCGACGGCTTCGCGCGCATCGGCGAAGGCAGCGGCAGCACCAACGTCCTCACCGGCTCCGGCGTGGACGAAGCCTGGGCCACCGGCGCGCAACTCGCCGAGGCTGTGGTGGAATTGCTCAAGGCCAAGAAGCCGTTCACCAAGCAGAACCTCGAAGAAACCTACGTCCGCCGCCGCCGCGAAAGCTGGGTCGAAAAGGAAGGCCGCATCGCTGAACAGTCCCGCGACGGATTCCAGCACAATTTCATCTCCGGCATGTTAGGGATGGCGCTCGCCGGATTGACGAACGGCAAGCTCGCGATGCCCGGCAAGCCGATGCCGCCGCACGAACGCGTGCCGAGCCTGGAGGAATATTACCAGGGCCGCATCGCGGCCGAGGACATCGCGCGCCTCCGCAAGGAGTGCGACGCCAAGGGCATTTCTCTCCACGGCGCGCTGATGGAGAAAGTCGGCTGGCCCGCGATTCCCTACGATGGCCAGTTGCTCGTCTCGCATCAGGACGCGTTGCTGATGGGCGGCAAGGTGCAGGCGCCGCCCGGCTACGCGGACCATGTGATGTTCCTCTACCCGAATTCCTGCGCGAGTTGTGGCACGAAGATTTGCGTCGAGATGTGCAGCGGCCAGGCGATCTATCCCGGCGAAGGCGGCGTGCCCGCGTTCGACCGCGAGAAATGCGTCCACTGCGGCGCGTGCCTCTGGAACTGCGCCACGGCGAACCCGCACGACCCCGGGCGGGGCAACATCGCCTTCCGCGCCGGCACCGGCGGATTGCACTCGGCGGAGAATTGAATTTTGAGCACAGCCTACCAAATCGTGGTCTGCGGCAGCATTGTGCCGGACCCGTTGCAAACCTTGGAACCCGCCTGCCGATTTACGATTTGCGATTTGCGATTGCCGACGTGGGGAGCGGGATGATGCTGCCCGCGTGGCTCGATCCGTGGGCGTAGCGACGTCTCGGCAGAGCGCCGTAAACTTCTCGGGATGATTCTAATTGCCGGCTTTCTGCTGAAAGCCGCTACGCGGTGAAGATTCCAACTTTGCCAAAGGCGGGCGGTGTCGCTTAACCTAACGGCATGAAACGATTGACCGCAGTCATTTATCCCGGCGACTCGAAGCGCTGGATGGTGGCGTTCAACCCGGAAACGGGCACGACAAGCCAGGGGCGCACGGTGGAGGAAGCCCTGGCGAACTTGAAGGAAGCCACGGAGCTTTATCTCGAAGAGAAGAAGTTTTCGGAGCGCTCCCCAACGTTTCTCACCACCTTCGAGGTCGCTCATGCCTAAACTGCCCTGCGTTTCCGGCCGGAAAGTGGCACGGGCACTGGAACGGCTTGGTTTTGAGCGGCGGCGTCAAAAGGGCAGTCATCTGGTCATGCGGCGGGGCAGCGCCGTCTGCGTCGTGCCGCTGCACCGGGAAGTGGATCAAGGCACGTTGTGCGGTGTGCTGCGGCAGGCGGGAGTCAGCGAACAGGAATTTATCGAAGCAGTGTGATGCCCACGACCCCGAGTGCGGCATCATCGCCTTCCGCGCCGGCACCGGAGGACGGCACTCGGCGGAGAACTGAAGTTTGAGCACAGCCTACCAAATCGTGGTCTGCCGCAGCATTGTGCCGGACCCATTCCAAACCTTGTAACCCGCCGCGTTGCCAACGGGTAAGGTCAGTTGACATATCCTTAAAAGGACATTATAAGGTGACTATGAAATTGATCGCCATTCAGGATTTGAAGCAGCCGCGCCAGTTGAAGGAACGCTTGCGGGCCGAGAAGGAACTGCTGCTGACCAGCGATGGCCGGCCCGTGGCCGTGCTGGTGAACGTGGACGCCTCGGAAGACCCGGAGACAGTGATCCAGTCCATCCGGGATGCGCGCAGCCGGCTGGCCTTGAGTCGCGTTCGCGAGGCGGCGGCGCGCAGTGGGTCGGCCCGGTTGTCATTGGCGGAAATCAATCGTGAGATCGCCGCCGCTCGCAAGGCGCGGCCGGCTTTCCGGAAATGAACCGCGCGGTGTTTGACAAGAATGTGGTGGTCTCGGGATTCCTGTCGTCCGCCGGGCCGCCGGGCCGCATTGTGGAATGGTTGCGCAATGGTGAGGTGCAAGCGGTGGCGGATGACCGGATCATGGCAGAATACGCCGAGGTGCTGGCGCGTCCGGCTTTCCGGCTGCCGCTCGCCGAAGTGGCATTGGTGCTGGCAGCTATCCGCACGCGGTCGTTTTGGGTGGAAGTAACGGCAGCCCACATGGTGTGCGATTTGCCAGACCCGGACGGCGCCCCGTTTCTGGAGTGCGCGCAAACGGCGGGCGTGCCTCTGGTCACGGGCAATATCCGGCATTTCCCGAAGTCGGCGGCCAAAACCGCGATTGTGATCACGCCAACCCAATTCGTCGCGTCTCATCGTGGTTAGCCTGGATTTTCACATTCGACAGGCGTGGAATTGGCCTTAACATTCAACCATGAACTTGAAGATCGAAGGGGAGCGCGAAGCCGATGGCCGCTGGATTGCCGAGCTGTTGGAATTGCCGGGCTGCCTGGCTTGCGGCAAGACGCAAGCCGACGCCCTGGCCAGGGCCAAGGCGCTCGCGTTGCGCGTGCTCGCGGACCGGCTGGAGCACGGCGAACCGGTGTCGGCGGGCGATGAATTGTTTTCTCTGGCATGAGCCAGTGGGGTTCATGCAAAGCGCGCCGCGTCCTCGCCGCCTTGCTTCGCCTCGGCTGGAGCATCAAACGCCAACGGGGCACTTCCCATCGGATTCTGGCACGGGCCGGCTGGCCGGATTTGGTATTTGCCTTCATGACGGGGAGGAAATCGGTCCGAAGATGCTGGCACGCATCGCCAAGCACGCCGGTCTTCAACTGGAAGACCGGTAGCAGCGGCAAACTTGCTTTATGAGCACAGCCTACCAAATCGTGGTCTGCGGCAGCATTGTGCCCGACCCGTTGCAAACCTTGGAACCCGTCGCGTCGCCCACCGGGCCGGCGCTGAAGAATGATATGATGCTGCCCGCATGGCTCGACCCGTGGGCCGGCCACGCGCTTTACGAGGCGGCCAACCTCGCCAAACAGCACGCCGGCTCGAAGGTCACGCTCGTCAGCCTTGGGCCGAAAGCCAAGCTTCAGCAGGTGATGATGACCGTGGGCCAGAAGGTGCCCTTTGAGCTTGTGGCCCTCGACGGTTCCGCGAGCGGCTTCACTGAACCCGCCGAAACCGCCGCCGCGCTCGTCGAGGCCATCGCCGCCTTGCCCGGCCTCGACAAGTCGAAGCTGCTCGTCTTCGGCGGCTGGGAATCCGCGTCACGCGGCGCGGGCGTCACCATGCAGTGCATCGCCGAACGTCTCGGCATCAGCGACGTGTTTCTTGGCGTGGATGAATTGAAAGTTCAGCCTGACGGTGCGCTCGACATTTTGGAACGCATCGAAGCAGGCAAACATCAGATTTCGCGCTGCGCGGCGCCGCCCGCCGTGCTGGGCTGGGCCACGGGGAATCTGCCCGAGCCGAAGAACAATCCGCAGGTCGGCATGGTGAACATGCGCGCGGTGATGCCGGCCTTGCAGAAGGCCAAGCCGGTGAAGGTCGCGGCGGACGGCGTCACGTTCGCCAGCGTCGCCCTGCCCAAGCAGATGCGCGACACCCGGATTGTGAAAGACGCTTCGCCGGACGAGATCGCGAGGGAGATTGTCGAGTGGATCAAGAAATGAAACCAAACGGAGTGATGGAGTATTGGAGTCCTGGAGTGCTGGAAGCAGCCCGCCTCGTGTCCGACCTCCCCAACACTCCAAAACTCCAATACTCCCACTTCTGATTATGGAAACGATCCTCTTTCTCGCTCACACGGAAACGGAGGGCACGCTCGCCAAGCCGGCGCTCGAAGCCCTTGGCGCGGCCAAGAACCTCAACGCTGCACTGCCTGGCTCGACGCTCGTCGCAGGACTGCTCGGCGGCAACACGCAGCCGGCGGCGAACCAGATCGCGGCCTGCGGCGCAACGAAGTTTCTCGCCGTCACTGGCGCGGACTTCGCGGCTTCACGCTACGCCTCGGACGCGGCGGCGGCGGAAGCGTTGTGCAAGGCGGCAGGTGCAACAATCGTTGTTGCGGCAGGCACGGCGCGGTTCAATCGCTGCCTGCCTGGCGTGGCGCAACGACTGAACGGCCGCGCCGACACGCACGTCAGTGGATTCAGCGCAGCCGATGGCAGGGTCGCCGTCAACCGCTGGTATTACCGCCAGCGGATGGAAGGCAGCTTGACCCGCACCCAACGGCCCTGGGTGGTGCTGGTGGATCCCGGCAGCCAGACCACCTGGAGCGGTGCGGTGGGAACCGCCGCAATCGAGGCCGTCGCCGTGACGCTGCCGGATTCGGCCAGGCGCACCACGGTCACCGGCCATCGCGAACCCGCCGCCGATGCGCAGACCATCCGGCCGGACGCGCAACTCCTGTTCGTCGCCGGCGCGGGATGGACCAAGAAACAGGCGGATGGCCAGACGCACGTGCCCGAGGCCGCGAAACTGATTCTGGACTTCCTCAAACTCACGCGCTCCTCGCTGGGCAGCAGCAAGTCCCTGGTGGATCTGGGCGGGGAGGGCCAGGCGGTATTACCCTTCATGACCCATCTCAACCAGATCGGCCAGACCGGCGCCACGCCGCGCCACCCCAAAGGGCTTTCGACCTGTTGCCATGGCGAGGAGCCGCACACGGTCGGCTGGCGCTTCATCAACGAGCGCCGTGCCATCAGCCTGGACGCCAACTGCGGCTGGGCCCGGGGCAAGGCCGACGTGCTTTACGTGGCCGACGCGTTCCAAGTCATGGCCAAAGTCAATGCGTTGCTGGCCCAGGGGTGAGGAGCTCGATACTCCATGCTGAAGGCTCAACCCTCGCCGCCCGAAGGTGCATCTTGCCACTGTCCTTGAACGCAATTCTGGCCGGGGCGCGGCATTCATGCCGCTTCAGGATTCGCAAGCCCGCGGAACAAGCGTTTCATCGCCTGCCCTTGGGACGTTGAAGCGGCCTGAAGAGCCGCTCCGGGGACGGTGGCCGGATGCATCCCGCGCAATGCGCGCCGAAAGCCCCCCTTTTCCGCCTTGTCAACCGCCTGCTCCGTGGTAAGGTTTGCCCCCTTTTATGAAAGCTGACATTCATCCGAAGTATCAGGATGCGGAAATCCGCTGTGCCTGCGGCAACGTGATCAAAACACGCTCGACCAAGCCGGTGATCATTGTGGGCATCTGCAACGCCTGCCACCCCTTCTACACCGGCCAGCAGAAGTTTGTGGACACCGCCGGGCGCGTGGACAAGTTCCAGCAGCGCATGGCCAAGACCAAGGCCGCGCAGGAGGCGCAGGCTGCTTCCCGCAAGAAGAAGAAATAGCTGCTTTCCGAGCCACCGCCCGCGGTTCCGCCTGCCGGAACGCGGGCGGTCTCTTTTTTGACGGGTGCGGCTCCGGTGCCGAGCCAAGCGCCGATCACCCACAGCCCAGGGCTCGTCCTCAATCGTAAACCGGAGATCGTCAATCCACCGATGGACCTGCGTCCCCACATTGAAAGGTTCGAGAAGCGCTTCGCGGAACTGGAGTCCGCCCTGAGCGATCCCAAGGTTTTTGACAACCCGCAGCGCGCCCAGGAACTCACCCGGGAATACGCGCGCCTGAAAGATCTGGTGAGCGCCGGTCGTGCCTACCTCAAGACCCGCACCGAGCTGGCGCAGAACCGGGAAGCGCTGGCCGCTGAACCCGACGAGTCCGAGCTGGCGCAGATGATCAAGGAAGAATTTCCCCGGCTGGAACAGGAGGAGCAGCGGCTGACCCGGGAACTGCAGTTCGGATTGGTGCCGCCCGACCCGGCCGACTCGCGCAATACCATCATTGAAATCCGGGCGGGCGCGGGCGGGCAGGAATCCGCCCTGTTCGCCGCCGATCTGTTCCGGATGTACAGCCGCTACGCCGAGGCGCGCGGGTGGAAGATTGACCCCATGGACTCCAGCCCCTCGGATCTGGGAGGCTTCAAGGAGGTGATCTTCTCGGTCACCGGCCAGGACGTTTACAAGCGCCTGAAATATGAGAGCGGCGTCCACCGGGTTCAGCGCGTGCCGGCCACCGAGGCCTCGGGCCGCATCCACACCAGCACCGTCACTGTGGCCGTCCTGCCCGAGGCCGAGGAGGTGGATGTCGAGATCAAACCCGAGGAACTGGACATCACCGTCTGCCGCGCGTCCGGCCCGGGTGGCCAGGGCGTGAACACCACGGACTCCGCGGTCCAGATCCTCCACAAGCCCACCGGCCTGATTGTCCGCTGCGCGGACGAGCGTTCGCAGATCAAGAACCGCGCGAAAGCCCTCAAGGTCCTGCGGGCGCGCCTCCTCGAACAGAAGGTCGCCGAGGAGAACGCCAGGTACGCCGCCGCCCGCAAGTCCCAGGTGGGCACCGGCGAACGCAACGAGCGCATCCGCACCTACAATTTCCCGCAGAACCGTGTCACCGATCATCGGATCGAACTGACCCTCTACCACCTGCCCGCTGTGCTGGAGGGGGAGATTGATGCGCTGGTCGAACCGCTCATGAACCATGATCTCAACGAACGATTGGCGGCGCTGGAAAAATGAACGGCGGTTGCGTGGCGCGTCAAGTGGCCGGAGTCGCTCAAACCAGGACTTGAGGCACCAGGCAATCCGCAACCCCACTGCAAAATCATGAACCCGACGATCGAATGATGATGGATCCCACCGCTCAACCCAAAGATCCGCAGGGTCTGATCTTCGACTGCGACGGCACCCTGGCAGACACCATGCCGCTGCATTGGATAGCCTGGAACGAAACCGCCCGCCGGCATGGATTGCACCTTACGGAGGAGCGCTTCTACGCGCTGGCCGGTGTTCCCTCGCGCGACATTCTCAAGATCCTTGCCCGAGAGCAGCAGGTGGAACTGGATCCGGTCGCGGTCGCCCGTGAAAAGGAGGAGGCCTACCTCGAGCATCTCTCCCACGTCGGGCCTGTCCATGTGGTGTACGAAATCGCCCGGGAGAATCACGGAAAGCTCCCGCTGGCGGTGGCCAGCGGCGGCAACCAGCAGGTCATCCTGCAGGTCCTGGAGCATCTAAAGATCCGGCATTGGTTCCAGGCGGTGGTTACCAGCGAGGACGTCGAACACCAGAAGCCCGCGCCGGACATCTTTCTGGAGGCTGCGCGCCGGATTGGCGTGCCGCCGGAATGCTGCCGGGCCTACGAGGACAGCGATCTGGGAATGCAAGCCATCCGCGCGGCAGGCATGGAGGCGGTGGATGTCCGGGAACTCTTGAAACCGGCGTGAATCGTGAAGCCCTCCCGGCAGCGTGGGAGCGATTCTCCCCGAAGTGCCGGGCGAATGCGGTCAAAGAGATGTCGTGGCCGCCATGGGGACCAGGGCGTCCGGCGCTCCGGCGCCCAGGCCGCGCAGCCGCGCGGCCCCACCTCCCCAAAGGGCTGCAGTGGCCAAGGCGCCGGGGCACAGGGCACCCGCTCACGCCAGCCCCCTGCGGAAAACCATCCAGGCGATCAGACGTTTCAGCGGATCGCCAATCTGGCCTGGTTCACAACTTCGGCTCCGCCCTCACCCAGACATAGCGTCGGAGAATCACGCGGAGCGCGGCGGCCACCGGGATGGCCAGGATGCCGCCCAAGAGGCCGCCGAGCAGTGTCGTGCCGGAGATCACGGCGATGATGATGACCAAGGGATGCAACCCCACCCGATCACCGAGGATCTTGGGCTGGAGGACGAATCCTTCAATGATCTGAACCACCCCGAACACCGCCAGGGGCAGCAGGGCGTGGGTGACATCGCCGAACTGCACAATGGCCAGCAGCACGGCGCTGGTGCAGACGATGAAGGCGCCGATGTAAGGGATGATGGTCAGGAACACCGCGCAGAACCCGATCAGAAAGGCGCTGTCCAGCCCGATGATGAGGAAGCCGATCGTGTAGAGCACGCTGTCGCAGATGGCGACCAGCACCTGGCCCCGGAAGAAGGCGATAAGGTGATCGTTGATGGCGCGGATCACAAAGACGATCTCCTCCTTCATCCAGGAGGCCTGCAGCGGCAGGTAATACGCCCACCGGCCGGCGATCGCTTTCTTCTCGAGCAGGAAATAGAACAGATAGACAGGGATCAGGGCGAGCCCGGCGACCACCCCCACCCAGGAAGCCAGCCTGCCAAGCTGTCTCAGCAACCAACCACCCACCGTGGGGAGCGCCGAGGTGACCCATTGGGAGACGGACTGCACCACATCCCAGTTCAGTTGATACTCCGAAGGGGCCGCGTCTGGAGCCGGGGACTTCCCCACGTCCAGGCTCTCCACCTCCGGCGCCGCCTCAGCCTGACGGGATCCCCCCGTTGCCTCAGTGCCCTTCTGGGGGAAGCCTTTGAGCAAGAGCTTCCGCAGCGGTGCGGGCGGGTCCTTGAGCCACTCCTCGATCTGCGTCTCGAAGCGTTGCGCATAGGCGGGAATACGCGAAACCAACTGACTGGTTTCAACCACCACGCGAGGCAGAACACTGCTGACCACCGCCAGCATCAGGCCGGTTAGCATCAGCAACACCAGCAGAATGGCCCGGGTCCTGGGAATGCCCTTGCGCTCGAACCAGTCCACCACGGGATCCAGGAGGTAGGCCAGCACGCCGGCAATGGCCAGGGGCCAGAGCACGGGAGCCAGCACGCGCAGCACGTGGCCCAGCCCCCATACCACCGCCACGATCACGGCCACAATGACTAGCAGCGCCAGACCCGTGCAGGCTGTCCAGATGATCCGCGCCTGCCGATCGGAGGGAGGTGGGAAGCTCATTGCCCAAGTCGCTTCGACTTCTCGGCCGCTGCGCGCACCGCACTGATCACGGTCCCGCGGAGCTGACCTTTCTCCAGTTCGTGCAGCCCCTCGATGGTGGTCCCGCCCGGACTGGTCACCATGTCCTTGAGCGTTCCGGGGTGCGAACCGGTCTCGAGCACCATCTTCGCACCGCCCAACACCGTCTGCGCAGCCAGCCGGGTGGCCACGTCGCGCGGCAATCCCACCGCCACCCCGCCATCGCTGAGCGCCTCGATAAACTGATACACGTAAGCCGGACCGCTCCCGCTGAGTCCAGTGACCGCGTCCAGCAGGGGTTCCTTGACTTGAAAAGCCAATCCCACTGCGGACAGGAGACGCTGCACAAGCTGCCCATCCGAGCGGGTGGCGGCCCGGCCCAACGCGTAAGCCGAGGCGGAAGCCCCCACGAGAGCGGGCGTATTGGGCATCACGCGAACCACCCGCGATCGTGCCGGCAACGCGGCTTCCAATCGCACCGTGGGCACTCCGGCGGCGATCGAGATCAGGAGATGCCGGCGCGTGAAATGATCCCGTATCTCACCCAGCGCCGCGGCGGTCTGGTCCGGCTTGGTGGCCAGCACCAGGACGCTGGCCGCGTCCGCGAGCGCGGCATTGTTGGGAACCAGGCGCGCCCCGGTCTCCTTTCCAAACTGCTTCCGCGCCGCCGGGACAGGGTCGCTGCCGAACACCTGCCCCGCGGTCACCCATCCGGCGCGAATGAAGCCCCCCGCCAGTGCCGTCGCCATCCGTCCCGTGCCGAGGAATCCAAGGGTGAGTTTGCCTGCCATGCTGCCGCGGGTTGTAGCAGGAGGCGGTGCGGGGTGGAAGGGAAAACCGTGGCCGGCTCAGGCCTTGGGCAACCGCACCGTGAACCGGCTGCTTCCGGCCATGCGACTCACATCCCCGTGGTAGAACAGGCGCTGGAACTCCTCGCTCTCGAGCGCATGCTGCCGGGCTCCGGGTGAATCGCGCTCCAGCAGATGCTTGAGCTCCTTGAGGTCAGCGCTCCAGCGGAAGCCGTTGAAGAATTCCGCCCCGGCAAACTGCGTCTTGTACAGCGCATTCTTCGAGTAGCAGGATCCCAGGTAGAGGTGCCGGATGCCCCGTGGCGCGAACAGGTTCACCGCCGACGTCATCATGAACATCCCCAGGTTGCGCTGGAAATAGTTCAGGTCGTAGAACGCGTAGTAGTAGAAGGCCAGCGCCCGGGCCTCGCAATAGACCATGGCCAGCCCAATCTCCCCCCCGGTGGCGGTGTCCGTGTACACGAGCAGGTGCGTGATCAGCGGGCTGGCAAACAGATTGTCCAGCCGCTCCAGGCTCATCGTATCTTTGCCGAACTTGATGTCCGCATAACCCTTGCAGAAGGCGCGGCGCTGGGGGGTGTAATCAAAACGCTCGCGGGGCACGAGTTCCACCCGGATGCCCTCGCCCTTGCGCAAAATGCGGCGGTTCTCGCTCGAGGGCTGGAACCGGGTCAAATCCACCCGCACCTGCCGGCAGAGGTAGAACCGGTCGAGCTGACGCGAGGAAGGCAGAAAGCCGGCGTCGAACAACTGCCGCGGCTTCTCGCCCGGCTCGGGAAACGCCCACACGGCATAGGGAAAGATGTAGTTGCCGTAATCGGAAACGTGTTCGGAAAAGACGAGTTTCATCACTCGTCCAGGTACACCCGCGGCAGCCGGGAACGCCAGCCCACCAGCACTTCATAGCTTACGGTGCCCTTCCATTGGGCCACATCGCGGGCGGTGATCTCCTCGTGGCCCTGGCGCCCCATCAGCACCGCCTCCGACCACAGGCCCGCCTCGGGAATGTCCGTGATGTCCACCATCGTCGCATCCATCGCGTTGCCGCCCACCACGGGAGCGCGGCGTCCGGCTATCAAGGCCTGCCCCTTGTTCCGCAGGCGCGGGTATCCGTCCCCATATCCCACCGGCAACACGGCGATCCGCCGCTTGTCCGCCGCCCGGTAATGCATCCCGTAACCCACGCACTCGTCGGTGTGCAGGGTGCGGATCCCCGACACGCGTGTCTTCACCGTCATCACCGGACGGATGCCCTCGATGCGGCGGCAAACCTGCGACGGGAACACGCCGAGCGGCAGGATGCCGATCCGGACCATGTCGTGATGCGCCTGCGGCAGATCGAGGAACCCGCCGGAGTTGCAGATGTGCCGATGGCGGACCGCGATGCCGGCGGCGGCCATGCCTTCCAACACCTCGAGGAACCGCCCATGCTGCAGCCGGGCATATCCCTTGTCCTGCTCGTCCGACTGCGAGAAGTGGCTCATGACGCCTTCGAGCAACAGCGACTTCTCCCGCGCAATGAATTCGATCAACGGCAGCGCGGCGTCCCAGCGCACCCCATAGCGCGCCATGCCGGTGTCCACCTTCACATGCACCGGCACCCGCTTGGACGCCCGCGCCGCCGCCCGCGCCAGCGCTTCGGCCGTCGTCGCGTCGTTGAGGCAGACCGTGAGATCGTGCGCGGCGCACCAGGGCAACTCCGAGTCGTGACGTTCACCCAGGAGAAGGATGGGGGACTTAAACCCGGCATCCCGAAGAATCATCGCCTCATGCAGGGTGCTGACCGCGACATGCGTGGCCCCTTGTTCCACCGCCATCCTCGCCACCTCGAGAATGCCGTGCCCGTAGCCGTCGTCCTTCACCACGGACATCAGCTTGAGGGCGGCCGGTTTGTCGGCCTGGATCAGCCGGAAGTTGCGGCGCAACTGGGCGAGGTTGATCTCGACCCACGCGTTGCGCAACGGCAGCCGCTCCGGCTCGGCCGCCGACGATTCCTCACGCCAGATGGTGGCCGTCTCGCTTCCGGTCGGGGACGACGTGGAGGTCGGCGCGGGGACGACGGAATAATAGCGTTTCGCAGGCGGTGAAATTTCAACAGTGCGCATCGTCAGTGATCCGTGCCCGGCGGCCAAAGATTGTCTCCAATATCCGTTCGGTAAAACGCACCCAGACAATGGATGCGCGCGATATTTGTTCGGGCCTGGCGGACCGCCGTCTCCCGCGTCTTCCCGAGAGCCACCACATCGGCAATGCGATGTCCCACCGCCACCCGCTGCCCATCCGTGGAACCTTCCACTTCATTCCACCAGACGTCGCAATCTAGTGGCGCCGTGCAACTTACCGGTGTCCGCGGTCCCCGCACCTTCAGGTACGGATACCCATAACCCGCCAGGGTCATCGAACACCCAAAGGAAAACTCTTTGCGGAACCTCGGCGCAAGCTTTTGATTGCGAGCAGTTGTCCACAAGCTATTCACAGGATCTTCCAAGAGCCGCAAGATCATCGCGCCCGAGGTGATCCCGAGCCGGATGTTGTATTCGATCACGTGCCACTTGCCCCGATGATGGCAGGCGGTCACCTGGATGGGGCCATGATACTTCACCCGCCTGAACCAGGGCCGCAGCGGATGCAGGAGTTCGCGGGCCAGGCCGTAGCGGTCGTCCGGATCCTTCTCCACCAACCCGCCCATCGGCGCGCCGCACACAATGCCCTGGTTGCCGGCGTAGGCGCGTTTGTATTCCTGGTTGGTGACCAGGGAACGAATCTCCCCGCCGCTGACCAGCGCGATGTGGCCCGCCTCGGCGCGCCCGAGGTATTCCTGCAAGAAAACGCCCTCAGCGTAGTTCACCCGGTCGAGCCAGGCCTGCGTCTCCTCGACGGTCTCGCAAACGATGGTGTGAACCGGGCTCCACGGCGAACAAAGCGGATTCTTGATGACATAGGGCCGGGGCGAACGCTTGAGCACCTGCGACGCGGCCAGCCGGTTCGGCACCACGTGCGACTGGGGGAAGGGGATCTTGAACTCGCGACACAACCGCCGCGCATAGTCACGCTCCCGCTCGATCAGCATCGCCTCGCCCGTCGGGCACAGGATGGGAATGCCGCTGTGCAACAACGCCTCCGCCCAAGGGGCCTGCGCCCAGTCGATGGATTGAGGCAGGATGAAGTCCACCTTGAGCCGTTTGAGCAGCGGCAGGGGATCGGGATGCTCCTGGGCGCTGAAGGATGGCCCGACCAGGGACGGCGGGAAATGGCCGTAGTTCCGGGTCAGGTAGGTCGAGACCCGGGCGCCGGCATCCTGGAGAATCTGCGCGTGGCTGTGGGCAAACGACCCCACGCCCAACACCATGATCGACGGGCCAGGTTTCCAGGATTTTCGCGCCATTCAGGATGACCACTCGATCCGCATCACCTCGGTTCGAGTTCGCGCTGCGATGAAGCGAAAAGCCGCGCGGGGAAGCAAGCGAGAAGTGGGGTTGAACCCTGAAACCAGTGCATCCAGAAGTTGTCGGCGGGGGCTGGGAATGGCGAACGGAGCGCCGACATTCGTGTCTGCCTGCGTCCCTCACAACCCCGTAGCCGCAGGGCTTTCAGCCTGCGACGGGCGCGACTTCAAAGTCGCGACTACAGGCGCACCCCAGCCAGCGACCACCGACGCCACGGCGGGTCTGCCTATCACGATGCACGGCCCGACCCCGACCCCTCGGGTGGCTGGGTGGCCAGTTAGGCTTCCAGCTTCGCGATGAGCGGGGGGCAAGTCGCTCTGCCCGGCGTCCCACACCATGTCGAGGTTCACGTCGTCGTAGTCGTGGATCAGCACGTCGCCATTCCGGCAGCCAGTTGCCACGGGATGTCCGGAAACTTCTCCCAGTTGCCACGGGATGTCCGGAAACTTCTCCCGCGCCGCCGCACTCAGACGCTTGCTCGCCTCTCCGATGATCTCAAACTTGCGGTTCACCGCCTCGTGCTTCTCTTATTGGCGATGAATTGTTCCTTCTCCACCGCCTCGACAAAGCGCCGGATGGCTTTCGCCGCCTTGAGGATGTCGCACAGGTGGGCGTTATCCTTCGACATAAAGCGGGACGGCGGTGGAGAGGATCGCGTGCTTGCGATAGGGGTTTTTGCTCCGCTCGATACCGGCGCGGCTGACCAGATCCACCCGGCGGTCAAAGAGCTTCTCGAAGTCGAGCTTGAGGGCAACCCACTCGAACAGGCTGCACCGCACATCGGGCCGCAACGTGCAGAGCAGGTCCACGTCGCT
>JALOTZ010000011.1 GCA_025457615.1 Verrucomicrobiota bacterium
GCGTTCTTGTCGCTGCTCTTGACCGGCCAGCCTTCGGTGCCGTCGGGGCGCGGCCGCACGGCTTGTTGCGAGGGCAGCGGAAACATTATGGTGCCGTTGACATTGCGCCGCGGCACCCACCAGTTGTGGCGGATTTGCGCGAAGTAGCCGTAGCCCCCCACATTGCGGAAATAGTTCAGCAGGTCTTTGATATCCCCGATCTGGCGCCCATTGTTGGAGGCCGCAAAGGTTTTGTTGGCCTCGTCGAGTTCCGTGTTGCGCACCGGGCAGAACCACATGGGCACCGTCAGCCCGTAGTCATTCCCCAGGCTCCACACCATGTTGGTGGGCACGTCCCACTTGAAGTTGCTGGTGCAATTGATGACCTTGGCCTTGAACTTGGTCCGGCCCAGGGCGGGCAGGAGCATGGCGGCCAGGATGGCGATGATGGCGATCACCACCAACAGCTCGATGAGTGTGAAGGCGCGCCCAGCCGCGCGGGCGGCCCGGAAGCCGGTCAGAAGCCGGGTTTGTGGGAAGTTCATGGCAGTGCGGGAATAATTCGTGGGTTGGAGGTTTGGGGATCGGGATGGGACCCCGGCTGTGGGCGCCCGGCACCTTCCCGTCGTGCCCGGACCGGGCAGAGGGTGGTGAAACCGTTTCGCAGGTGCGAGTGCATCACGTGCATGGGTCTGATTACCTTGATAGGGATAGGCACGATCACCCTTGCCTTCAAGGGACTGTTTGGTTAACAGGTTAACCTGGTCCGTGCCGGCGGGATCGCAATGACGGCAGGCGAAAGGTCATCATGGGCTGTCCCTCGGCACACTGGGGGGGAGGCTCACAACGCCTGATCCCTGAGCGCAGGTCTGTGAGAGGCGAGGAACGGGGGTGAGTTCAGCGCCGCCGGGTCAGGGGATCCGGCCTGCAGCCACAACGCGCCTCAGGCCCGGTGCCCTCACGGGGCGATCCACGCCGGTTCCACGGGTTAGGAATTCCGGGGCTTCGCCCAAGGAAGCTTTCGCGCTTTGATCCTCCCAGTGGGCAGGACCAGCGATGCGCTTACCGCTTCCACAGTGCGGGCGCAAGCGGCTTTCGGCCCCATCAGTTCTTGTGCGCCGTGCGCCGCTGAATCCAGAGAATATCCTCGTTGTTTCGCAAGAACACACCGTTGATCGAGGTGCGGCTGATCTCGCGCACCGTGCGGGGATCCACCCAGCGCCTCAGTTCCGAATGACCGTCGGCAAAGGCGAACCCCGAGGATCCGCCGTGGGAACTGGCAGGCCAGTCCACCATTACGGTCGTGTTGGGGTTGGGGTAGAACGCCATGGAGACGACAAAGGCCCCGTCATTGATGCTGTCCTCGCGCTCATCGACAAAGACAAAGGCTTCCGACGGGCCGGGACTGTTGATCTGGCTCAACTTCCGAAAGCCTGAGAACAGTCCTTTTCCACCGCCGAACAACTCGGACATTGCCTGATAGTGGTCGCCCATCCAGGCATTCATCGAAATGCTCCGGACCCGTGGAACAGACTCGCCTTTGCACGGTCCAGCGGTCGGGACCACCACACTCCGGTCGCCCGGGCAGCGGAAGATCTCGGTGTCATTGACATAGCTGTACAACACACTCTTGGTGATATCCTGATCGACATTCCAGTTGCTGGGATTGCCGCCGTCATACATGGTCAGCACGCCGGTCATCCAAGCTGGCACGCTCGGGTCCCCTGACGTGGACGCGGCCCTGGGCAGCACATCCTTCAGATCATCCACACACATGCGCCAAGCCAGCATGACCTGCCGGCCGTTGTTCAGACAACGGATGGACTGGGCTTTGGCCTTGGCCTTGCTCAAAGCCGGCAGCAGCATGGCCGCCAGAATCGCAATAATGGCAATGACGACCAGCAGTTCGATGAGGGTAAATGCCGACGCGCAAATCCGCGCCGCGCGGCAGCCCAAAGTGTTAAGTGGCTTTTGCATAATTGCGTCTGGATCTTTGTGCATTGGTCATATTAGCATGTCTAGGCAATTCTCGGTACATGATTGATGCTTCTTATCCGCATTGGCGCTTGCCAAACGACCAGGATTTTGGTTAACAGGTTAACCATGGACAAGCCGCCCACCTATCAGGAGATTGCCCGCCGGGCGGGTGTGAGCATTGCGGCGGTGTCCTTTGCCTTGCGGAACGGGCGCAAGGTCTCGGCCGAGACCCGGGAGCGGGTGCAGCGGGCGGCCCGGGAGTTGGGGTACCAGCCCAACCCGCTGCTGGCGGCCTACCAGTCCGAGGTGCGCACGCGCAAGTCGCGGAAGTTTCAGGCCACCCTGGCGTGGATCAACGATCATCCGCAACGGGATTTCTGGACCGACACGCCGTACAACCGGGTCTTTTGGGACGCGGCGGTCCGGCGGGCGGCCGAGCTGGGCTACAGGCTGGACAACCTGTGGATGGAAGACCTGGACCTGGAAACGCCCCAGGACAACATCCGGAAATTCCTGCGCATCCTGCGCGCCCGCGGCATCCACGGCGTCATCCTGCCCATGCTCATGTCGTCGCTGCACGCCACCCTGGAATGGGAAGGCTGCGCCACGGTGTTGCTGGGGGAATATCAACAGCTCATGCGACATGCACGCCTGGGGTTGCCGCCCAACACGCGACGCTGCCAGCATCACCAGGTGAATCCCGACCATTTCCACAACATCACCCTGGCGCTGCGCAGTCTGAACGCCCTGGGCTACCAGCGCATCGGGCTGGTGATCTCGCCGTGGTACGACATGGTGACCGACGGGCTCTGCGCCGGGGGGTTCTGGAGTGAACAACGCGAATGGCCGGCCAGCCGCCGCCTGCCCCCCTACAGCAAGCCCACCCTGGAGGAACTTCCGGCCTGGTTGAAACGGCATCGGCCCGACGTGGTGATCGGATACCAAAGGGAATTGCGGTCCGCCGTTGAGAACGATGGGCGGCGCATTCCGGAGGACATCGGGGTGGCCCACCTGAACCTGGCGCCGGATGTGGCCGGCTGGAGCGGGATCCATCAGCAAGCCGACCAGATCGCCGCGGCCACGGTGGACCTGGTGGCGGCCAACCTGCAACACAACGAGCGGGGCACGCCGCCCTACGCCAAGGAAGTGCTGATCAAGGGCCGCTGGGTGGACGGAAAGACCACGCGGAAAACCGGAGACACGTGAGAAACGCAGGCCCCCCCGGCCGGGCGTTCCAACCCTCACGCCCCTTCCACCGGCTGCATCACGCCGCGGCGCTCGTCGTGAAGCCGCCCCGGATCCAGGTCGTCGAGGACCAGCACGCCCTGGAGGGATGAAATCAGCTCGGCTTGGCTCCACGTCCAGACCAGTTCCCCTGCCGGGTCAAACTCCAACAGTTGGACGCCCGAGTGGCCGAGCCCCGGGCCATGTCCCTGCCAGTTGGCCAGCACCAGGTGCCCGTTGGGCAGCAGTTGAAACAGGGCGAAGAAATAGGGCCGCACCGATTCAGGCAATTGCTCCTTGCCGCCGATTTTTCGAAGCACGTTGCCACGTGCATCCAACTCGACCGCAAACGCACCATATCCAGCGCTCACCAGCAGATGGTCGTTTGGCAAACGGACCGCCTTCCACGCGTGAAGGAATCCCTCGACGGGAAACTCGCGAAGGTATTTCCCGTCACGCGTGCCTTCCCGAATCCGATCGTTGCAACACATCAAGTAAGTTCCCGCGGAAGTCTGGCGAATCAGCCGCACGTAATCGCCGGGGAAGACCGCCCGCTGCACCTCACGATCCTGCCGGTCCAGTTCCAGGATCGTGACGCCCACCGCGCCCGCCAGGTTCACCCCAGCCACCAGCGTGTGACCATCGGGTTGACGACGCGCAGCGGTGACACCCTCCAATCCGGCAAAATCGCGCACCTTCCCACCGGTCCGCAGATCAAACTCTGCAAATCCGTGGTGATGGCCCACCAGCAAACGACCGTCACCGATCAATTGCAAGTCACGCGCGGCGGGCCGGCCGATAGGCACAAGCCAGTCACTTGCTGGATCCTTCTCATTCACATGCAGCAACGTCGCGTTGCCTTCGTCAATCGCTACAAATTCGTGTTGGATCATGGGGTGTTTTGAGGCGCTTCCGGCCCGATCAGACGGCAGGGTCCGTCCGGGGCGGCGTGTAACTTCCATCTCCGCCCAGACGGCGCCATTGCACAAAGAGGGTCACGCAGGCGAGGAACGACAGCCCATTGGCCGCAGCGCACCAGAGGAAAATGAGGCGATAATCGCGCACCGTCTCCAGCATCCAGCCGCACAGGGTGGGTCCGAGCACGACCCCGGTGAATCCGAAGATCTGGTTGGCGCTGAAGAACTGGCCGTATTTGTCCAGCGGCAACAGCCGCGGGAACAGGGCCAGATAGGCGCCCAGCACGATGGCCGTGCAGACCTGATTGAGAATCCAGCACCACTGCAGGCTGGCGGCGTCGTGGATGAGAACGAAGCACGCCACGAAACTGAGCGCCGTCAACAGCAACCCCGCCACTTCGAGGCGCAGCGGATGCCAGCGGTCCACCAGCGGCCCGGCCAGCAAAAAGACCGGCACCTGGACGAAGAAGGTCCACGCTTTGATCTTGCCGAATTGATCCAGGGTGAGGCCGAGGGTTTGGGCATAACCCGGCTGGCCGGCGTGCGTCGCGAAGAAAATGACAAAGGTGTTGAAGGGAACGATGGAAAGCCAGAAGAAGAACGGGATCAGGTAGAGATTCAAATAGAACTTGTGCCGGTAACACTCGCTGAAATAGGTGTGCAACAGGCCCGTCAGCCAGGCCCAGGCGCTGGACTGCCCGGGCGGCGGGGGCGGGTAGTCGCCCTCGCGCACCCGCCACACCAGCAGCCCGAACGCGCTGGCATAGAGCACGGCCACCAGGGCATACACGTGGAAAGTGTGGGTCTCCACCCAGCCCAGCAGCCAGCGGTTGAAGGCAAAACTGCCGCAGGCGCCGACGGCCCGATACAGGCCGACGAATTTCCCCATGACCTCCTTGGGCACGACGTCGGCGAAGAGGAATTGGTACACCTGCATCACATAAGTGTTGAACACCACGAAGACCACCGCGGCGATGCCGATCCAGACGATGGTGCAGCCGGGCACGGTCAAGCGCGTCCCCAGCACCGGCGAGAGCACCCCATGAATCCACCCGCCCATCGGCCCGGCCGCGCCCAGCAACAGCAGGCTGACCACCACCGGCCCGGCGCTCCAGAGCAGGAAGGGCCGACGCCGGCCCATCGGACTGCGATGCCGGTCGCTCTGGAGGCCCACCATGGGGTTGAGCATCATGCCGATCAACGCCGGCAAACCCTGGCTGAGGAAGCCCACCAGCGAATCCCCCGCCCCGGCCCAGCGCAGTTGCAGGGGAACAACGTTGGGCAGGAGGGATTCCATGATCATCAGGCAGAAATCCCCCCACAACATCCAGAACAGGACGTTGAACAGGGTGGCCCGGGTGTACACCAGCGTCCCGACCCGCCAGCGCTTTACGGCGGGAATCTTTGCTTCGGTGACCGGCGGCTCTTGCATTGCGAGGCCGTCCTAACCCGCCAGCAGACGGGCCAGATTGCCGCCGAGAATCAACTCCTTGTCCGATTCGGCAATATCGAGCGAGCGGATAACCTCCAAGTCACGCCTGGTGGTTGCCTCGGAGTTCCAAGGGAAATCCATTCCGTAGATGAAGTGTTTCGCGCCCAGGCCACGGATCATTTCCGCCACCAAAGGCGCAACATGCCACACGTATTGGGCGGGGTTGAAGATGCTCGTCAACCCGCCGAAGCACTGACCGGGGTGGTTCGCAATAATGGCGGTGAAATCGTGGAAATAGGCCCGGCCGCCCAGATGCTCAAAGACCAGGCGCAACTTGGGGAAATCGAAGGACAGATCGTCAAACTTTTCGGGCCGGGCGAGCGACAACCGCGTGCCATGCGCGCCGGTGTGATAGTTGAGAATCATCCCCAACTCCCCGGCCCGCGCATAAAACGGCCGCGCCGCCGGATCGGCAATATCATGCTGGTCAATCGAAGGATGAATCTTCAACAGGCAAACGCCCTGATCGTGCAACATTTGCGTCACCTCGCAGACGTCCCGGGAGAGCGGAAACACCGTGCCCGCCGGGGTCAAACGGTCACGATGTGCTTTGATCTCATTCAAAGCCCAGAGGTTGGCGCGACGCAGGTCGTGCCCCATCTGGCAGGCGAACGGCGGAAAGATCACCGCACGCTCAATGCCGCAGGCATCCATGCGCTTCAAAAGCGAAGTGACACCGCCCTCGGGCCACCAGTCTCCCGGCTGTGGCGACGGCACTAGATGGGCATGGTTCGCAAAAATCCTCATGAACGATTCTTCTGGCGAAACGCCGCCGTGCCATCGAACGCATACGGAATCAAATCCTCCGGCGCGGTCAGCACGCGCTCGCGACCGAGCCGTTGAATCAGCCGTTCCATTTCAGCTCTTGGGCAGCAGGCTCGCCAGGTCGTCGTGCGGCCGGGCGATGACATGCGCGGCAATCAATTTGCCCAGTGCACCGATCGCCTGGCTGCCGGCATCCACGGCGGCGGTCACCGCCGCCACGTCGCCCTTGATGATGACGGTCACGTAGGCCGCACCGATCTTTTCCTTGCCCACGAGCGTGACGTTCGCGCTCTTCAACATGGCGTCGGTGGCTTCCAGAACGGCCGTCAGGCCTTGCGTTTCCAAAATGCCCAGCGCTTCTTGTTTCGTGCTCATACTTTTCCTTTCAGTTTGCGGATAATCGGTCGGGAGAAACTGGTCGCGCCCACCGTAAAGCGGATTCTGTGCGTTGGGAAAACGCACCAACCCGGCCAGCGCCGGCGCGGGATTTGCCAGCAGCGAAACCACCGCGCTTGTCCCCAACTTGGCCGCAGACTGCTCCGCGACTTCCAACGCCGCCTGCACCGCCGCCACTTCCCCTTCCACGCGGATGAGCAGATTCTCGTTGCCGGTCGTTTCAATGCCCAGCAGCCGCACGGACGCCGCCTTGACCATCCGGTCCGAGACGATGGCCGTGATGGCGAAAAAGGGAATTTCAGCGAAGCCGAGGGCCATAGCGAAAATCAAGCGCCCGGTCTGGCCACCCTGGCCATCACATCGCGCACGATCCTGTCCACATCCACGCGCCCGTGGCCGCCGGTCGCGGCCGCCGCCAGGGGCCGGATGCACGCGCCGGCCGCCTCGCCGAAACCGCACTCTGCCAGGATGCAGGCGATGTGTCCGCGCAGCCCGCTCAAATCCGCCTTTTCCTTGCTCGAAATCGGCTGCCGGCTGTGGCCCATCTCGAAGCCGCGCAGCGAAGCCGCCGCCCGGAATCCCTCTGGGAAAATCGGACCGGCAAACATGGCCTCGATCAGATCGAGCAGCTTGAACTGGATGCGTTTGGCCTCGGCCAGATTGCCCGCCTTGAACTCGCGATACAGTTTCATCACCACTTCCGGCACGACGCCCGAGGTCGCAATCGTCCCGCCGTCCGCGCCCATCAGCAGCGACGGCAGCAGGATTTCCTCCGTGCCGGTCAGCACCGTGAACTCCGGCCGGATGGCCTTGAGCTTGTGCAACGTCGCCACCAGGCGCGGGAAATCCCGGCTGGAATCCTTGATGCCCACGATGCGCGGACAGTCCCGCGCCAGGCGTTCGACGACGGGCAGGCTGATTTCGTTGGCAAACTGCGGAATGTTGTAGAGCAGGATGTCGATCGGACTGCGCCGCGCGATCTCGCGAAAGTATTCCTCCACGCTTTCCTGGCTGACCTTGAAATAATACGGCCCGGTCAACGAAATCGCCACGCAGCCGAGCTCGGCATACAACGCGGCGGCTTCGAGGATTTCGTTGATGTTGGCTTCGGCCGCCCCGGCGAGAATCGGCACGCGCCCGCGGTTCTCCTCCGCGATGATGCGGATGACGCGCTTGCGTTCCTCGAAGTTCAGGCGGATGAATTCGCCCGTGCTGCCGTTGGGATACAGGCCGCCGACGCCCTTGTCGATCAGCCAGTGGATCATCCGGCGCAGCTCTGTTTCGTGGATCGCGCCGTCAGCGCGAAACGGAATCAGATTCGGCGTGAAGATGCCCTGGATCATGCGGGAGTCTGGCAGGACAGAAACCCGGTGTCGAGGGCCGCGCGCACCGGACGCGCGGCTCCGGCGCGCAACTCGACGCCGCCCGGAACCGGCACGATGGCCCGGACACGGCCGAAACCACGAGGGATGGCCGCCAGCGCCATGATGTAATTTACCACCAACGGCCGGTCCGAACGCTGCGGCCACGTGGTCGCATGTGCCGGCCGCACGCTGAAGCGCCGCTTCACCGAGGCCGCCACGCCGTAGTCGAAGTAGCCGGTGATTTCTTCCAAGCCCATCACCGCCGTGTGCCGGCCGTTCCAAGGGGCGGCATAGCGGCCGCCATTGGAAATCCACAGCAGCGTCGAATTGAGCACGCGCGGGTCTTTGAGCGCGAACCACGCGTAGCCCTGCTCGGGAAAGGCCACGGCCGTCCAGGCGAACGGCTGCGCGGGCCGGGTGAGCAACTGCACCAGGTCGTCGTAGCCGCGCCGCGCAGGATAGCGCGAAAGGTCCGTATGTCCGCCGAGCGCAAGCGGAACGCGGTCGAGGCGGGTGAAGCGCGCGGCGGGTTTCAGCGCCGAATAGCTGCCCTGGGCCGGCACGCCGAGCGGTTCGGGAAACACCTGTCCCACGCTGAAGCCGCTGGTGGAGATGAGTCCGGAGTTTTCTGTCTCCGGAAACTTCAGCATCGGATGATGACCAAGCGTGAGCGGCCCGGCCAATCCCTCGAGGGTGTGCCGCTGATAGATCGCGCTGTGGCCGTCGCGCAACATGATGTCCTTGGTCACCCGGCCCGGACGGAACTTCATTTCCAACGTGGCGCGCAGCCGGGTCGTTCCGTGGCCGGACCGCAACCCGATCAACGACCAAATCGAATTACACGTCTCGCCGTGCGGCGGCGTGGCCTGGCCCCGGTAGGGCTTGCCTCGATCAATGCCGAACGGGCAGCAGAAGAAATCCCCGCGCAAGGCGGCCAGAATGGGTGGCGTGTCGGGCGCGAGCTTTTCCTCCGCCCACGGCGCGAGCGCGAAAGGAGAGACTTCGCGTTCCCCAATTCGGAATTTGACCGGTCCGAGGTGACCCCCGAGGCGGGTCAGGTGAGCCTCGACGCAATCCGAATTCAGAGGCCAGGATGGCTGGCCGGCGATCACAGGGAGCTTTTTCATGGCGAGTCGGGTTCAACCGCCGGCCAGCGGCTGACCGCTCACGGTGAGTCTGACTCTGGCGATGTGCCAGCCGCCGAGGTTGGCGATGTAGAGCGTGCGTCGTCCCGGCCCGCCGAAGGCCACATTGGTGGCACGGTTGATGACGACGCTGGAGGGATCTTCCACCAGCAGGGACTTGCGACCGTTTGGTGAAACCCGCCAGATGCGGCTGTCCCCAAAGCAGGAGACATACAGCCATCCGTCCGCATCGAAGGCCAAGCCATCCGGCACATGCGCCACCCCTTCGACAAACACCTTCGCCCGCCCTGCTTCACCATCGGTGCGTATCGGCACGCAAAGAACATTTTCCCGGGTGCTTTGCACGACATAGAGGGCGGATTCTGCGGCATTCAAGGCCAGGCCGTTGGCGAAATGGATTTTCTCCAGCCACCTTTCCCCGGCCCCGTCGGGCGTGAAACGGTGAACCACTCCGTCCCGTTTGCCCCAGGTGCCGCTCTCCGAGACATACAGCCTGCCGGCGCGGTCGAACACGGGGAAATTCATGTGGCCGAGCGGGTGGCCGGCGCTGTGCGTGGCGAACACGGACAGTTTTTTCGTCTTCGGCTCGAAACGCCAGAGCTTGTGGCCACCGCAATCGCAGATAAGCAGCCAGCCTTCGGGACTGAAGGCGAGGCCGAGATTGAAGCCGCCGGTGCCGGCCAGCATTTCCACCTTATTCCCATCCGGCGAGATGCGGTAAATCTGCCCGGCCTCACCTCCGGCCCAGAGGTTTCCGTCCCGATCAAACGCGAGTCCTTCCGGATGGTCGAGCCCGGCGGCGAACTGGCTGGGCTGGGGATTTTTCATCAAGGCTTCACCAATCCGTCACCGCCCCGTCGGGCGTGAAACTGCGCCGGAGAATTTCCTGCTGGAACGGATGCTTGCGCACTTCGGCCTCGTTGATTTCGATGCCGAGTCCGGGTTTGGCGCTGGGGCGCGCAATCTGGCCCTTCGGCTCGATGGTGAACCCGGATTGCACGATGTCGTCGCGCCACGGCACGTCATTGCGAACGGATTCGCAAATGAGATAGCTCGGCGTGGCAAAGCCGAATTCCAGCGAGGCCGCCGTGCTGACCGGCCCTTGCGGATTGTGCGGGGCGAGGGCCACGCGATACGCCTCGGCCAGTGCCGCAATGCGCCGGGCTTCGGTCAATCCGCCACAATGCGTGATGTCCGGCTGCAGGATGCTGGCCGCGCGTTTCTGGAGCAAATCGCGGAAGCCGTGCAAGCCGGTGATGCGTTCACCCGTGGCGATGGGCGTGCGCACGGCGCGCTGAATCTCCGCCATGTCGTCCAGGACTTCCGGCCAGCACACTTCTTCGAGGAAATACAAGCCGTAAGGCTCAAGTGCCTTGGCGAACTGCATGCCCATGCGCGGCGAAGGCCGGGCGTGGCAATCGACCATGATGTCGATTTCCGGCCCCACCGCTTCGCGGACGGCGGCGATGCAGGCCTCGGCGTAGCGGATCGGCTGGAGCCCCTCGATCGGGGCGGTCTCCGGCACGGCCATGCATTTGAAGGCGGTGAAGCCGTCCTCGACGGTCAGGCGGGCGAGTTCGGCGAACCGCTTCGCGTCGCCGGGTTCGGTGAGGTAGAAATCCTCCATCCGGCCGCCACCGAGGTGGCTGTAGGTGCGGATGAAATCGCGCACCGGGCCGCCCCACAGTTGGTGGCAGGGCACGTTGTGGATTTTGCCGAGAATGTCCCACAGCGCGAGGTCGATGCCGGCGATGGCGGTGGCGCGCACGATGCCGTTGCCGTGCCAGAAGTGCTGGCGAAACATCATCTGCCACAGGTGCTCGATGCGGCGCGGGTCCTCGCCGATGAGCAGTTGGGAAAGATCCTCGACCGCGCCGAGGATCGAGCGCGTGTGCCATTCCAGCGTCGCTTCGCCCCAACCGTAAAGCCCCGGCTGGTCGGTGAGCACTTTCACGAACACCCAGTTGCGCATCCGCGCGTGGCAGACGTGGGCTTCGATGCGGGTGATTTTCATGGAATTCCGGTCAGTGCATGAGGCGCGCGGTAAGTCCGCCGTCCTGGATCAAATGGGCCCCGGCGAAGAATCCGCCGAACTCGCTGGCGAGGAAGACGACAAACGCCCCGATCTCGCGCGGCGTGCCGATGCGTCCCGCCGGGTGCAGGGCGTTGACGCGGGCCAGGGTGGCGGCGGGGTCCGGCTCGGAGGCCAGCCAGCGGTCCATCAGCGGGGTATCCACGAAGCCCGGACTGATGGTGTTGACGCGGATGCCGAGCGGGCCGAGTTCCTGGCACATCGAGCGGGTGAGGGCGACCACGCCGCCCTTGGCGGCAGCGTAGGCGGCGATGTTGCCGATGGTGGAGACCGCGTGCACGCTGGCAATGTGGACCACCGAGCCACCGCCCGCCTTTTTCATCAACGGCACGGCGGCCTGCGTGCAGAAGAACAGCCCTCGCAGGTCGAGGTTGATGATGGCCTCGAACTCGTCCGGCGTGGTGTCGAGCACGCCCTTGAACAGGTTGAAGCCGGCGTTGTTGACGAGAATGTCGAGCTGGCCATGAGTCTCGCCGATCCGGTCAAAGACGCGGCGGATGTCTTCGAGCCGGCTCATGTCGCCGGGTAGGAATTCGGCGGAGCCGCCGGCGGCAAGGATGCTGTCCACCGCCTTGCGGCCTTCGGCCTCGCGGCGTCCGTTGAGGATGACGTGCGCGCCAGCCTCGGCCAGACAGTCGGCACACCCTTTGCCGATGCCCTGCGAGGCACCGGTGACGATGGCGGTTTTTCCAGTCAGGTTGATCTCAAGGCTCATGGGACGTTTGGTGCTCCCTTCGGACCTGCGCACGGGACCATGAACGTGGAGCACGGACATTCGTGTCTGCTCGGCCCGGGCGCGGCTCCCCTTGCCGACAGGAATGCCCGCCTGTGCGCCGGCAGACAGGTCGGCGCTCCGTGCGACGGTTCATGGACAACTGGATTTGGAATTCGAGCGATCACCAATCGGAGATGGAGCCATCGGCGCGGAACGCTTCCGGCGTCCACACCACGGCGGGATTCTGGCCGAGAAAGTCCTCGTCCAGGTCCGCCCCCAAACCCGGTCCGGGCGGCAGCGACGCGTGGCCCGTGGCGTCCACCTTCGGCACGACGCTGCAAAAGCGGCGCATGAAGTCATGATGTTCGTGGCGGTGTTCGAGCAGGCCAAACGCCTGCGCGTGGGCGGCCAGGTGCAGGCTGGCCAGGGATTGCAGCGGCCCATTCGGATTGTGCGGATTGAAGGCGACCCCGTAGAGCTCGGCCAGGGAGGCGATTTTGGCCAGCTCCGTGACGCCGCCCGCATTGGCCACGTCGGGCTGGATGATGCCGACCAGTTCCTGCTCCAGCAGCGCGCGGAACGCCCAGCGTGTGAACAGCCGCTCCCCGGCCGCGATCGGCAGCACAAACTTTTCCGCGCAACGCCGCAACGCATCCGGGGCTTCGGCGGGCGTCGGTTCTTCAATCCACAACGGCTGCGTGTGCCGCACGGACGCCTCGATCTGCACCGCCAGCGAAGCCGTGCAGCGACCGTGAAAATCGAGCGCGAAGTCCCGGTCGGGGCCGATCTCTTCACGCACCGCTTCGCAGCACGCCACGATTTGCCGGAGTGTCGCCGCGCCCTCGACCGGCCCGACGGCAGGCAGCGGGTAGATTTTCACCACCCGGTAGCCCTGGTCCAGCGCCCCGCGCACGCGCCGACGGAATTCCGCGGGGTCGGTGGCAAGGCCGCAGTTGGCGTAGAGTTGAATCTTCTCACGCACCGCGCCGCCGAGGAGTTGGTAAACCGGCTTGCCGGCGGCCTTGCCCCGGATGTCCCACAACGCCATGTCCACACCGGAGAGGGCGCTGGTCTGGATGGGCCCGCCGCGCCAGTAACCGTGGCGATACATCCGCTGCCACGCGCGCTCGGTGTTCAGCGGGTCGGCGCCGAGGATGAGTTTTTCCAGATCACGAATCGCGCCCTGCACGCCGTGGGTTTTGCCGGGCAGCGAACACTCGCCCCAGCCGTGCAGCCCCGGTTCGTCGGTCTCAACCTTCACGTAGGTCCAATCGGACACCGGACTGGCCAGACCGCAGGGTTTAAGCGCAGTGATCTTCACACGGGGTGGCAGGAAGCAGCTCGAGGGTCACAATCTTGTTGGGGCCGACCGGGGTGCCGACGGTGCAGCCGTCCTGGACCGCGAGGGGTTCAAGGCGGTCCTCGTTCAGGTTGGTCAGGAAGGCTTCGCGGATGGGGACCGTGAGTCGCAGCACGGCGGTGACGGATGCGCCGCCGGGGTTGAAGAGGCGAAGGATGAAAGAATCGCGGTCTTCGGCCTGCTTGAGGGCGGTGACGACCACACCGTCCGGCTGGACCTCGAGGAAAGCGAGCCGGTGCGGCAGGCTGCCAGCGTGCGGGGAGGTCTGTACGGCGATCACCGGCACGTTGAAGCGGCCCGTCTCGCCGTACAAGCCCGCCTCACTCCATCCGCCCGCGTGGGGCAAGAGGGCATAATCGAACTCATGGACACCCAGGCTTTGGCCGCCCGGTTCGTGGGGGAAGACGCCGGCGGAGCGGAACTCGGTGCAGATGATGTTGCGCACGCCGCGCAGCAACGTGATGGCCAGCGTGCCCTCGCGGTTGTCCCTGGCCTCGAACTCGGAGAAACAGTTGCTCACCACCGCCAACCCGTGCGCGCCGTCGCTCAGGTCCACAAATCCCTGCATGGGCAGCGTCTGCATCTCGGGGTGGTATTCGCCGGATTCGTCGCGGACGGGCTGGACCGGGCGGGCGTCCACCGTGAAATGGCCGGCAGCGTGCGAGCAGGCCGCCTGGAGGCCCGTGTCGAAGAGCACCCGCAGGCGGTGATCCTCGACGGTGTTGTCGAGGCGCAGTCGCACCTCCACCCGCCGCGCGCCCCGCCGCAAGGTGTAGCGGACAGAGAAAGTCAGATCTCTCTCGTCGGCGACGCGCCGGCTGGGTCCCTGGACACCGCGTTCCGGGCGGTCCGCCCGCACGGGCAACCGCAGCGTCACCTCGGCCGCCACCGTCGCCGACAGCGGGCCATTCTCCTCCGTCCAAATCCGGGCGCGAGCGCCCAGACTGGTGAAGATGCGGTTCTCGTAGGGGGGGTAGTGAACCCAGTAATCGCCGCAATCTCCCGAGTCCTCAAGGTAGTTGAGCCGGGGATACACGCGCCCGGAAACCTTGTCGCGCAGGGCAAGCGTGCCATCCGGGTTGACCCGGGCTTCGAGGAATTCGTTCTCGAGCGCCCCGGCGGCGCGCGAGATTTCGTCACCGCGACTGGTGCGCGTCTCCGGCCAGAAGAGGCCCTCGCGGTTGAAGCGCTTGCGGGGAACGACCCGGTAAAGGGCGTAGCCACAGGGGGGCAGCTCTCCGGTATCCAGGAAGACCGTGTGGCGGTCCACCGCGAAGGGCCAGGGACGGGCGCTGATCTCCTGCACAGGGACGACGTGCTCCTGGCGGGAGTGGAACTGGAGGGCGGCGGGATGACCCTCGGCATCCACCACCTCGAAGTCCCAGATCCGCTGTTCCTGGGGGGTATCGAGGCAAACCTTCACCACCTCGCGGCGCGGATGGGGCAGCGGGTTGAATAGGACCAGCAGGACCTCGTCCGGCGCGCCGGGTCCGGTGTCCATGCGCCGGACCAGTTCAGCGCAAGCGTCCGCGGCCAGGACTTCACCGATCTCCAGCGCCTGATCAAGCCGCGAGAGGACGTCGCGGACGGTTTTGTCCTGGGTGACGCCGTTGATCGAGTCGTGGGCGTGAGCCAGGAGCATGTGGCGCAGGCCGAGGTCGAGAACGGCGCGCGGGTATTCGGCGCCGGCCAGGGTGGCCATGACGGAGAGAGGCTCGGCCGTGTAGAGGAGCGTATTCTGCACCCGCTTGTTGAGGCGTTTGATGGCCGGGCGCGTGGCCAGCGCGTTGCTCGAGCAACTGGGCGCCGGACCGTCGCGCATTTCGCCTTGAACCACCGGAAGCTGGTCGCGATCAACGTGCGCCTCGAGCACGGCGATGTATTCCTCGAGGGTGGCGTGCACGAGCCGCTGGTCTTCGAGCTGCGCGTTGGCCAGGCGCAGGAGTTCGCCGAGCCGCGGCTGCGCGCCGGAAAAGTCGCTGCCATTCATCAGCAGGCGGTGGCCGGGGACGGTGGTGTCGCTCATGGCCTCCCAGGCCGCCGCCACCGCCTCGCCCAGGCGCTCGGGGTGGATGGCCCCGGTTTCTGCCAGCTTGAAATAGTCCTTATGCGCCTCCGCCGCGCCGGCCAGATGAAAGGCCGTTCCGGCCCGTGGCCACGCGTAGCGGTAATCCGGCCCGAGATAATCCATGCCGAACAGCACGGGCAGGACGGCGTTCATGAAGAAGTTGGCCCGCGCATGCTGGCCGAGGCGGGTCGTCAGCACGCGCGTGCCATCCGGCGCCTCCCACAGAAACTCGCAGCGCGGGGCGCGCGCCTTCGAGATATGCTTGGCGGCGATGATGAAGTTGATGCCGAAACCGGCGTAGATCTGGGGGAACTGCGCGGTCTGGCCCCAGCCAAAGGAGTTGTAGCCCACCTGGAGATGCCCCCCCAGCGGGGCGCAGGCGCGAATGCCCTTGAGCAGGTTGCGCACGAGACACTCATCGGCCACCGGATACAGGTCCGGCAACGTGAACCAGGGGCCGATGGAAAGGCGACCCGCCCGGACCTGCCGCTCGATGCGCGCCCGGTTCTCGGGCCGGACTTCGAGGTAGTCGTCAATGATCACCGCCTGGCCATCGAGCACGAACGAGCGGTAGTCAGGCTGCGTCTCGAGGACGTCGAGCAGTTGGTCCAAAAACCGGACCAGCAGGACGCGGTTCTGCCAGAGGGGATAGCGCCACTCGCGGTCCCAGTGCGTGTGCGGGACGACGTATCCGATGGCCGGTTCTTTCTGCATCAGATGAATTCCATTGGCCTACGGCGCCCCCCGACGCCGGGAACGGTCAAACTGCCCCACTCGCTGACCCAGCCGCGCATCGAAGGTCCAGTACCCGCCCTCCCCGGCCAGGCGGTTCTTGTCCCAGCCGGGAATCATGGCCAGCGTTTCCGCCCACGAATGGATGCCGCTGATGGCATCGAACACCCGGACGTTCTGGCCCCCCACCGCGCAGGCGATGCGGATGGCGTCCTCGATGGATTGGCCGTTGAGGAAGGCGGCCAGAAAGCCGGCGATGCTCGAGTCGCCCGAGCCCGTGGCGGAGGCCACCTGCGGCACGTGGAAACTTTCCTCGTGCAATTCGCGGCCGGCCCAGTTGTCGAGGTCCGCGGGCTTGGCCGCGCCCATCCGTTCCAGCGCGGCGCGCTCGCCGGTGCGGATGTAGTAACCTTTGACGCCGCACTTGAGCACGGTGATGGGCGGCCCGTAGGCGGCCAGTTGCGCGCCCACCTCGGGCAGGAGGCCCAGGTCAAGCTTCTCGAGGAGGTCATGGCCGTGGGCGTCGCGGTTGAGCTTCTCGAACTCCGCCCGCCGGATCATGAACAGCGACTCCTCAATGCTCGGGATGCAGATGTCCACGTGCGGCAGGACCCGTTCGAGCACACGCTCCCAGTTGACCCGCCCGGAATCCGAGGTGGCGTCCGGCAGGGACAGGTCGAGCGAGGTGGTGACGCCCAGCGCCTTGACGCGCTCGAAGATGCGCGCCAACTCCGCGCCCTCGTCCTCGTAGATGCGCCGCATCAGGGGCGGATAGCCGAAATGGAAGAGCCTGGCCCGCTTCACGACGTCGTAGTTGATGTCGTCCGCGCCGAAGGTGTCGTTGGCGCCCGGATTGTGCAGGAAGATGCGGTCCACCCCGGGCGGCACAATGACGACAGTGTAGGAGGTCTGCTCGCCGGGCATGACCACCATGCCGCCGTTCAGGCCGCGTTCGCTCAGCAAACGCAGCACGCCGTCGCCGAAGAAGTCGTCGCCGATCTTGCCCATCAGCGCCGTGCGGATGCCGAGGATTGACAGGGCGATGCCGGTGTTGGAGACCGGGCCGCCGGTCGAGACCTTGACCGCGCCCATGTTGATCAGCTTGCCCGGGATGAACAGGTCGGCGATCTTCGCCCGGTCGGTCTTGCGGAAGGCCGGGATCACGTCGAGGCAGATGTGGCCCGCCACGACCACTTGCAGTGCGTTGGACGCGCTCATTCCGCAATCCCCTTCCAGTCAAGCGTGATGGCCGAGCGCTGCTCCGCCGACTGCATCATGGCTTCGATGACCGCGTCCACGTGGAATCCGTCCACGACCCCGGGACGCCCCGGCACCCGTTTCTCCAGGCATTCGGCAAAGTATTTCATTTCCTCGTCGAACGGATTGACGATGTCGAAGCGGTGCTCGGTGGCGCTGCCGGTGGCGTTGTCGTAGTGGACCAGGGAGGCCGCATTGCGCTCGGGTTGATCCCACATGACGGTCCGCAGGGTCAGCCGCCCGTGGACGCCGTTGATCTCGATGCCCTCATCCCAGGCGTCCCGCGCCGGCCCGATCTTCTGGAGTGGATGCACCGCCGCCTCGAAGGTGGCGGTCATGCCGCCCGGGTACTGCAACACCGCGACGGCCTTGCGGTCGAGCCGCGAGCCCGGCAGGAAGTCGAGGTGCGCGTAGAGCGACTCGGGCCGTCCCAGCAGGAACATGGCGAGATCAAGCATGTGGCTGCCGGCGCACTTGAGCACCGCGCCGCCGTAATTGGCCAGGATCCATTCGTACCCCTTGTCGCTGGTGAGGGTGTAAAGGTCGCCCCAGGGCTGGAAGGAGCGCACCGTGGCACTGAAGACCCGGCCCAGTTGCGGCACCAGCTCTTTCGCCTTCCGCGCCGCCGGGAAAAACCGCTTCATGAAGGCGGTGAAAAAGAGCCGGCCGGATGCGGCAACCGCGCGCACCGTGTCCTCGGCCTCCCGGGCGTTGTCCATCATGGTCTTTTCGCAGATGACGTCCTTGCCCGCGGCGAGCGCCGCCCGGCAAATCTCGTGATGGAAGCGGCTGCTGGTGAGCACGCTGACCGCCGTGATCTCGGGGTCGGCAATGACCGCGCGGTAGTCCTTCGAGAGGCGCGCGCCGAAACGCTCGGCGTACGGCTGCGCGACCGCCTCGTTCAAATCGGCCACGTGCGCGACCCGCGCCCCGGCCTTCGCCAGCCCGTTGAAGTGAAAGCGGGCGATGCTGCCGCAGCCGACGATGCCAAACACCGGTTTCATCGCGCCGCCTCCCCGGCCACCATGACGGCCTTGATGGCGTTGGCGCGGTCATCGCGGAAGTGGCGGATGCCCTCCGCAAGCCCGTCCAACGCGAAGGTGCTCGTGACCAGTTCGGCGGTGTTCACAATGCCGGCCTGGATCAGGTCGAGGCATTCGGGGAAGAACAGGGCCGGCGAGGCGAATGACGAGCGCAACTGCAGCTTGTTCACGTGAAAGATGTTCGAGTCGAAGGTGACCTGCCCTTCCGGGCCGTAATCAATGCCGAGGAAGGCGATGATCCCGCCGACATTCGAGACCTTGATCGCGTCCGGAATCGTCTTGGGCGGAGCCGTCACCAGCACACGGTCCACCCCGCCGCGCGCGAACGCGTATTCCGTGAGCTTTTCCCGGTCGGGATGGATGATCGCGTCGGCCCCCCAGCGGCGGGCCAGCGCGCAGCGCGCCTGGGCCACCGAGAGTTCCGCGCCGTACACCTTGCGGGCGCCCAGGGCGCGCGCCAGGCGCAGGGCCATCAGACCGATGGGGCCGAGGCCGATCACCAGCACGTCGTTGTTGAGCCGGATGTCGGCGGTCTTCACCAGGTCCACCGCGACGCCCAGCGGCTCGACCAGGCTGGCGGCGGCAAAGGAAATGCCGTCGAACTTCACGCAGGTTTCCATGGGCACGATGATGCGCTCGGCGAATCCCATGGTGTCGTTGTCCTTGAGCCAGAAGTTCGGGCCCTTGTTGTCCAAGTCCACGCGCCCGTTGCGCGAGTGGGCCGAGAACCGGTCGAAGGTGCCGCTCTCGAGCACGACCTTGTCGCCCGGCGCGACATGGCGCACGAGGGCGCCCACGCGCTCGATGACGCCGGCGATCTCGTGCCCGAAGGGCTGGATTTTGTCGGCGGCGCCGCCGGCCAGAATCATGTCGTGTCCGCAGACCCCGCAGGCCATGACCTTGACGAGCACCTCGTCAGGCTTGATGTCCCGCAACGACACGTCCCGGACTTCGAAGTGGAAGGGGGCTTTTACGTAAGCAGCTTTCATGGGTTTGTTTTCTTAGGGTGAGGGTTCAGGCTACGGCAATGGGAGGCGTAATCGCTGGCCAGCAAATGCAAAGGCGGCTCGTCTTCCTCGATCTGCGGAAACCGTCCGACCGGCTCATGGAAGTGGTTGTCCACCCGGTCGTCGTTGACGCGGCTGACTTCGCCAACCAGCACCGTGCCTTTGCCCTCCGCGCCCCAGAACTTGTGATAGAGCCGCTGCGGCAGGCAGACCGAATCGCCGGGCTTGAGCGTGATCGTGCCGCCGGCCGCGACGCGCGTTTCCATTCCATCCATCTTCACCATGACCGGAGTGTCGGCCAGTCCGTTGTCCGGGGTTGAATTCCAAAGCTGGATGACCAGGTCGCCGCCGCCGCGGTTGATGATGTCCTCCATCTTTTGGAAATGGAAATGCGTGGGCGTCACCTGGCCGGGTTCGACGATGAGGATTTTCTCGGCATAGACCTTGCCCTGGGCTTTTTGCAGCTCGGCCATCGTCCCGTTGCGGAGGGTGAACAGGAACAGCCCAATCCGGTCGAAGTCGCCGCTGCCGAAGTCGGTGATGTCCCAACCGAGCTGGGCCTCGACAATCTCGCGGCACTCCGGGCCCTTGGCCTTCCACTCCGCGGGCGACCAATGGGCAAACGGCGGCAGGAGGAATTTCTGTTGTTCGAGAAAGCGCAGCGCTTTCTTCATGATGCCGTTGATTTCGGATCGTTTCATGATCGGCAGAATGGCGGCCAGTTTTTGGTCGAGACGCTTATCCCTGGAGAGGCTCAGGTTTCGACCTCGCGTTCAGAGACCCAAGCGCGCTCGGCGCGTGGCGGGCGCAAAACTCCCGAAACACCTCCAGCATGTATTCGTAATTACGCAAGGGCATGCCGGGGAAAATGGTGTTCGAGGTGCCAAAAATGTAGCCGCCGCCCGGACTGGCGTTCTCCAGACAGTAAAGCGCGGATTGCCGGATTGCCTCGTCCGGCCCTTCCTGAAGCAGGCTGCACTGGACATTACCCATCAACGCCATGCGACCGTAACACCGGCGCTTGACCTCGGCGATGTCCATGCCGGCCATGGGATCCACGGATTGGAAACACGCCGCGCCCAGCGAGAGATAGTCATCCAGGATGGGCATGATGTTGCCGTCGGTATGAACGAACGGGATCATGCCGCGCTGGCGGATGTGCGCCACTTGCTCGGCCAGATACGGCAGCATGAATTCCCGGAAATCCGCCGGGGAGACAAACGGGCCGGTGTTGTAGGCGACGTCGTTGACCAGATGCACGAAGTCCGCACCCGCCTCGGCCAACCGATCGAACTTGGCGATGGCGTGGCGGGTTTTCTCGCGGGTGGAGGCGTGGATGTTTTCCGGTTCTTCCTTCAGCTCGATGGCAAACTCCGTCCAGTCCTTGATGTTCTCAATGGACCAGATGCTGTCGCCGACGATGCTGCCGATGAGAATGCTGTCGCCGAACGTTTTCCTGGCCGCGCGGACGCCGTCCGGATCGCTCCAGGGCCAATACACCGCCAGCGCGTCCCATTGATAGCGTTCGACGATCCGCTGGTAGATTTCCATGCACTGGCCGATGGCGCGGTCCTTCTGGCCCGCCGACATGCCCGCCCACGAGTGGCGGTCGGGAAAGCGCAAGCCGAACGCCTCGTATTCGAGCTCGAACATCGTCTCGAAATGCGGCGGACGGTCCGGTTGCTCGAACCGGAGGGTCTTCAGCATGCGTTCTCGGCCGGTCATGATTGTTGCTTGATCGGAATCACTGCGTCGCGCCACCAGCGGCCCCGGCAACGAATGGCGGGCGGCGGCCGGCCTTCGAGAGGCGGCTCATGCCCGCCGGCGGGGTACGCTGCGGATGCAGTAAAAGAAGAGTATGAACGTGCGGGACATCCGCTCGCACCCGCTATTTTGGTTAACCGGTTTACTTTGGCACTAGGGCGCGGACGGCGAAGGCAACCCTCCGGCGGCCGTGCCGGGGGCTGGCTGGGCCGGCAGGGCTCGGGAATTCGCTTCGGACAATCCGTCTCCCTCTCCGCCTTGCAGCATGGCGGCAAGGTAGATGTTCACCAGCATCCGCATGCAAACCACGTCGTGCCCGGGCGGCGCGATCATCTTGTCCCAGCCGCATTGCAGCCCGCTCAAGCTGATCATCCCGGCCATCCGCCCGCCGATCTGGATGCCGTAAAGGCCATAGCTGGCCTTGCGCGGGTCATAGACATTGTTCATGAAGGTGTGGGGGGGCCGCCCCCCGGGAATCGTAAAGAAGCACCGGTAAACCGGGTGATCCGGAGGCAAAACCATCACCCGCGCCTCGGGCAGGACGCTGGCGAGAAAACTCCGCTGCCGCCGCAGGAACTCGTCATGGTTCATCTGGTTGATCAGGGGATTGCAGCAGGCGTCGATCAGCAGAAACCCGCCGCGCCGGACGTATTCAGCGATGTTCGCTCGACCGCGGACGCTGTAAACCATGTGAACCCCTTGCGAGAAGAGCAACGGGTAGCCAGTCATCTCCTCCAGATTCTCGACGTCCGCCACATACCAGGTGGGATCAATGTTGAGACTGGTGTGGTCGCGCAGGAACTGCATGAGCACCGGATCACTGGACGCGTGACGCATCCAGTGCTCGCTCGGCGTCCTCAAGCGCGCCCAACCGACGCGGTCCCCCCTCAGGCCGTCCCACGGACTGGCCCCGGCGCGCAGGATGGTCAGCAGCACCACACTCCCCAAGGCGCGGCGGATAAAGGTCGCCCGCGAAATACGATCCAGGTTGCTTCGTGTCATCGTTTCCTCCCGGTCAATTCACAGCAATCGGAACAGCCTGCGCCCCACCAACTCCGCCGCATACCCACCCAGCCACAGCACCAGCAGCCAGCCCTGATTCCACGACGGCTGCGCACTCACCGTCTCGGCGGGCTGTTCCACCGAAAACTGCTCGAAAACCGAGCGGCCCACGCCGATCAGCGCCCCACCCGTTGCCTCGGCCAGATGACGCAATCCGTCCATGTCCGGCGGCAGATCCAGCAACTCGGCAGTCCGCGCCTGGCTTGCAACCGAAATCGAAATCTGGACCTCACCTGCTTCAGGTTCACCCGCCTTCACCCGCCAGCACCCGGGCTCGTCCGGCGTAAAGCTCGCCTCCCAGGCGCCCTGCCCCTCGATGTCCACCGCGCTGACGCTCAGGCGCTGCAGACTGCCCTGCGGCGACTGTATCTCCAGCGCGGGGACGGCACCGGTAACGCCAGTCACCCGCAGCGTCACAGGGCGCTGGACCTGGGGAAATTCCGTCCGGGTTGTCAGCTCCACCATCGGTCCCCGGGCCGGGGGGCTCAGGGACAGGAGCCACTGTTGCCAGAAGGTTTCCACCGCGCGACTGCTGCTGGGGAGCGACAGTTTCCAGCGCCAGAGCAAATCGGTGTTCATCACGGCGGCAAACCCGTTGCCGAACCGCTGCCGCGCGATCAGCACCCGCGGTGAATCGGTTCCGGGCATGCCATCGGTCGGATGCACCGCCAGCACTTCCGCCCCCGGTTTGACGGCCTGCACCCGGGCATACGTGCCGAAGTGCGGCAGTTCCATCGAGGCCGGGAAAAGGCGGGCACTGGCTGCGCCAGGCACGGGCCGGATGGGCTGCAACGCGGGCAGCGTCTGGCGCTCGATCACTCCGCCGGGAAACGCCGGGTCAACCTCCACCGAGGCGCCACCCACGACGCGCATCTGCTCGTGGAACCGGCTTTGCAGTTGCTCCCCGGCGGACGAACCGGACGACTCGAACACCACCGGCAACAACTGCTCGAGCACCGTGCCCGAGAACCGGCGCGTGGCGTCCGTGTCCGGCGACACAAACAACACCCCGCCGCCGTCCCGCACATAATCGAGCAGCGCCTGCTGCTGCCCGCGCGTGAGGAGGTCCGCAAAGGCATGGGCCAGCACGACCATCTGGAAGCGCTTCAACTCACGGGCATCGGCAGGCAGGTCCGCCATTCCGGACGCCTCCGCCCCGCCGACGCTCAAGTGTACGCCCAGCGCGGGATTCAAAATCGCCGTCACTCGAAAGCCCGGATCGCTCTCCAAGGCCCCGCGCAGAAATCGGTAGCCCCACTGCAATGCGCCCTGGTAGTAGAGCAACTCGACCGACGCGCTCTCAACCACCCGGGTCGTCCGACCGGCCACCTGCTGTCGGGGGCCCGTGCCAAACCGGAATTCGAGCGGCAGAAGCGCCGGTTCACCCGCCGGCACTTCCACCGTCCAAAACAGACTGTTCCTTCCCTCCTGCACCGGAGGGTTGGTGGCGGCGAGCTTCGTGGTGCCGCGCCACAGTTCCACCGGCACCGCCCCCCGCCCTGGCGCAACCACCTCGGCAAGCACGCTGACGGCAAACTCCGATTGCCGCAACACCTGCGCGGGAATCCGCACCTCGCGAATCGTCAGGCCCTCGTCCGCTGGACGGAGGCGGTTCTTGCCCACCACAAAATAAAGCGGCACACCCCGCTCCGTCGCGGCGGTGATAATGTCGGCAACCGGATCCGGGGAGTTGTCCAACCCGTCGGTGAGACAGACGATGGCGGCGGGATTCTCGTTCACGGCCTGGCGTAGCGCCGCAAAGAGATGCGTCCGGGCGCCAGACTGGTGGGATGTGACGGCCTCCTGGAAGCTCGAGGACCGCTCCCTGCCGAGGGCAAAGCGATGATAAGTGACCGCGGTGAAGGCCTCCGCCGCCTCCGTCTCGTGCGCCCTCCACGTGCGCGTTGCATCCGCCAACCGCGTCATCCCCCGACGATCCGGCCGGCTCATACTGATCGAGCGATCCACCAGCACAGCCAGCGTTCGGGATGGCTTCTCCGGCTGGCGGCGGACCACCCGCGTCGGATTCGCCAGACCGACCAGGAGCAGCAGCACCAGAATTGCCCGCGTGGCGGTCAACCCCAGCCGGACACCGCGCGGCGCACTTCCCAACGCCCGCCGATAAGACCAGAACACCATCCACAGGCCGGCGAGGCCGATCAGGGCCAGAGTGCCCCAAGCCAATGCTGACGGCCAGGTGCGCAGCCAACCACCCAACTGCCATTCCATGGTCGAGGTCATTACTCGTTCGTCCCAGCGTCCGGCGGGTTTGCCGCGTAGTCGCGGGACAATTGCTCAAAATAATCCGCCACGGCCGCCTGATAGGCCGGCGGGGCCTGTGCCACCTGCGGGTCCGTGAGGGTGTAGGGTCGCCGGAAGAGCGCCAACTCCTGGCGCAGGAGGAGGATCAGGCCGCTCAGGGGCGGATCCAACTCGGCGACAAACGCAACCACCTGGTCGTCCCCTGCCAAACCACCCGCCCCGCGCCGCAGGAGCTCACGCACCTGCCGCAACTCGGCCGCTTCCGGCTGGATCGCCATCGCATCCAGCGCCTGTTCGTTCAGTTCCCCCACCAGGTTGTCCCGATGTTGTTGCCATTGCTCGTCGCGTCCTGCCTCCTCGATCTGCCCAACCGTCACCGCACCTTGAGACGAAGCACCCGACGGAGCTGGCCCTGCCCTGCCCTCCGGCTGCGATGACAAGGGCGGCTGGTTTCCAATCGCGCGCCCAGCCGACGCGGCGCCCTGCCCCTGGCCGCCCGCCCGAGCTGATGGTGCCGCGCGGGGACCGCTGCATTGGGAGGCTAGGTTTCTAAGATTGGCTTGGGTCCGCTGCATCCGCTCGAGGAGGCGGGCCAGTTCCTGCCGCGTGGGGGGACTTGGATTGCGCAACTGCGCCGCGCGCTCAGCCAGTTCATCCAGACGCTGCGCCAGCGCCTCGGACCGCCCGGCATCGCGCGGCGATTCCTGCGCCTGCGCCTGCAAGTGCGTGATCGTTTCGCTGCGGAGCTCGGCGGCCAAAGCCCCGAGCCGTTCCGCAAGATTGGTCGTGCCGTTGGCCTGCTGGCGCTGGGATTCCTCCTCCAACCGCCGGGCCGTCTCGCGCACAGCCTCCTCTGATTTCGTCAACTCGGCGGAAGCCTCCCCGCCCGACTTCGCCTGCGGAGCCTTGCGCACAGCCTCCGCCGCCGCGGACAACCGGAGCAGCGCATCCGCCAGGTGGTTCTTTGCGGATTCGTTTCCGCCCGCGCGCAACGCCGAGGCGGTCTGGCGCAGTTCGCGAGCGGCCTCGGCGGCGGGTTCGCGGGCGGCCACGAGATCGTGACGGGCAATTTCCTCACGCGCCTCCCCCGCCAATTCGTCGCTTGATTGCAAATGCTTCAGCGCGTCCGGATCCCAGCCGGGCTCGTCGAGCAACTCCTCGATGCTCCGTTCGATCTTCCCCTGCCGTTCCCCGAGTGAGCCGGCGATATCGTCCGCACCGGGCTTCGCCTCCTCGGCGGCGAGCCGCAGCGTGGTGTTGGTGCCGCCCGCCGCCAACTCGCCCGCCAGGCGCGATTGTTCGGCAGCCAGCGCGTCCAGTTTTCCCGCGCGGGTCAGTGGATGCGTCTTCAGGTCCAGGTTCCTGGCTTTCCGGAACGGATCGTCGGCGCCGGGCCGCACACTCTGCCCCGCGAGCCTGAGTATGTTTTCCAGGTATTTCTCCACCGCGGTGAGCAGGCCGAGCGCCTTGCCCTGCGGTTCCAGCGCCGGCTGGTTCTCCTCGCTCACCATGCGATCACCCGCCTCGATCATCAGCGGTCGGGCCTGTCGCACCAGGCCCAGAATCTGCGCCGGATAATGGTTGCTGACCATCAGTTGGATCACTTCTTCCGCCCGCTTCGCCAGTTGGCATTGGTCGCCGGCCACGCGATTGTTCTCCCGCCGCCACTCGTCGCTGGTCCGTCCGATTTCAGCGTGGGCAAGAATGAAGTTCTGCTTGAGCAGCCGCAACTGCGCCACCTTGAGCGCGGACACGTAGTTGAAACATTGGCTTGGCCGGTCGCCGCCCGCGCACACGAGGGTGTCCTGCCGCATCGGCTTGACCTGGACGAACTGCACCGGCGAAACCGTTGGCGGCAGTGGCGGGGACCAAGTCCTTTGCGCGCGCAAGTGATAAGAAACGACGTCGTAGGCATTCACCCGCAACTGGTCGAGATAGATCGAGGCCTGAAGAGTTTGCCGGCCCGGCGGAATGGATGGGTTGGCCAAGGGTTGCGAGAGGCGATGCTCGCCATTGACCTCGACCTCGAGGACCACCCCGCGCAAACCGGTGGTGGACCGCGCCTCGGCTTCCAAGGGAACCTCTTCGATGGCGGTGGCGGTGGTTTCGCATTCGGGCGACTGCCACTCGAGGCTGGCGGTTGGCAGCGCGGGCTTCCCGTCCGCGCCAGCCGACGAAGCATCATGGGTGGCTGCCAGGTCCGGGGGCGCTGGCCGAATCCAGCAGGCCAGAAGGGCCAGATGCGCCAGGGCCATCCCGAACACCAACACCACAAGCACCGTCAAAGCACGCCGTCGCGGCGCCAGACGCGACGCTTGCAGGAACCGCTCGGTTTCCTCGCGCTGCGCCCGCGCCAGCGGACTCTGCACGCCGCGCAACGCGGTGACAGTCTCCAAGCGGTTGTGCGACAGCAACACGGCATCCAGTTCGGCGGCGCTGCGCAGCAAGGTTCGGCGGCGCGCCCATCCGCAGGCAAGCGCACCCGCCAACGTGAGAATGATCCCGCCCGCCCACGCCGCGCCAAGGGGTGTCCAAGATTCCACGGGCGCAAACGTCGGGTGCACCCACCACAGCAGCCCCAGGATCACCGCCAAACCAATGACGGCCACCCCCAGGGATGGGATGGCTCGCGCGGCCTGGTGTCGGGCGCGAACAACGCCTTCGGAATGGGATGGATTCGGGTTCATGCGTTCAGGTCGGTTCACAACGTGGTGCGGTTGGCCATCAGCAGCTCGGCCAGCAACGCGCAACCGCAGGCCGCCAGCAACCACCACCAAAGTTGCTGCCGATTCTCGGTCACGATCAGGCCCGCCGGCACCGTGGAGACTCGGGACGTCGCCTCGTCCGTGGCCGGCGATTCCAACGACGCGAGTCGCTCCGGCTCTGGCCAGGGTGAGAGGTCGGATTCCTCGACGGGTGGGTTGACGGCGAAAACCTTTTTCATGCGCGGCCCGGTGAATTCATACAAGCCCGGCAGACGGGGGCGAACGCTGCCGTTCACGGCTACTGCCTCGCGGAGGCCCGGCCCATCGAGGGCGCGCCAGACACCCGTTTCTTCCGGGAGTGGAATCGTGTCATCCACGCGCCAGTCCTCGCGCGTATCCCGCAGCGCAGCCAGCCAGCGTATCGCACCATGCACGAAAGGCACAAACGAAGGCTGGGCAACCCAGTCGGTCGTCTCCCGGTCCGGGGCAAATCCCGCGATCAACAGCCGCCGCCCGCCGCTGTCGAGTTCCGCGATGGCCGTTCTCCCATCCGGCCACTGAGCAATGGGGGCAAGGGCTTCGCCCGTCAGGTTGAATCCCCGGTAAAACTCGACTTCGAGCAGTGGCAACAGGCTCTGCCCGGCAAAGGCGTCGAGCACAGGGTGTTCGACATCCCAATCCCGCAAATGCACCGGTTCAGCCTCCACCGCCCGCGCACTGACGCGAACGCCCTGCCGCATGAGCCATTCCTGCTGCGCACTGCCCCCGCCCACAAACACCCACACCGCCCCGCCCCCAACCTGAAACTGCTCCAACTGCTCCAGCCGGCCGTTCCGAAACGAGGTGTCGTGGCGCAAAACCGCGGGGTAATCCAGAGGCCACGCGTGGTCGGAGAATGGGACAGGCTCGAATCCACCGCCGTCCAGCTTGTGCGTCGAGCGCAGCGCATGTCCGACAAAGTCCGTGCCCGGAACGGCATCCAACAGGACACGATGGATGATGTCCGCCGGGCTGGCCACCCAGGCGCAGTCATCCGCCGACAGATCATCGGCCTCGAGCGCGACACGCAGCCCAGCGGTGCCGACAGGCCAGGTGCAGGGAACCGTGAGTGGTGTGTCGCCGGCCCGCAGAGGGACCATGTGAGTAGCGAGTTCCCTTTCGCCCGCATGGACAGTGAGTCGGCGCAGATCCGCGGCCGGTTCAAATTGCCGGATCGTCACCTCGAGGGCGTCCACGGATTGAGAGGACTTCCGCACGGCAATGATCGCGGCCTGACGTTGAGGAGCGGGGGCGATGCCCTTGGACTGGAACTTCACGCCAGGCGGCAGCTTCTGTGTCCAGTCCGTCCCGCGCCAGCCCGCGCGCTGTTCGTCGGCAGCCCAAACCAGAGTTCTCGCCGCGGCGGGGGTTCCGGCCAGCGCCTGGGCAGCCATTCGCAATGGCTGCGCATACCGCGTCTTGTGATGGCCCGGCACCGCCGCCTCAAGCGCCAACCGCACGCGCTGAAGGTCGGTGGTCAGCGGAACGGCCCAGTGCGGCTCTGGATGCATGACCAGCAGCGCAGCCTGGTCTCCCGGCTCCAGGGCCGCCAATTGACCCAGCGCCCAGCGTTGCGTGTCGTCCCAGCGTCCGCGCGCCTGCTGGCTCATGGAATTGTCGAGCGCAATGACCAGCGCATGACCGTCGGCCCCCGGCCATTGGCCCCAAAAGGGGCGGGCAAAAGCCGCGCACAACAGCACGATGGTGAGACAACGCAACGCCAACGTGAGCCAGCGCCACCACCGGTTTCGTCGGGTGTCGCGCAGGGCGGATGCGCCCAGGAACCGCAGCGTGGGAAAGCGCACCACCTGGCGCGGCTTGCGGCGTAGCAGATGCAGCAGCACCGGCAATCCGATGAGGGTGGCGCCGGCAAGAAAGCCCGGGAAGAGCCAGTTCATATCCGGTGCTCTCGTTTCGCCAAGTAACCGGCGAGGGCAGCCACCGGCGGCGCATCGGTGCGAAGCGGGATGAAATCGCCACCCACCGCGCGGAACCGCTCTTCCAACTCGACGCAAAAGCGACGGAACCGATCCAGATAACCCGCCCGCACGGCGGCGGATTCGAGCCCCAGACGCGCGCCCGTCTCGGCATCCACCCACTCCCCACCCTGCGCCTGATCGAACTCGACTTCGACCGGATCCAGCACCTGCAGGCCGATGAGGTCGTGGCCGCCGTAATGCAGGCGCTTCAAAGCGGATTCCAGCGCTGAAAGGTCCTCGTAAAAGTCGCTGGCAACCACCACAAGCGAACGGGGCGGGATGAGTTGGGCAAAAGCCTCGAGAGTCCGGCCCAACGCCGTCTGCCGCTGCGGTTTCACCTGCTCCAAGTGCCCGATGAAGGTCTGCCAGTGCGCCGCGGAGGATCGCGCGCGGAGGAAATCCACGAGTTCCGCGCCCACCACGCCCAGCCCGAAGGCGTCGCCCTGCCGCTGCGCCAGTGAGGCGATGCCCGCCACAGCCAACCGGGCAAACTCGATCTTGTTCATGGCGCTGGGACGCGATCGAAAGTCCATCGAGGCGCTGACATCGAGCACGCCATACACGCGCAGTTGCGCCTCGTCCTCGTATTGCCGGACATGCAGGCGGTCACTGCGCCCGAACAGGCGCCAATCCACGCGGCGCAAATCGTCGCCCAACTGGTAATCGCGGTAGTCAGCGAACTCGACGGACGAACCCTTCTGCGGGCTGTGATGACGTCCGCCCAGGAAACCATCCACCAGACAACGCGAGCGCAGGCTGAGCGACGGCAGGTCGGCGAGCAGCTTCAGATCGAGCGGCGGCAACGCCCGGGCGCGGTGGCCGTCCAGCGCGGCCGACGGCCCTCCGGCCCGGCGCTCGGGCAGGGGCGCACGCCGCCGCGGCAGGGGCGGAGCTTCCGGCGGCGGGTGCGGCACGGTCAATGGCGGTTGCATGGGTGTTCCACCATGGTTACCGCACGGTCTCCAGCAACCGGTCAATGAGGGCGTCCACGGTCTGACGCTCCGCCTCGGCGCGATAATTGGTGATGATCCGGTGGCGCAGCACCAGCTTGGCCGCGCGCTGGATGTCCTCGCGCGAAACGTTGAAACGCCCGTCCAGCACGGCAAACACCTTGCCAGCCAGTGCGAGATATTGGGAGGCGCGCGGGCCCGCGCCCCATTGGACGAAGCGCTTGACAAAGTCGGGCGCAGTGTCGCGCTCGGGTCGCGTCGCCTGCACCAGGGCCACCGCGTAATGCGCGACAGTCTCAGGCACGGGGACCTGACGCACCGCCCGCTGCAGGGACAACAGTTCTTCGCCAGCCCACATCTTCTGGAGCGGCGCCGGTGCATCGCCGGTTGTGGTCATGAGAATCCGGACTTCGTCGTCGTGGGACGGGTAGTGGACATGCAGATTGAACATGAAGCGATCCAGTTGCGCCTCGGGCAGCGGATAGGTCCCCTCCTGCTCGATGGGGTTTTGGGTGGCCATGACGAAGAAGGGCGTCGGCAGTTCATAGGTGCGGCCCGCCACCGTCACGCGCCGCTCCTGCATGGCTTCCAGCAGCGCGGCCTGGGTCTTGGGCGGCGTGCGGTTGATTTCGTCGGCCAGAATCAGGCTGGCGAACACCGGACCGCGCACAAAACGGAACTGCCGCCGGCCATCCTCGCTCTCTTCGAGAATCTCCGTTCCCGTAATGTCACTCGGCATCAGGTCGGGCGTGAACTGGATGCGTTGGAACGGCAGGTCGAGCAACTCGGCCAGGCTGCGGATGAGCAGCGTCTTGGCCAGACCGGGCACCCCGATCATCAGCACATGGCCCTGCACGGCCAGGGCGACGAAGAGGTCGCGGATAACTTCGTCCTGGCCGACAATCCGCTCGTCGAGTGCGTCCGCCAGTTGGCGATAACGAATGGGAACCTGAAGCAGCAATTGCACATCGGCATCGGTGGCAAGGTCAGTGTTGGGAGAGTTCATGATTGTTATGGAAGCGGCTGGATATGTGCGGCCATCATTGGGTAACCGGTGGTTAGGCCAAAAACCTGAAGCTACCTTTTCGGATGCTTCATGACGTAAACCAAACGATCCAAAACCGCGCCATTTCCCTGAGACGAAAAGCCCGCCAACGTCCATCCTTCAGCCGCCAACCGATTGACATCACTGATGTTTGTAACGGTCTGGTATTCCCAAATAGTAGAGTGGCGAGCAGTGCAACAACCGGACAGCGCCAAGCTGATGGCCGCGACAATCAATGCAATGGTTTTTTTCATGGTGTATTTGTGCTATGCGTGGTGTGGCCGAACGGGGCATCGAGAATCTTTGCACTCGCAGGGTCCACCAACTGTGCGTGCTCGGATTGGGCGATGTTGGCCTGTTTGCAATACTCGCTCACGCTGGCCGAAGCTCGGGCGGCGATTTCGGCAAAGTCCGCCCGGGGCGACGCCGCGAAATGCATCGCCCACCGGGAGAGGAATCGCGGCAGGTCCGGTTCCCCCTCGGCCATGGTGGCGGACAACACGGTGCGCTGCGGGCTGCGCAAAAGCGGCAGGAATGCGCCGGAGTTGCCCGTGCCGATGAAGACAAATTGCCGGCCGGGGATGGCGTCCAAGGCGTCTTTCAGGTCGGAAGCGGTGAGGCGGGGGCCGCTGACTTGGAACGCGGGCTCGCCGCCTTGCGCCTTGCCGGTTTGCCCGAGCAAGACGAGCCAGAATTCCTCGCGCACCCAGCCGGCCCGGTGATGCAATTCCCGGAGAATCTGTTCGCGGGTGACCTCGCCGGAAAGAATCCCTACCCGCTCTGCCTCGAAACCGCGGGCCACGAGACTTCGCTGGATGCTGTCGGCAAGCGACTCCAGAGCGTCGGGCGCGTCGTTGGCCATGAGTCCAACCACGATGAGCGCACCCGGCCCCGGCGTGGCCGGCGTCGAAGCAACCGCTTGATGAGCCGTGGGCGTCTCCGGCGTGGCGGAGAACTGGGCCAGCGCAACAGCCGTCATGACTGCGGCCAGCCCCAGGGCCGCACCGGCAGAGAGGGCGACTTTCACTTTCAGCCACGCCATCGCCTTGAGTGCGCTTTGCAAGATGGCGTTGGCCGATGGTGCCGCGACTTGACCCGTGCCCGCCGTTTGCGCCAGTTCGACAACCGCCGTGGGAGCCGCCTGGACAGCATGTGCGGTTACAACCGAGGCAATCACCGCCGCGCTCAAGGGGATCCCCCGACGCACCACGAGCCCGCGCAGCCGATCCAACGCGCGCTGCACCCGCTTCTGGGCGGCGCGTTCTTCCAGTCCCAGCACATCCGCGAGTTCCTTCAGACTCTTGTTCTCAAAGAACCGCAGCACCAGCACGTCCCGGTCGCCTGCACGCAGCCGGGCCATGACCTCATCCAGCAGCGGAGCCAGTTGCACCCACGCCGGGTCCGGCCCGCCGGTTTCCAGATCAACCTCCATGCAAGCCTCCTGTTCTCGGCGTTGACGACGCCGCTCACGTTTGCGGACATCCGCGCAAACAAACCGTGTAGTGCGATACAACCAGCCGGACAGGATCGTCCGCGGGCTCAGCACGCCAGCTTTGCGGGCCAGGAGGATGAACACGGCCTGGGTCACATCCTGGGCCAGATGCGCATCGCCCAACTGCCGCAACGCCGCCGAATACACCAACCCGGCATGCCGTGCCACCAGGGTGGCAAAGGCCGCCTCGGATTGCTGCGTTGCATAGGTCCGCGCCAGCACCATGTCTTCCATGTCTCCCAGCATAATGTCCTCAACGACCATCTCCACCCTTATTATGGACGCCACGCCGGCCCGCGAGACACAGTTTTCAATTCGCGCCAGAGCAAGAATAGGGTTACGAGGTCAACCCCATCGGCGATTTTTTCCTCCGCCTTGCGCTGGGCGGCGCCTCGGGCCGGCAGCAATAGGGCCGCCTGGATCGCGATGATCGCGACCCGACGACCGATGAGGCAGGGCAACAGAAGTTTACACCCACGTCCCGGACGGGTATCTGTCTTGCATGATTCAACCGGAAGAGTTGGTGGGGGGCGAGTGGGCCGCCTGGTACCGGCTCACGCCCGCGCAACGCTGGCTGGAGACCGCGAAGCTATGGCAAACCTATCTCGCGCTCGGAGGCTCGCTTGATCCCGAACCCGATAGCCAAAGTCCTTTCTTCGATGCGCGCGCACCGCGTCCGCGCCCTGCTCATGGGCAGACAGGCGTGCGTGTGCTACGGCGCAGCCCCACCTACGCCGAGGGGTAGGCCCACAAGCCGGAGTTCAGCCGGGCGAGGTTGGAGCAGCTTCCTGGGGCGGCTTGCACAAGATGCCGGACCACGAGTTTGGCCGCCTTGGTGTGCGAGAAATTGGTAACCCAGTAGTTCTTGCTGACCACGGAATAGAAATGCGCGTTGCGGGGCGTGAAGGCCACCCGCCCCGTCCGCGCGGCCAGGGACTCGAAGCAACCCAGCGGCGTGTCCCGTGTCGCCAGCGCCACAGAACAGTCGGAACCGACAAACTCCACGCCGTCATTGACACATTGGTATTCGCCGCAGGTGTTCGGCATCTGATCCTCTCCGACACGGGTGCGGCAGCCAAGCGAGTGGTAAACGGCCTCCGCCCCCGGAAGCTCGAACGGAAAGGCCAGGTAGATCGCCTGCGGGGCCAGCACCTCTCTGAGCCAGAAGGTGCTGGTCAGCTCCAGGCGCGACGTGCCCGGAGGCAAGTCCCAGCGCTGCTCGATGCGGTGACAATTCTCATGCCGCCAGACCACCCGATAACACGCGCCGTGGTGACTGGGTTGCGCGGCCGCCTCCACCAACGCGGGCGTTTCGCGCCGGACCTCGCAGGGCTTGCGCTGGAGCAGTTTCTCGCGCGCACCGAAACCCTGCGGCAGTTCAAAGACGGGCTGGCCCAAACCAAAAGGCGCGGCCGCATCAATCACTTCGCTGCCCGTCGGTTCGTGGCGCAGCGAGTCGAACAGCCCGCGCTTTGAATTCCAACGCCAGGACAAGTCGCCATGCCCCCCGGCATCGGCTGCGCTGGCTGCGGGCGGCAAATCGGCTTGCAGAAGTTCAAACCGGCGACTTTCGCCCGCCGCCAGATTTGCGCAGTAGAACCGCAGCGTCATCGGCTGAAAGGAGAAGATGTCATCGGGAATTTCAAACGGACGCGGCGCGGCCGGATCGGGGGCGGACCAGTTGGGCGCGAGCACGGTTTCCAGCGGAATGATTTCGCCGGTGGCCACATCACGCACGGCGCTGGCCGGTGAACGCAAAGCCGGCGCGGAGATATCCACCCAACCGCTGCGCGACTGCGCACCGGGGTTCAACACGGTGAATCGCCGGGTCTGCGAAAATGGGCGGTAATCGGGCGACGCGCGAATGACGGCGGCGCGGGCCAGACGCGCTTCCTCATCGGCGCGGTATGCACAGCCGGCTTTCTGCGCCAGGCACCCGAGGGTGAGGGGCTGATACGGATTGGCCAGGCTGTCCCACGAGGCGAAGGTATGCTCGGTGTAGAGCGCCGCGTGGCGCCAGGCCGAGGCAAGTTGCGCTTCAACCGCGGCAGAGGACTTCAAGATCGCCTTGGCAGAGGGAATATCCGCCAGTTGCGCCTTCGCCCGCTGCGCCAAGGCGGTTTCCGTGGGCATTGAGGCGACGCCATCCGCCCACCAATCCGCCCAGTCGCCGCGCACAACCGGCAGTTGCGAGCCGGCCTCATCGCGAAGTTGCGACAGAAATGTTGCCGGGGTGGAGAGTCGCAATCGCGGCTGCAGCCCGGCTTCGTTCCAGGCCTTCACGAAGTGGCAGAGCTGTTCACAGGGCGGGTCGTTATCCACGCGCCACATGTTGGTAAACTGCACCGCCAGCGTGCGATGCGGGTAGTGGCTCAGATCCGCGGCCAGTTTGGCCTGCAAGTGCGCGTGGGCCGATTTGAGCGCCGCCGGCGAGTCATCGAAAATCTCCCGTCCGCTCGGCGGATTGAACCAGACATCGGCATGCGAAGGCACTGGCCCGCGCCGCCATTCGCCTTCGTAGAAGAAGTTGTAGGCGGCACAGTAATGGTAGCCGAGCCAGGCCAGCACGCGGTGGCCGTCCGGCCCTTCCCACCAGAAGGCGGCGGGAGCCGGCTGGGGCACGGCGCCGCTGTAGGTGTTGATGCCCATCATCACGAACTCGACCCCCTGCTCCTTGAAGGACGGAATCAGCCCCCACGGCAAGCCGTTCACGTCATTCTGAAAACAGGTGCGGAGGGAATAGCGCGCCCGCAAGGGCGCGGCCTGCCGCATCAACTCGCTCCATTCTTCCGTGCCCAGCAGCGGCGAGATGTGAAACGGCATCGCACCGATCTCGAACTGGCCAGAGCGCACGAGCGCATCCCACTGCCGGCGTTCAGCGGCTGTTGCCGTCCGCAGAAACTCCTCGACCAGCCAGGTGATTTCGCAGGTGTAATGCAGCCGGGCCTCCTCGGGAAGTTCCGCCGTGCGCGCCGCGATGCGCAGCGCGTCCCTCAAATAATCCTTCAAGAATCCGAGTGCCGTCGAAGGCAGGTCGGTGTAGCCGAAGTCGGCGTGCGTGTGATGGATAAGATGGATTTCGGAGATGGGCATGAAAGGCCTGCGGGCTCTGGAACTCAGCCATGCATCAACAAGTCCGCAAAGAGCCTGGCCACGGGATTGCTCGCGGCGCGCATCGCCAAGGGCAACTGGCAAATGCGGTAGCCGCTGGAACCGGGTGTTATTTCCGCCGCCGCCAGCGCGGGCGCCCATTCGCCGCCCCAGCCGCCATTGCCGGTGGCGAGAATCGGCGTCCAACCCGGTGCGGTAAAAACAGTTTCGAGCAGTGGCGCGGGACAATGCTTCTGCGAGTCATGCCAGAAGCGAAAATCGTCCGGCTCGAATTGGCTGACCAGCGGATGTCCCGTGGCCCGGGAGACAAAGTGCAAGGGATTCATTCCGCATGGCTCGACTTTCACCCCCGTCCCGGCGATTTGATGTTCGCCCACCGGCAACCCCAGAAACACGACTCGCGCCCCCTGCTCCACTGCGGCTTCGATCTGTTTTTGACGCACCGTGTAGCGCTTCATATCCGTGACCACGAACAGTCCGGCTTGCTTCACCGATCGCAAGCCGAGCTGACGAGCAATACCCGCGTCGCCGACGATCACCGCCTCCACCGGCTTTCGCTTTGCCAGCGCCGGATGCAATTCCACTTCAATGGCCGTGTCGTGAATGACTTTTCCGTTCTTCCGCGCTAACGCCAATCGCAACGTGGCCGTGGTGCGGGTGCTGACCGACGGCGCTTTGAGTTTCAAGAATCCCTGAAACACGCTTTGCACCGGCTTGACGATCGCTTTTGTCTGTTGGGCAAAGACCGCCTTGCCGTCCACCTCAAGCTGGTAACGAAGCTGAAGGTTTTCCGGCGCTTCGCTGGTGTCATGACACACCCAAAGCTCGAACTCCATTTCCTCCCCGGAAAAGAAATGCGTGCGGTCGGCGCGAATGTTCGCCATCAGCGGCGTGAGCGCGTCGCGATAGGCGAAGAACGCGGGCTTGGGCTGGCGCAGGCAATCCATGATCGTCTTCATCCAGCCCGCCGGCCAAGCATCAATGAACAGGTGAATGGCGAAGCTCACCATCCGGTTGTCGCGCCGGAACGCCTCGGTCATCAGCCGCGTCACCCACACCTGATGCGCCTGGCTCGCGGCAATCCAATCGGCCACCGAATGCTGTGTGTCGAAGTGGCAGTAGTGCATTCTCCCCGTCTGAGCCTGGACGATGCGGTCAGGCGACCAGGTCCTTTCCTCTTCAGCCGATTGCGGCAGCCAGTGCTTCGGATAAAACCGGCGCATGACATTCTCAGGATCGAGTCCTTCCGCGCCGAATTCGCCGCACCCATACAGCCAGCCGGGTTTGACCTCCTGCCAATAGCCCTTGTGCAACTTGCCAAGGTCAATGCCGTGGCCGTTATACCAGCCGGGATAACAATGGTTGTCCGGCAGCCCCGGGCCGGGCGCGTCGTAGTCGCCGTCAATCGGCTTGATGACGCGATCCGGGTTGGCCAGCCGCACGGCCTGGTCGGCCGCCACAAAAAAGCTCTCCAGCTCGGCGCGCGTGCAGTGGCGTTGGGTATTCTTGCGCCACGCGTAAGGGAACGGCTCGTTGATGTAGCTGACGAGGATGTTGCAAGGATGGCTGCGAATCAGGCGCTCCATCTCCTCGGCCTGACGAACCGCCTCGCAAAACCGGTTGCGGCGAAGATACGCAAAGAGCGGCAGATCGGTCTGGGTCATGAGGCCCAGCTTGTCGCACATCTCGTAAACCTCGCGCTGCACGGGGCGCTGCGTGAGGCGCAGGAAATTCATATTACAGATTTTCGCCAGCAACAAGTCATCCCGCAGTTGGTCGAGGTCACCGCGTAGGACATCCTGTTGCTCGAAGCCCATCGTGTTCGCGCCGCGCAGGCGAATTTCTTTGCCGTTTAGGTAGAATCGTCCACGCGGCTCGTGTTCGGTGTCCTGGCGGAAGCTGCGCATCCCGAATTGCTGCGCTCTTGTTTCGCCATTGGGCAGGCGCACCTGCAACTGGTAAAGCCAAGGGGTCTCGGGCGACCAGACGCGCGGCTTGGCAATCGGCAGATTGAACCGGTAAAAGTTCACACCCGGCCCGGCGGTTTGGCCGGAATCAAATTCCCGGCCCGCGAACGAGGTCGCCGGAAAGTTTTGACCGTAAAGCGAGAGCTGGAATTTCGCCGGTTGCGGTTCGGTGGTGCTGTTGAAAAGCTCAATCCACGCCTCGGCGCGGTTCTCCTCCAGCACCGGGCGAACAAAAATATCGCGCAAATGCAAAGTCGGTCGCGCCTCGACGGTCACTTTGCCCCAGATGCCCATGCCGGGCGGGCAATGATGCCAGCCCAACTGCGGATCGTCCCAGCCAAGGCCGGTGGCAGCGTAAAGCTTGTCACCCTCGGCGTCATGTTTCCAGGCGACATTGCTTTGCATGATGGCGTCGTTTTCCACGCGCACCGCAAGGGTATTATTACCGAGTCGAGCCAACTTCGTGAACTCAAATTCAAACGGCGCGAAAAACCCTTCATGCGAACCGACGTATTCATCGTTGATGAACACATGAGCCTGGTAATCCACGCCCTCAAAGCAGACGAACAACGCGCCGAGCTGTCGCATCGCCTCGGTCACGGTGAAGGTGGCCCGGTAATGCGCCGTGGCCTTGCCGATCGGTCCACCGTAATGCGGAATCTGAACGCGCTGCCAGTCGGTCGCAGGTTCGAGCCGCCAGTCCATTGAGCTGATCTTTTCCACCAACCGCACGTAATTGATGGACGGAGCGAGATTGCGCAAGAAGGGTGCGTGAACTTTGCGCTGAGAAAGAAGTTCAGCCTGAAGCTTTTCGGCGGTATCGAGTTTAGGCAGCGGACGAAACGTGGCCTTGGGGTCGGACTTGGCCGATGGCACGAAGCGGCGCGGCAACTTCGGCGGCTGCGGCTCAATCAGCAGGTCGTTGCGCCGCGCATCGCGCTGGGCGGCGATTTGGGCAAAGTGGTCGGCGGATGGCGATTGTTTTGTGCTCATGCAAACAGGTTCAGAACGCGTTCATCGGCAAAATTCCGCGCGGTCCAATCCGCGCCGGTGTTTTGCAGAGCAGCCGCGTCAAAGCTGGTGGTCAGGGCCAGGCACTTTGCTCCGGCGGCCCGTGCCGCCTGGACACCGCTGATGGCGTCCTCGACCACCAGGCAGTGTGCCGGAGACACCGCGAGACGCGAAGCCGCGAGTTGGAAAATCTGCGGGTCGGGCTTCTTCCGCTGGATATCATCGCCGGTGACACAGGCGTCGAAGGTTTCCGGCGGCAGCCCGATTTCACGCAGGTTGCCGGTCATCTTGACGCGGTCGGCACTGGTGGCCACGGCCAGTTTCATGCCGCGTCGCCGGCATTCGGCGATGAATTCTTTCACCCCGCGCACGGGCTGCATCCGGCCACGGATGGTTTCGAGGTAGATGTCGTAAGTTCGTTGTTTGTCGCGCGGCAATGTCAGTGTGACACCGAACTTTTCGGCCACGCCGCCCAAAAACCGGTCCTCGCCCGTGCCGACGTAAGGCCGGAAGTCCTCCGGCGTGACGCGCACGCCGTGGGTCTCTGCAAACATCCGGCACGCAGCCTCGGCGATAAACGGCTCGGACTCGCACAACACGCCGTCCATGTCGAAGATAACGGCGCGGATGTCTGGACCGGGCGACATGACAGGATGATTAGGACAGGTTCACTTTGCCGCAAAGGTGAACCTCGATTCCCAGTTCCGCCAGCATGGCCGCCTTGATGCGACAGGCACGATGCGCCTGCTTTTCGTTGGGCGCATAAACCACCTGGATATGGTTGGACTTGTGCCGGGCCATCATCTGGTCGCGACTGATGTCCTGCAGGACCGTGTGCATGATGGGCCATTGCGGCGTCGTCTCGCGCCAGCGGCGCTCGGTTTCCTTCGTCGGGAGCGCTACAACCTCGCCCACGCCGAGGTCGCAATGGAGTCTGCCGTCCATGACAAACACGCGGCTCCACACGATCCAGCCGGGCTTGCTGACCCCTTTGACCGTGCCGCCGCCCAGCCGGAAATACATCGCGGGCTGACGCTCGCTGGTCGCACCCCGGTAGCCGCCGATGAAATGCGCGGGCGGCGCCGCGCCGGAAATCAGAAACACCCAGACGTAATCATCCACGCCGTTGCCCTTGAAGTGCCGCCCCCAGCGGAGGTCGTGCAACGTATTCTCCGGAGCAAAGCCGAGTTCGCGCCACAGTTTGTAGGTCGCCAAGCCGTCAAGGCCGGCGCATTCGTCCACCTCGTTGAAGTGCGGCACGGCCTCGCCCGCAAAGAGCACCCGCCGGCCGTCGGCGCTGCGGACGGGCGGACGATCCACGTTGTTGAGCAACCCTTCGACGAGGTCGCTGGCGGGCGCGAGGTCTTTCAAACCCTGCTGGTATTGGATGCCGATGGTGGCGCAGCCGAATTCATCCGCGATGCGCACGGCAGCGATATACATTCTGCACTGCTCCAATGTCTGCCGCTGCGTCAACTCGGATTCCTCATCCTGGCCCCAGCAGAATTCCATGCCTTTCCTGAGCAGCCAGTCCAGCACCGCACGCGCCTCCTGATCGGTGACTTGCAGCATCGCCGCGTAAAGCGACGACTGGCTCAGGCGTTCCTTGAACACGCCGGTCGGATGGAGCAGTTCGTCCGGAATGATGGCGTTGAACATGCCCATGCAGCCCTCGTCGAAAACGCCCATGATCGCCTTTTCCTGACGGAGCTTTTTGCCGACGCTGCGGCCCAGTTTTTCATCCGCTTCAGGTAGTTTGAGCAGCGCCAAATCTTTGACATGGCTTTGGTCGTGGGTAACGACGCCTTCATTCAGCCATTGGCGCAGACCACCTTTGAATTTCGCATCTGTGAAATCCTCGCTCCACAGCGACGAATACTTGATGCCCGCCTTGGTCATCGAGCCGTTGAGGTTCAACATGCCGACCAACCCCGGCCAAGTGCCGCTCCAGTTGGCGACGGTGAGAATCGGGCCGCGATGCGTGAACAAGCCGTGCAACAAGTGGTGGCTGTATTGCCAGACGCACTCGGCGACGATGAGCGGGGCAGTCGGGTCGAGCCTGCGGAACATTTCCATGCCTGCCTTTTGGGAATCAATGAAGCCGTGCCTCTTTCTGGTGTCATAGGCATGAGCGCGCACGACCGTCCAGCCTTCAGCCTTCAAGGCTCTGGTGAGGACAGCCTCCATCTTGGCCTGTTCCGGCCAGCATTTCTGGTTGGCCGAGAGGCGCAGGTCGCCATTGGCCATGAGGTAAACATGTTTCGGTTTGAGAGGTTGTAGTTTCATGGTGTTAAGTTCTAGTTGCGCACCCGGCTCCGGATCTCAATCAGTTTTTTCATCACGCCATACAGGTTGCCGTTCCACTGTTTCGTGCCGAAGGCGTCGTGGAGCTGCTGGTAGAGCGCGTAAAGTTGCTTGTAAACCGCGTGGGCTTTCGGGTTCGGCTTGTAAACCGTCGCTTTGAGGCCGGTCATCCTCTGCTGCGCGGCGGCGAAATCCTTGTGCGCCCCCGCGACGACCGCCGCCGCGATGGCCGAGCCCAGCGCGCAAGTCTGCGCCGAGCGGCTGATTTTCATCGGCCGGCCCGTCACATCCGCGTAGATCTGCATCACCAGCGGGCTCTTCTCCGCGATGCCGCCGCAGTTGACCACCGCGGAGATTTTGACGCCGTATTCCTCGTAACGGTTGATGATGGTGAGCGCGCCAAACGCGGTGGCCTCGATCAGCGCGCGATAGACTTCCGCCGGCGTGGTGTAGAGCGTCTGGCCCACCAAGAGCCCCGTCAGCCGTTGATCCACCAGGATGGTGCGATTGCCGTTGTTCCAATCCAGCGCCAGCAGGCCGCTCTCGCCCGGCCGCAGTTTCATCGCTTCCGCGTCGAGCGCGCGGTGTGACATCCGCTCGCCGCGCGGCTGGATGTAATGGACCCACCAGTTGAAGATGTCGCCCACCGCGGACTGGCCGGCTTCGAGCCCGAAGTAGCCCGGCAACACGCTGCCGTCCACGATGCCGCACACGCCAGGGACGTCGGCGAGGGGCTTGCGGCTGGGCCAGACGGCGATGTCGCAGGTGCTGGTGCCGATGATCTTCACCAGCGTGCCCGGCGAGACGCCTGCGCCGACCGCGCCCAGATGCGCATCGAACGCGCCGACCACCACCGGAATGCCCGCCGGCAGACCGGTTTTCCTCGACCACGCCGGGCTGAGTCCGCCCACCGCCCGGTCAATCGAGTGAATGCGGGTCGGCAGCCGCGAGCGCAATTTGCCGAGCTTGGGGTGCAGCTTGGACAAAAACTCGGCGTCCGGATAACCGCCCCACTTGGCGCTCCACATGCCTTTGTGCCCGGCGGCACAGACGCCGGCGATCAGCCGGTCGGGATGTTCCGTGCCCGTCAGCATCGCCGGTATGTAATCCGAGCATTCCACCCAGGTGTAAGCCGCGTCAAAGACCGCCGGCGCGGCGCGGAGGCACTTTAAAATCTTGCTGAAGAACCATTCGCTCGAATACGTGCCGCCGCATTTGGCCAGATATTGCGGGCGAATCTTCTGCGCGAGTGCGGTGATCTCGGCGGCCTCGGCGATGCCGGTGTGATCTTTCCACAACCACGCCATCGCAGCGGGATGGTTGGCGAACCTTTTCTCGAACGCGAGCGGCTGGCCGTTGGCGTCCACGGGCAAGGGCGTGCTGCCCGTCGTATCCACGCCGATGCCGATGACCTGCCCGGCCTTGAAACCCTTGACCGTCTTCTTCGCGGCGGCGAGCGCCTGCTGGATGGATATTTCCGCGCCCTTGAGGTAATCGGCAGGATGCTGCCGCGCGAGGTTCGGATCGCGCGACAAGATCACGCCCTGTGTGCCGTGCGGGTAACCCCAGACGGCGGCGGCCACTTCGGCGCCGTTGGCAACGTTGACAATGAGGGCACGAACGGAGTTCGTGCCGTAATCCAGACCGATGGTGTATTGAGCGTTCATGAAGTTTAAGTTGGTTCTGTTGACTCAGGAAACCCAGCCGCTTTTCAAACTGTGGGCGCAGTCATTCCAGAGGAGTTCCTGCTTGAACTGGCGCAGCTTGGTGTCGGCGTCAACCACAACCACTTCGATTCCGGCCATCGCTCCGAAGTCTTCGAGCATTTCCGTGGTGACCGCCTGGCTGAAGCCAGTGTGATGCGCGCCGCCGGCGTAAATCCACGCCGCACACGCGTCCGCGAAATTCGGACGGCACTTCCAAACGGCGCGCGCCACGGGCAGCTTGGGCATGTCGGCCGGCGGCGTGATGCAATCCACTTCATTGATGAGCAATCGGAACCGGTTGCCAAAATCCATCAGCGCCGCGTTGAGTGCCGGACCGGCAGGCGTGTTGAACACGAGCCGCGCCGGGTCGGCCTTGCCGCCGATGCCGAGCGGATGCACCTGCAAGGACGCCTTGCCGTCGGCGATGCTCGGGCAAATTTCCAGCATGTGCGCGCCGAGCACGACTTTGTTTCCGGGCGCAAGATGGTAGGTGTAATCTTCCATGAACGACGTGCCGCCTTTGAGGCCGCTCGCCATGACTTTCATCGCGCGGACGAGCGCGGCGGTTTTCCAGTCGCCTTCGCCGGCGAAACCATAGTTCTCCGCCATCAACCGCTGCGGCGCGAGGCCGGGCAACTGCACCAAGCCGTGCAAATCTTCAAAGGTCGTCGTGAATCCCTTGAAATGTCCGCCTTTCAAAAACGCGCGCAGACCGATTTCGATGCGCGCGGCTTCGCGGATGGATTTGTGACGATTGCCGCCTCTCTTCAGAGCAGCTGTGACCGTGTAGGTCGCTTCATATTCCTTGATGAGTGCATCCACATCTGTCTCAGTGACGGCGTTTACGACCTTCACCAAATCACCGACGCCGTGGGTGTTGACAGAGTAACCGAACCTCATCTGCGCAGCGACCTTGTCGCCTTCGGTCACGGCCACTTCGCGCATGTTGTCGCCAAAGCGGACGAACTTCGCGCCTTGCCAATCGGCCCACGCGGCGGCGGCACGGGTCCAAGCACCGATCTTTTGCTGCGTGGCCTCCTCGTGCCAGAAACCGACGATGACTTTGCGGCTTAGGCGCATCCGGCTCATGATGAACCCATGCTCGCGATCACCGTGCGCAGCCTGGTTCATGTTCATGAAGTCCATGTCAATCGTGCGCCAAGGCAGGTCGCGGTTGTATTGCGTGTGGAGGTGGCAGATCGGCTTGCGGAGTTGTTTAAGGCCGTTGATCCACATCTTCGACGGTGAGAAGGTGTGACACCAGGTGATGAGGCCGGCGCACGTGTTGGCGTTGTTTGCGGCCTGACACAGATCGGTCACGGCGTCGGGGGACACCATGACGGGTTTGAAAACGACTTGGACCGGAATCGCGGGTGCGACGTTGAGGGCCTTGGCGATTTCCCGCGAATGTTCGGCAACCTTCTTCAACGTTTCCGATCCGTAGAGATGCTGGCTGCCCGTGACAAACCAGACTTCGTGTTCTTTGAGATTAAGGTTCATAGACGATCAAGGGCGGTGAGCTTGGTTCATGTTTGTCCGTAGTAGGCGTTCTTGCCGTGTTTGCGAAGAAAATGTTTGTCGAGGAGGATCTCTTGCATCGGCTTGAGCTTCGGATTGATCCGCAACGTTTCGCTATTCAATCGGGCGATGAACTCCAGCACGCTCGCGTTGTGGACGGCCTCATGCACGTCCTTGCCCCAGGTGAACGGCCCGTGGCTCGCGACCAGCACGGCGGGATGTTGTGATGGATCGAATCTCGACTTGATGAACGTCTCCACGATTACTTTGCCTGTGTTCGCCTCGTAATCCTTTTTGATCTCCGCCGGTTTCATCAGCCGCGTGCAGGGGACGTCGCCATACCAGTAATCGGCCTGAGTCGTGCCGCAGGCCAGCAACGGCTTCTGCGCCTGCGCCCATGCCGTCGCGAACAGGCTGTGCGTATGCACCACGCCGCCGATGCCCGGCCACGCGCGATACAACACCAGATGCGTATCAGTGTCTGAACTGGGCTTAAGTTTGCCTTCGACGACCTTGCCGCTCTTGAGCGACACGCACACCATGTGCTGCGGCTTCATCTCCGAATACGGCACGCCGCTCGGCTTGATGACCATGACGCCGCTCGCGCGGTCCACCGCGCTGGCGTTGCCCCAGGTTTGAATGACCAAACCTCCGGCGACCAGGGCCAGGTTCGCCTGGCACACTTCAGCTTTTAGTGATTCGAGCATCTAGGCTTAAGGTGGATTGGCCCCGAGCATCCACGCAATTCCCAGCGGATGGGGCTGGCCAAACAGTTTCACAATGGTTTCCTCTTCTCAAGAAAAGTCTCCACTTCTTACCGTGCAATTTGCACCCAGCGACCGAGCCGGTGCGGCCCGCGATTGATGGGGGGTGTGTCCTTCAAGATGATTTCCAGATTCAGGTGGCCGGCGGAGATCGTGTTGAATTCCAAGCCCCAGCCGTTGCCCCAGGAAATCTTCCTCGAACCTTCCAGATAAGGATGGGCGCTGCGGTCGCAGCGGATCTGTTCGGTCCAGAACACCCGCTGCTTCAGTTGAAACTCCCATGGGCGCAGCAGCCCGCTATGACATTCGAGCGAACCCGGCGGAATGATTTCGCTCCAGGCATTCTCCGGGTGCGTAAAAATGATGCGCCGCTCAGCCTTGAGCGCGTTGGTCTTTTTCGCCAATTCAGTCTTTTGCCGGTTTTCATCGCTCCCGGCAATCTCGCGGACACGAGCGGCCAATCGGCGCAGCAATTCGCGCTCTTTCGGGAGGATGGGTGCGGGTGCGGTCATCGAGGGGAATGTATGGTACGAAACCGAAAACTTGTTTCGGACAATAGCAGGTACACGCTCGCCGTCCAGGTGTAGGCGCGGTCGCGCAACCCTTCACCGGTAAGAGCGTTGAAATTTTCCGCGAAGCCGCTGCGCTCGCACATGCGGCAAAAGCGCCGGGCGATGGTGTCGGCGAGTTTGGTCTCGCCTGCGGAGCGGAGTCCGTCCACCAGCAGCATTGTGGGCGGCGACCAGATGGGGCCGCGCCAGTAGCCATCGGGAACATAATGGGGGCTTTGGGGATGCTCTGTCGCCAAACCGTGCGTGGTAAGGTGTCGCTTCACGCCGGCCACCAGCTTCTTGCGAATCTCGGCGGGCAACCGCTTGCCCAGAACCAGCGGGAGAAAAGTCAGCAGGCATTGCGCCGTCGAGTAAACCTCATGGCTGCCGGAGCGCTTCGCGACGAAGGTTTCGCCCGTCCATGAGTGTGCCAGCAGTTTCTCCAACAGCTCATCGGCGCGGCGACTCCACTTTGGCGCGTCCGCCCTTTTTCCAAGCTTTTGCGCGACTTCCGCCAAAGTGTCCATCTGCACGATAAGAAACGCCGCCAGATCCGGCCCTTCCACCGGCATGCCTTGCGCAAAGGCCGTGGCATTGTCCCAGCCGGAATCGTTCCCGTGATTGTATTGCGGCAGCCCGTCGCCATCGTCGTCGCGGTATTTCAGCCACCAGTCCGTCCAGCGCGCGAGCCGGGGGTAGATTTCTTTCAGCCGTGCCGGCGTGACAGCTTGGGAATGGTTCATCATCCAGCGCAACGCCCAGCCGTGAATCGGGGGCTTGGTAAAGTTCCACACCAACGCCGAGTCGTTGACCACATCGGGCAACATCCCGCTCGGATGCTGGTGATCGAAGATGACCATGAGCTGATCCCACGCGAGGTCGGGCTGCCGCCGCGCCAGCGCCATGGCGTTGAAGCAATGATCCCAGCTCCAGACGTTGACCATCCAGTTCTTCGACATCAGCATGGCCGGACGGCGGTAATGCCCTTCGGCGGCCACGATAGAAGTCCAGAGAACATAGCTTGCCAGTTCGGGCGCATTGCCGCGCCAGCGGGCGAACTCTGTCTGCACAGCTAAAGCGCAATCATCGAAATTGCGCGCATAGGTCTGCGGTTTCCAAGTGGCCCGGAATTCTTCGATGGCAACCTCCCATGCGTCACCGCAGGTTTCGACGGTGATGGACTCAGCCTTTTCAGCATGCCACGGCGCGTCCACCTTCACACCGCCTTGCAACGCGGAGATCATCAACTGAATGCGCGCCGTGAAGTGGTTGATCATCCAGCGCTCGGCGGCGGGCATGGCGTAATCGTAGCTGGAGGTCTTGGCGCTCAACCGCAGGCCGACACCCTGGCCGCGCAGCCGAACCGTCTTGGCATCTTGAAAACAAATCTCCGCGACGCCACCGCCGCCTTCGAGCCGCAGCTTTTCGGGAGAGGCGATTTCTCGCGCCGGAATAACCTTGCCGTTGCGCACAAGTTCCACGCGGAAGATCTCGCGGTCGCGCATGTCCACGCCGCCATGCACCGTGCGCAGGTAGAGCGCGGGCACTTTGCCGAGTTCCTTGGCGCGTCTGGACGTGAGCCGGTTGAAGCTCAAATACGAGCCGGCAAAACTGAACGGAACTTTTTCGAGGTCGAAGGTCATCGTGCGAACATGTCATTTGAATTGCGGATGCCGCAGAAACCACGACGGCGTGCAACTCCAGGCGTGGCAATAGCTGTTCAGCTGGGCGTTCTCGTAAGGTGAGGCAAAGTGATCGGCCGGGTTGAAAACCTCCCAGAAGGTGTCTGCACCGAGATCGAGCATTTTTCCCCAGTATTGCTCCATCAGATGCAATCCCGTAGCGCGATCCCCCGCGAGATGGAAGGCATGGACAACGTGATGCCAGAGATACGGACCGGCGGGTTGCAAATAGGCAGGGTCATTGAGCGCCGGGTGCAAGACCGCGCGCGCCTCGGCATCCTGAACCACGCCGGCGAGAATCATCCACGCGGTCGTGGCCAGCGAGCGTTGCGCCTGCGGGCCGCTGATGAAATTGCCCGCCGCATCCCGCCATTGCTCGTGCGCGATGCGGCTCAAGGTCTCGGCCCGGGCGGTGAAACCGCTCAGCGCCTCATCATCCTCCACTTTGGCGGCGAGCTTGGCGGCTTCGCGCAGAACGTAAATGGCCAGTCCCAAAAACGCGCCTTCGCGATGGAGTTTCGGCTGCCAGTCCATGAACGTCCAGCCGAACGGGTCGCCAGCGGGAAGTTTTCCGGCGGCGTCCAAAGCACCGGTGATGGTGGCAACCTGATGTCTGGCAACCGGCCAAAGCTCGCGCCCGGTTTCCCAATCGCCGGATTCAACGGCGTAATCCAGCAGCGTCGGCACGAATAACAATGCGTAGTCCGCCATGAGGTTGTTGGACGGCAGCGGCTGTGGCTTCTCAAACACACAGGCTTCCACGAGTCCATCCGGACGCGCCAAGCCCGCAAAGAGCAACAGGCAGCGTTTGACGACATCGAAGCGGCGGAACGTGACGGCGTTGGCCAAGGCCTGAAGGCGCAAGTCGCCGAGCCAGAGCCGGCGGTCACGCTTCGGGCCGTCTTCGAACACCGTGTGCAGACAATTGCGGAGCGTGCGCACGGCCACTGCGTCAATCGCGGCCAGCTTGTGCGTCAGGCCCGCCGGCGGTGCAACCGGTTCGATCACCGCGCCCGATGTCCGGGCGATCACGCTGGCAATCCGCACCCGATGTTGGCGGGAAAGGCCGGTCACCGAAATGCGAACGAACCGGAAGGCGAAGCGGCGCGCCAAGGCAACTGTGCCGGGCACATCATCCAGATGAACCGTCTCCTCTTGCAGCCAGGTGCGGGCGAGCATGTTGCTGTGGAACGGCTCGCGCGGCGCGGCGATTTCGATCGGCATTTCACCCAGCAGGACGTGCAGGCGAACCGGCGCATCCACCCCCCGCGTGGCGGCTTCCAGACTGATTTCCAGACTGCCGACCAGATGCGTGCCAAAGTCCAGGTCCACAGAATCGCCTTCAGACAATTCACGGCTCGCGAGGTCAACGAGTGAGCATCCGGCGGCGGCCCGCCAGCCTTGAAAGGCCGCTGCATCGTCAACAAACCGGGCTTCATGCACCGGACTCACGGCTTCGGAATGCAGCGCGGGTTTCAAACGCTCGGCCTCATCGAGCCAGCGGGCACGAATGGCCTGGTTGGTGATCCAATGATTATTCATGGAAGCGACGCAGGAGTGATGGTGACGTGCTCGTAGCTGGCTTCGGCCGCCGTGCCGGGCTTGGCGGTGTTCAGCAAAATCCCGAAATGCATTCGGGCATCAAGTTTGGCTTGGGAGCGATAGTGTTTTTCGTTTTCCGGTGGATGGGAGTAAAAATCCACCTTGGTGAGTTCTGGCGCGAAGCTTTTGTTGCGTTTGAGCACGGTTTATCATTCAGTCTTTCGAGCGTATAAGTGCCGTCGGCATTGCGTCGGAGGATGGTGACCTTGGCGTTTTCGAGGTAAATCTTTTCCTCGATCTCCCCCTTCGTCATCAGCTCGACCAGCCGGCCTCCCATGAGCGAATGGCCAACGACCAGCAGCGTCCGGCCCGCCGTCGTGGCGTAATCATCTATCTGCGCCTTGGCCAACCGGATTTGCTCCAGGCCGTCTTGATAAGTGTCCACCTTGAGCCAATAGCGGGAAGAGTCGGTGGGGAATACGAACTGTGCCGCACAGTCCTGCGGAAGCTGAATTTCACCGGCAGGAAGCAATTGGCCCGTGGCAGCCAGTTGCCGGGCTTCGCCCTTCTGGTTGCAACATTCGTGCAGCGTCGGCCAGATCTCGGCCTTCTGGTGAGTTGCCTCAAGATACGGCAGAATGGTCCGGAGCGCGCGCTCCGCCGGACTGACGGCAATTCTGTCGAACTCAAACGGCTCAAGTTTTTGGACCAGTTCCTGGGCCTGTTGCTTCCCCAAATCGGTCAGCAACGATTGCCGGTTTGCGCTGTAGTCGCCCGTGGCGTTGGCCAGCGTTTGCACATGGCGGACAAAAACGACCCGCGTCGGCTCGCCGGGATTCGAGAGGGCGGCATTCGTTGCCGACGATGGCGAGGAATGATTTCCTTTCCATGCTTCATGGCCGGCGCGCCACGCGGGCAAGCCGGCGGGCAATGCGCCGACGTCGCGGCTGGCAGAAATGGCGGGCACGGCGAGTCCGTTCACGGGCGTCAGAGCCCGCGCCTGCGCCTTGCCCGTGATTTTGCCAGCATCTTTGGTCGGCACAAGGGCGGCGGGAAACTCGCTGCCCCCGGTCAGGCCCAGTTCTGGCGCGCTGCGACCACTGACGTTGTTGTCCACCACCCGGTTGAACTTGGCATCGCCTTCAAAATCTATGGGTTTGAACGAGGCGCTTTGATCCGTCAGCAAAATCACATTGTCAGCGATCAGCGTATCTTTGAGGTCGGCCGCGCTGTTCTTGACCACGCCGTAAGGGCCATGTCGCGACGGCCCGCCGCCGATGGTGCGCACGGCGATGGTGTTGTTCAGCACCACATAACCCGCCGGGCCGAGCTTGCCCTTTTCGAGTTCGTTTTGAAGGTGGATGCCCCATTCCACATTCCAAATGACGTTGTGATCAATCAACCAGCGCGCGCAGTAGTCTGGATAAATTCCGCTGGCCGTGAACGCCCGCGCGCCAGGCAGGTCGTCCACGTTCTCATGAGTATCGTGAATCCAATTATGATCCACGCGCAGATAGCGCGCATCACCGGCGGCGTTGTAAATCCCGCCCTGATCCCAGTCCTGAATGCCAAACCCGCTGATGTCGTTGTGATGAATGCGCGCCTTCCAATCGCTGCCATCGGACGGATCGCTGCGATACAGCGTGCGCGGCAGCAGCGCGGAACGTCCGGTGCGGCGGATGGTGTTCCAGGCGATTTCGTGGTCGCTCGATCCCCGTCCGGTCACGCCGGTATGAATCGCGCAGCAGTCGTTGGCGGCGTAACCGGTGTCCTCGATGAGATTGCCCAGAATGCGATGTTCGCGCCCGATGGCGGTGATGCCGTTGCCCGCCGAGTAGCGGATGCGGCAGCCGTTGATGCGATGATTGCGACCGGAAAGAACGATGCCGGAGGATTGTCCCCACTGGCCGAAGAAGTGCCCGCTGACGTCCGTGAAATGGCTGAGGTAGCGGGCATCGAGATTCTCCAGAACCACTCCGGTGCTGGGGGCATCCTGGTAGGCATTGATCTGATGAAACGGTTCATTCGCCAGGCCGCGCGCGGCATTTCGCCACGGATAGCGGGCTTTGCCGGTGGCGTCGTAGCCGATGTTGTCGCCGCCGCTGTCGCGGTCGGTGGTGATGGTGCAGGCGTGAATTTTGAATCCACGCAGGGTGATGTAGCTCTTACCGGTGAGGTCAAAGGCATACTCGCGTTTCTTGGCACTGACGCGGCCTTCGAGCGGCTGACCGTCGGGCGATTTCAGGTAAAGAACACCGGCGGCCTTGTCATGAAACCACTCGCCCGGCGCGTCGAGCAATTCGAGCTTGTTGAAAAGGAAGTAGCGTGATTTGTCAGCCAGCGTGTTCTGTTTGAAATCCTTGCCGCTGTCGCTGCGGGATTGATACGTCCATTGGTTGCTGTTCACGGCGATGATCCGGCCCGTGAGAAGCCAGGACCAAGCATCCCAGTTGGGTTGCAGCATGACTTCCGCGCCGACTGCGGCACTGGCTGGCAAATTAAACTCCGCATCCTCCAATGTGCCAGTCGTCCAGTTGGAGGACTGATCGCGGTTCTTGCTGATGAATTTCTCCGTCACCGCCTTGGTGGGGAAAGAAGGATCAAGCGTCTTGGCATTCGGCCAGCGGGCGTCAAGCATCATCTGGCCGTCCACAAAAAGCTGATCCGCCTGATTGCGAACCTTCGCATCATAAAGATTCGTACCGTCGCCCGGCGTGGCGCGGCTGAACCAGTCACCGGCCATCGTCGCCTGCTCGATGCCGTCTTTCCACGGCTTCCAACCCGTGACCGGGTCGCTGCCGTCAATCAAAACGGCCTCGCCTTTCGCGGCCTGAAAGATGATCGGCTTGTCTGCTTCGCCAGAGCGCGCGGGCGCAACGGTCTCGCGGTAAGTGCCCGCATGAACAGTCACCGTGTCGCCCGGCAACGCCTTCTGGGCGGCAGCCTGAATGGTGCGCAGCGGCTTGTCTGCCGTGCCGGGATTGGCGTCATCGCCGGACACAGCCACATGGTATTCAGCGGCTATCGCGGTCAGACCGGCTAAAATGCTAACGACGACCAGAGCAATGTGATGTTGCGCTTTCATATGGGAATATGCCGAGTCACGAATAGAAACCAACGGATTCAAGCAGCAGGCGGCCCTTCGCCACCGGCAGGTTGAACGAGCCATCGGGATTACGCGAAAGCGCTTCGCCCGTGCCGAAGACCTGGACCGATTTCGCTGCGGCGGGCAACCGCAGACTTTCGCCGGCAAACGACCCGCGTTCCTCGATCATGTCAATGGTGAGCGCCTTGCGCACGGGAACGTAGTGGAGCAGCGTCAGAATGAGATCCTTGCCACGGCGACGCGGATACACTTGCACAGTGGTAGGCAGCCCGTGACCGAACGGCGCAGGCCCGATCAACCGCTGCATCGCCAGCCGCCAGGCATCACGCGCCGCGATATTTCCCGACTGGCGATATTCGCGGAAAATTGGATCGGCGAAATAGACGAAACGCTCGCCCGCCACCACCACCGGCTGCCCGCTGGACTCGGAGCGCGGCGGCGTCTGCAGGTGCGAGCAATAGCGGACATCGTCGCGTTTGAAATACGGCAGCACCCGCTCCACCAACACCTCACAGCCCGGCGCGGACACCACCAACCCTTGCTGATAGAAAACGCGGTCGGTGCGGGCCAGTTCGGTCGAGAGGCCCGGCTTCGTTCGCCAGTAAGCGGGGAACAGATCCAGTTCGCGCTCGATGCGAATCGGCAGGAAGTCCAAGGACCATTTGCCCGTCGCATCGCAGCCCCCTTTGTGGCTGATGATCAATTTGCCGCCCGCTTGATAATAGGCGCGCAACTTCTGGACGAACGCGGGCGTCAACGTGCTGCCATCGCCAAGAATCACCACCTCCAACCCGTCAAGCGAGTTCTCCGCATCGAGCAATTGACACTCATAATGCGACTCTTCGCACATCTGAATTGCGCCCTCGTCCGACTTGGCCGATTCGTCGCCGTCCACACCGGGCGTGCCGGAAGTGGCAATGCCCACCTGCACCACCGGCGTTGAGTTGGCGTAGAACGGCTCGGCAGCCTCCACTTGGGCATAGACGGCACCAATCAAGTCGTATGCAGCGGGATCGAGTTTGCCGCGCGGCGGGAGTTGATCGCCAATCGAGTTCGCTCCCCCCAAGGCCTGCGGTCGAAAACACTCGAACTCCAAAGCAGGCTGGGGTTTCAACCCACCGAAATCGCCCCAAAGCGTCTGGAATCTCCCGGTCATGCCCAACCAGGGCTTGCCCCAGTATCCGGTCGAGCGCGCCAACCGTGGAAAGTGGTAGTAACCCCAGAAGCCGCTCGGCAGCGACTCGATCTCCATGTGGCTCATGTAAGCATAACGCGCCCGCCCGCCGAGTCCCGCTTCCAGAAACGTGTCCGATCCGGCATTGAAGAACACCGTGGCTTCCGGTTGCGCCGCGCGGATCACGTCCCAGTAACGCTGGGAGAACGTTTCATGCGCCTTGGCCATGAACCGCTCGAAGCCAGCCAGTGAATCATCCAGCAGGTGGTATTTCTCCCGGAACTTTCGGGACTCCGGCGACCAGCAAGCACCCTTGGGGAAGAAGCAAATGTCGTAAAAGAAGCCGTCCACCTCTTTGCCGTAGCGACGCAACACTTCGCGGGTCACGTCCTCGATATGCTGCTGGTATTCCGGATGCAGCCAGTTGAGAAACCTCCACTGGCCGGGATGCTTTGAATCCCAGTCGCCAAAGCGACCGTCCCGGAACATGGCGCGCCATTCGGGATGATTCTGTGCGGCCAATGCATCCCAACCCACAGTGATGTAAATGGGGCAACGAATACCCTCGCGATGCAGGGCCTGAATCTGCTCGCCCAGCACGTCCCGCCCTGCGGGGGTCAACTGCGGATGCACGGCGCAGACCTTGGATGGGTAATAGGTGTAGCCATGGTGGCACTTGGCGAACAGGGTCACGCTGTTGACATGAGCGCGCTTCAGCGTCGCGGCAAACTCGCGGGCATCAAAATCCTCCGCCACACCGGGAATGTGCGGAGAAGTGTGGAAATCCAGATGGACCTGTCGCTGGTGACGCGCGAACAACCGGATTGTCGGACTGATGTTCATAATTTGCATCACATTCCCACCGCCCGCGTCTATTCCAAGCGCTGCGCTGTGCTATCGGTAACCGACCCGGATGGCGTTCAGCTGGAACGACGCCGGTCTTCGGTGGCGAAGAGCACGCGCTTCTGGATCAGGTCGGCGAACACGCGGATGGTAGTCTCCGGCCCGGCGCAGCGCCAAGGCCTTGTCTCCCCGCAGGAGTGGCTCGATGGCGCGGCCCAATCTGGCCCAGAATTCAACCTGCCCAGCGATGGACCGTTCGGCGACCTCCCCGGTGAGCCGGGCGTCGAGAACCAAAGTGTCAGAAACTTTGACTGGTTGACTCATGGGGCGAAGGTAGCAAAGTGCCACCCGTCTATTAGCCCGCTGCCTCTGGATCGGAATGGTCGCAGTCTCCGGTGCTGCCCCGGACACGAGAAGCTTATGAAACTCTTCTGAGCACTGGCCCGACTGCGGTGGTTGCGCACGGCCACTAAAAACTGGATCCTCAGCCGGGAGGCGGAGACGGTTTGCTGAAGCTCCTCCAGGGGATCCTTGGTCTGCGGCGGTCCTGGTCGAGCAACCGGGGGTTCGAGCACCGCGATCATGCGGCCCTCGCCGGGGAGGGGCGGTTGAAATGACGGTTGCCATTCTTGGGGGCGGGCTCAGGCAACGGCGGCACCGCGACGCTGAGATTCAGCCGTAGTCGTGACCAGTAGCTGTGATCTGGTCGGGGCACGTTCAGTTCCTCACAGGCACGAACCAATTCGGTGTAGGAATAACCGAGTTCTGCCGCGAGCCGTACAAACGGCCGCTTCCATACCAACTGGTGCAATTCCTCCCGCGTGACCTTCGTCTTTGGACCGTTCATGCGAATTGATTAGCCGGTTGCGCATCGCACGGTCAACCCAATGGCGGGCTCGGGTGAGACGCCAAAAGAAAAATTCACCAATCCACTTTGACCATGAAAACCATACCGACTACCCGGGAGTCTGTTATGCATTTGTTATGCATTTTGGCTCTGTGAGGGGAGGGAGTTTGCGAAAAGCCCTTTATTTGTGGGGTTTCTTGGGTTGGTAGCGCGTACGGGAATCGAACCCGTCTTTCAGCCTTGAGAGGGCCGTGTCCTGAACCGATAGACGAACGCGCCGACCGATCGCCCACGTTATGCGGAAACCCACCGCCGATGTCAATTTCTCCCTGCCATCCACAGCGTCACAAATCCTCGACGCGGGGTCAGGGGACCCGGCCTTCAGGGGCCTGCAGGCCGCGTGCCCACACGCGGCGAGACTTCTGGCGTCATGCATGCCTCGCGCTCTGGGAATCCCCCACGCCAGACAGGTGCAGCGTGCCGTCCCGCTGCAGGCGCAACCGTTGTCCGCGCCATTCGATGGTGTTGCCCAGGAACGCGGCCAGCCAGACAGCCGCTCCCAGGCAATCCTTGATCGGGACCAGCCAGGCCAAAGCCAGATGGGACCGGTCCGGGGTAAGCTTCCCTTGCAAACGGGTGGCCAGGCTGATCCGCAACAGCACCAACGCGGCGGCCACGATGACTGACGCGCTGGAAGGACTCAACGCAACCCACAGTAGCGGCCAGAAAGTCGCGTTGCTCAACAGGCTCCAGAAATAGGGTCCGGGCTGGCAGACACGGATGGTGCGCGCCCAGCGCAGTTGATGCCGCCACACGGCGCCCCAGCCTTGCGGCGGATCCCAACACTCGACCACCACCGGACAAAGTTCAGCCCGAGCCCCACCGCGCACGATCCGGTTCCCCAGCTGATAATCGTCGGCCAGGCAATTGGCCAAGGACTCGAATCCGCCGATGCGTTCCAACGCTTCACGCCGCGCGATCATGACCGCGCCGAGAGCGAAGTCCATGGGCTTGAGACGGTTGGATTGCAGCACCTGGCTCCAGAAATCCGCATTCACCGCCACGGCTTCCCAGCGCATCGCCGTCGTGGGGGCATGGGCCAGGCGATAGAAACAGCTCACCAACCCGACCTCTGCATCGGTGAACGATTGCACGGCATTGGCCAGCAGGTCCGGTGGGCCCAGCACATCGGCGTCGCTGACCCCGATCAAGGCGTGCCGCGCCTGGCGTTGCAGTTGAACCAGGGTGGACACCTTGGCGTTGAGACCCAGGTTCTCGGGGCAAACCACGAGGGCAGCATCCGCCGCCGGGAAACGATCGAGCAAACCGCGGACAACCTCGCAAACCGGATCGGAGGCGGAGGCCACGCCGAAGAGGATCTGGAGTTTCCCGCCATAGTCTTGCGCAAGCCAGGAGTGGAGGCATTTCTCGGTGAACTCATCGCAACCTTTGAGCGGCTTGAGGATGGTGATGCCGGGCGGGTCGGCGAGGGGGGGAAGGCGCCGGTGCAACGGGAAGCGCAGCGCGGCAACCCATTGCCAGAGCCCCAGCCCCGCGCTTACCCCGGCCAATCCACCCACAAAGACATTCCACAGCACACGAGGTTCCTAGGCTGGAGCCGTCCCTGGCGCAAGCGCGTTCTGGCCCGCACAGACCGCGACGCAGCGCGGCTCTACCTGTTTGTTCTTCGTGGTGATCCGGTGATCCTGTCGGCTCCCATCCGTGGCATCCGTGAAATCCGTGGTTCCTCCCCGGCTGTTCGCTGTTCAAACGGAAACAGAAGGATTGACCACGGATTACACGGATTGCACGGATGGGAACTGGGAAACGGACGTGAGACGGCGCGGGCTGCACCTGTCTGCGTGGCCCCGCGCAGGCAGGCGTCCGCGGCTCCCTGGTCGTAGATCGCCGACGTCCAGTCGGCGCCAATTCCCTGAACCCGGTTCGACTCTCACCAACTCCGCAGCCTTCTGAACAGAAGGAGGAGCACGACGGGGGGTCATGCAGCGGAGAGATCCACCACCCGGGCTCCAGGTACGCCGCTGGAAATCGCCAGCCGCACCAGATTGAACCAGCGGGCGCAGTAGTCGAGGATGTAACTGTCCGCGGTCGCCACCACCTCCTGGGTCTCCACCAGCACGCGGTCCGGGTTCATGACCAGGTCCACTGTCCAATCCCAACCCTCGCGCTGCGCCAGGTCCAGGATCAATGCCTTCAACCGCCCGCTGTTGGACACCGGCCGGTCCAGCCACCAATGGCACTGGCCGACGCCCAAATCCGCCGTTGTACCCGCGATCAGGCGCAGGGCGGGTTCGGTCTCGTGGACACGATGGTAACTGCCATGGATCCCGAGGACATCGCGGCAACAACCATCGCGCCCGACCAACACCACCCCACCGCCCAATGCCGCTTCCATGGCCATGAGCACATTGTAGCCGTCCAGCCACAGCGCCCGACCGCGCATGGCCGAGGGGGCAAGGCCATGCTGGCGACGTCGCTCAAGGGCCGTGTCGGAACAGGCGCAGCGTCCCACCGCCAGCCGCTGCCGATCCCGCAGCGCATAGCGGTTGCCCACCAGCTCGAGCGCCGAGCCCTGGGCGTAACCCCGGTTCAACAGCCAGCCCAGGTCGGAGGCGGCGCCGCGAAGCAACGGCAACGCGTCCGGCCCGAACAGTTGCTCGTCCCCGGGAGCGGGACCGCGATGATTGACTTTGTGTGCCAAGGAAAGCTCGTGGTTCAAACTCCATCCGAATCCGGATCGCCCCAGCAGAGCGCCCAAGGCCCGCGGCAGCGCAGCCCTACCTGATTTTGGCAGGGCGGTGGTGCTCCGGCGCCCCAGGCTGCGCGGCGGCGACGGCCCTACCAATGTTCGGCAGGCGCCGGACCGGCGTCAGGCCCCGATATGCTTCTGGATGGCGTCGCAGATACGCCCGGTCCACTCCTGGAGCACGGTGTCCTCCGGCCCTTCAATCAACAGGCGCGCTTTGGGTTCGGTTCCCGAGTAGCGCAGCAACACCCGTCCGCCGGCCGGCTTCACCCGGGCCTCGGCCTGGGCCACCAGATCGAGCACGCCGGCCAGTTCTGCAAACGGTTTCTTCTCGCGCACCCGCACATTGGTCACGCGCTGGGGAAAACGGGTCCAACACTTCGCCAATTGGGACAACGGCTGGTCTTTGGACTTCATGATCCTGAGGATCTGGAGGGCGGCGACCAAGCCATCCCCCGTCGAGCAATGGTCGCGGAAGATCAGATGCCCGCTCTGTTCCCCGCCCAGGTTGTAGCCGCCCCGCAGCATCTCATCGATCACGTAGCGGTCCCCCACCGGGGTACGGAGGACGCGTCCACCCGCCGCCTTGACCGCCTGGTCCAGGCCGGCGTTGCTCATGACGGTCGAGACAAGCGTCTTCTCGACCAGCGTCCCCTGCTCGATCATCTCGAGGGTGGCGATGGCCAGGATGTCGTCGCCATCCACCAGCGTGCCGGCTTCGTCGCAGAGCAACACGCGATCGGCATCCCCGTCATGGGCCAGTCCCAGGTGCGCCTGATGCTCGCGGGTGAGGCGGCAAATGGTCTCCGGATGCATCGAGCCGCAGCCCTGGTTGATGTTGAGTCCGTCCGGTTGATTGCCCGTGACGATGAGTTCAGCCCCCAGTTCGCGCAGCACGCAGGGGGTGGATTTGTAGGCGGCGCCGTGGCCGCAATCCACCACCACCCGCATCCCCTCGAGGGTCATGCCGCGCGGGAAGGAGGTTTTGGCGTACTCGATGTAACGGCCCAAGGCATCCTCGATGCGGACGGCCTTGCCGATCTCGCGCGCCGTGGGACGGATGTTCTCGATGTCGCCGCTGAACACGAGGCCCTCGATTTCGGCCTCGATCTGGTCATCCAGCTTGTAGCCGTCGGCGCGGAAGAACTTGATGCCGTTGTCGGCGTAAGGATTGTGGGAGGCGGTGATGACAATGCCGGCGTCGGCCCGCAGGCTGCGGGTGACGTAAGCCACGCCGGGGGTGGGCAGCGGCCCGATGAACAGCACGTCCACGCCCATGGACAGGACGCCCGAGGAGATGGCGTTCTCGATCATATAACCGGAGAGGCGGGTGTCCTTGCCAATAACGATCTTGTGCCGTCCGTGACCGCGCGGCCGGGCTTCGAGGTTCTTGAAGACATGGGCGGCGGCGCGGCCCAGCTTGAGGGCGGTCTCGGCCGTGACGGGTTCCACATTGGCGGTGCCGCGGACACCGTCGGTGCCAAAGATTTTGCGTTCGTTGCTCATGGGGCGGGTGCGGACGGTTCACTGGCCTGCGGTTCCGGGGGGATGACGCGGACCTCGTCGGGAGAAACGCGCACGGCGGCGGTGCCGGCCGGGACGATGACCCGCACGGGAAGCGGAAGGTTCTGGCGGCTATCCCAATAGCTGAGGTCCACCTGGGCCTGCACGCTGGCGGGCTGGAGCTTCTCAATCGCCTCGGGGGTGCCCTGGATGAACACGGTCACCACCTCGGGCTGAACCCTGTAACCGGTGGCATCGCCGAAGGGGGACACCACCGCCACCGTCACGCCCTGAAACTGCTTGTTGCTGTCCATGGTCACCCCGCGTTCGCGTTTGCCCTTCTCGATCAGGAACGCCACCACCGCCCACAAGGCGATCGCCAGGGCCAGCGAGACCAGCTTCAGCGGAAGGTCTTGGAAGAGGAGATTCTTGGCAAACCGGATCATGGAGACACGGTGGGGGCGTGGGTTTCGGACTCCGGCTCCCGCAGGACAGCGGGCGGCTGGGGGGCCTCCTTGCGGGAGCGGCGCAGCCAGTCCATCCAGGTGCGGGTCCGGGTGGGCGGCACCAATTCGGCGGACAGGAATTCCCGCAAGGCCTCGAGGGTGACCCGCCGGACCAACCGCCCCTTGTGGGCGTAGGAGATCGCGCCGGTCTCCTCCGACACCACCACCACGATGGCATCGGTTTCCTCGCTCAACCCGATGGCCGCGCGGTGCCGGGTCCCCATCGACTTGGCCAGGTCCTTGCGGGCCGTGAGCGGGAAGATGCACGCCGCGTGGGTAATCCGGTCGCCCTTCAGAATCAAACCGCCGTCATGCACCGCGTTGTTCGGGAAGAAAATCGTCTCGATCATCTCCGGAGTGGCCTCGCAATCCACCCGGATTCCGGACTCGACGGCTTCCTCGAGCCGGATGGAGCGTTCGATGGCGATCAGGGCACCGATGCGGGCTTCGGAGAGGTTTTCGCAGGTTTGGATGACCACCTCGATGGCCTCGCGCTGCTCGTGCGTGCTGGTGAGGATGGGCAGGCTACCCAACTCGCCCAGGAGGCGTCGCAGCTCGGGCTGGAAGAGAATAAGGACGGCCAGGGCGAGGATGCCGGCCACGTTCTTCAGCAAGGTGATCAGCACGGTCAGTTGAAGCGCCAGCGTGACGAGGGTCACGGTCAGCAGCAGCAGGATGAACCCCGTCACCACGGGCGCGCTGCGCGTTCCGCGGATCATGCGCAGGGCGGAATAAATCCCCAGCGTCAGGATGATGATCTCCAACGCCGGCCGCCAGTCGTGATAAATGCGCTCCCCCATCATTCAGTGTCTCATTCGCTCGAACACGGCTTCGGTCATTCGGACAGCCTGCACCGTGGCTGCGACGTCGTGAACCCGGAGGATGTTCACGCCCTGTTGCACGGCCCAGCAGGCGCAGGCCAGGGACGCCGGCAGCCGCTCGGGCAGGGCCACGCCTAGAAGGCTCCCGATAAACGACTTGCGCGAGACCCCGAGCAACGTTGGCCGTGATAGTTTTGTAAACCGGCGTAATGCACCGAGCAACTGCAAATTGTGCTCCGCCGTCTTCCCAAACCCAATCCCCACATCCAGCAGCACCTGTTCCGCCCGCACACCCGACCGGCCCAACGCCGCCAGTCGCTCCTCGAAAAACCCGGCGGTTTCCTCCACCACATCCCGATAGACCGGCTTTGCCTGCATGGTCCGCGGATCCCCCTGCATGTGCATGCAAACGTAACCGGCCCCCGACGCGGCCACCACGCGCCACATCCAGTCATCCTGGCGGCTGGCGCCCACATCATTCACGAGGCTCGCCCCGGCCTCGATCGCCGCCCGCGCCACGCCGGGCTTCAGCGTGTCGATCGAAATCGGCACGTTCGTCTGAAGCACCAGTTGCTGGATCACCGGCAGGACCCGGTCCAACTCCTCGTGTTCACCCACCGGTTCCGCTCCGGGCCGGGTGGATTCGCCCCCCACATCAATCAGCTCCGCGCCTTCGGCCACCAACGCCAGCGCGTGTTCGACCGCCCGCCCGGGCTCCAGGAATCGCCCGCCGTCCGAGAAGGAATCCGGCGTGACGTTGACGATCCCCATCACCATCGCCGGCCGAGGAAAGGTGTACTCGAACTGTCGGGCCGTCCAACGCATAACGGGGATCTGGTGCCGGGCAACTCGCGGACCCTAGTAACCCTGACCGCTGCGACTGCGCTGCATCAGCTCGATCTCGTATCCCTCCGGCGCGTCGATGAAGGCGAAGCCGCTGCCGTCGGGCTTGAGCGTGGGGCCATCCGAGTACTTCAATCCGAACCGTTCGAGATGCTTTCCGACGGCCTCCAGGCTGTCCACCTCGAAGGCCAGGTGCGTGAGGTCCGGCTGCACCTGCACCGGGCCGCTGTCGGGATAGTGGCAAATCTCGATCAACTCCTGGCTTTCCGGGGCCTTGAGGAAGACCAGTTCCGATCCGCGAGGCGACTTGTGGCGCCGGGTTTCCTCGAGCCCGAGCACTTCCTTGTAGAACCGCACGGTCTTCTCGAGGTCATTGACCCGGTAGCGCGTGTGCAACAGTTTTCGGGCGATTGTCATGTCCACACCATAGCCGCCGGCGGGTTCAAGGCAACCATGCAAAAACCCAGCCATTCTCATTTGGAGCGCGGGTCCGCGACCTGCAGCAGCTTCGCCTGGAACCAGGCCACTGGAAGATTGAGAACGGCCTCCCGTTGCGGGGATGCTGCGGCTCATGGAGCCGCGCTCCGGGCCACAATGAGAATTGCTGGCAAAAACCCCTTGCACGCGGGCGTCTGGATTGGTCTATTATCACAGCCGCTAGCGCTTATGGTGGAATTGGCAGACACGCTACCTTGAGGTGGTAGTGCCGCAAGGCGTGCAGGTTCAAGTCCTGCTAAGCGCACCACTTCCGGCGGCCTTCGCGCGCTGGTGACCCCCTGAATGAGCGGCTGCGCTTCAGGACGTTCGAGGACAGACATCACAACTTTCGCCTCGCCAGGGTGTTAAACTTGGTGGAAGGTTTGCTGGCGGCAGGAGTTGAAAGTTGAAACCGGAAACCAACCTCCGTTTACGATGAACGATTTACTGAGGCGCTTGTCTTTGGCGGGTTGCGCGGGATTGTTGTGCCTGCTGGTCGCCTTCGCAGCCGGGGCCAGCCCGTATTCGGTGGTGGCCGAGCGGAACATTTTCGGGCTCAAGGATCCGCCGCCGCCGCCCTCGACCGAACCGGAGCCCGAGCCGCCGCCGAACCTCAAGCTGACGGGCATCACCACGATCATGGGCGTGCCGCGGGCTCTGATGAAGGTGCAGGTGCCCGCCAAACCGCCACAGCCCGCCAAGGACGAATCCTATATCATGGTGGCGGGCGGACCCGCCCAAGCCGGCGTCGAGGTGCTGGAAATCAATGACAGCATGGACCTCAAGGATGTGAAGGTTAAGGTCCGCCAGGCCGGCAAGGAATTCTGGCTGACACTCGAGAAGAGCGCCGCCCCCAAGGCGGGTCCAGTCGCGGCAGCGCCGCCGGGAGCCAATCCGGCCCAGGTCGCCGCCGCGCAAGCCGCCGCGCAGAAGCTGGCGGCGGCGCGGGCCTCCGCGTCCGGTGGCGTGCCGCCGCCCGGGCTGCCCGGAACCGCCATTCCCGCCCGACCCGTGCGGACCGCCGAGGCTGGAGGACCGGGAGCCCCCGGAGCCGCTGGCACAGGACTTCAAGCTGCTGCGCCCCAGGTCAACCGGACACATGTTGCCCGTAATTATGGTCTGACCCGAGAGGAGCAAGTCATCCTGATCGAGGCTAACAGGGAAATGACGATTGAGGATGTGGCACTGGGGAACATGCCGCCGCTGCCGCCCACGGAACTTACGCGTCCCGAGTTGGATCCCACCGTGCCGCCCGAGACGACACCGGAGAACCCGATGCTGCCTCCGGGAGCGGGGGAATAGCGCGGGGTTCGGTGGTGCGCCCGGTGCTTCGGCGCCCGAGGCTGCGCGGCAGCGCAGCCGCACTCCAGAACGCTGGCGCGTTGTCCGGGGTGCCCCGGGAGTTCCGACAGGTTGTGGAGTGCGGTCACGGAGCACAGCGTAGTTACCGCTCGGAGGGGCGGGGTTGCTTGAGCCCCGGATTGTCTTCTACAAGTTCGCGGTCTTCGAAAGCGGCAGCTCGCTCTGCTCGCAGCCGCACTCCAGGACGCTGGCGCGTTGTCCGGGCTGCCCCGGGAGTTCCGACAGGTTGTGGAGTGCGGTCACGGAGC
>JALOTZ010000094.1 GCA_025457615.1 Verrucomicrobiota bacterium
GACCCCAGTACCCGCACGATGCGGGCTTCCGGAAATCCGCGCGAGTTGCTGAAGCACTCGACCGATCCTGCCGTGCAGCAATTCCTCACCCGCGGTGAGGCCAAGGCCCAGCCGGCCGCCGCCCCCGCCACCCAACCCTCCTGATTTATGAGCAAGAAAGTCAACACTACCTCCATCGGTCTGTTCATTGTCACCGGCGTGGCCCTGGGCGTCACCGGCCTGCTGCTCTTCAGCACGTCAAAGATGTTCACCAAGACCCGGGATGTGATCGTCTACTTCAACGACTCGCTCAACGGCTTGAACGAAGGCGCTCCGGTGAAGTTTCGCGGCGTGACCATCGGCTCGGTCAAACGGGTGATGGTCCAATTCAACCAAGCCACCAAGCGGATGCCGTCATTTGGATACATCTTTCATGAAGACGCCATGGCGGAGCGGATCAAAGCCGGCATGCGCGCCACGTTGCAGACCGAGAGCCTCGTCACGGGCGTTCTCTACGTGGGCGTGGACATCGACCCGAACGCGCCGCCACCGGTCTTGCATCAAGTGGAACCGCTCTATCCTGAACTCCCCAGTGAGCCCACCAAGACTCAGCAATTGTTCAACAACCTCGCCAGTCTGGACATCAAGAGCCTCCAGACCAACCTGGATGGATTGCTCACCCAACTTCGCACCACCGTGCAAGAATTGAAGATGGCCGACATCAACGCCGGCGCCACCAACCTGCTGAGTTCCGTGAACCGGCTCGTCACGGATCCCGACATCACCAACGCCCTGGCCTCCCTCCGGCCGACGCTTGACCAATACCGTGAACTGGGCGCAAAGGTCACCGGCAAGGTTGACCCGCTCGCCGATGGTGTGACCAACACGCTGACGGAGGCCAATCGCACGCTGGCCCAACTCCGCGGCGTGGGCGAGAACCTGCGAGCCATGCTTGCGCCCGACTCGCCCGTCCGTAACGACCTCGATCAAGCCCTCGAACAACTGGCCGCTGCCGGGCAGTCCATCTCCGCGCTCGCTGATTTTCTAAAGCAACACCCGAACGCACTCATCGCCGGTCGCGAACTTCCGAAAAGCAAACCATGAAAACCATCCATAAAACCTCTATGTTCCACGCGCTTGGCTGCCTTAGAATCCGGCCACGCGCCAGGACTCTGCTGACATCCCTGTGCGCGATGATGCTTTGCATCGGGCTCGCTGGCTGCAGCTTCCTGAAGCCGGCCCACTCCACGACGCGTTATTATGTCCTGACGCCGGTCGCGGCGACCCCAAGCGGACCGGGCTCTCTGGCCGTGGGGTTGGGACAGGTCAAGCTGCCGGCCTATCTCTTCAACACCTCGCTTGCCGTCCGCAAAGGCACCAATGAAATCGAGTACCTCGATTCGTCGATATGGGCCGAGCGCCTCGACACGGGATTCCAGCGTGTGCTTGCCGCAAACCTCGCGACCGTTCTGACCACGGACCGCATTCAGCTCTCCACCTGGCAGCGGGATGACGTCACAGCCGAGATCTATGTAGCGATCGAGCAGTTCGACGTAGATGCCACCGGCCGGGGAGTGCTCGTCGCGCGATGGCGCGTCGTTTCACCGGGGGGAGACAAGATGCTCAAGGCCGAGACTAGCCGTCTTTCTCGTCAAGGCCCACCACCGGACGCCGGTGTCTCAGGCGCCATCGCCACACTTAGCGAACTCGTCGCCGACCTCAGCCGCCAATTGGCGCAGGCGGTCAAGGAGGCGACTTCCGGCCAGGCCGGGCCCGTTTCCAGGTGACCGAAGCGCGGCACCGGCATGATTCACCGTCGCACCAAGGCTGGCCGCGTCGCAGCCCAGTGCCTTTCGAGCTTGGGCGTGGTGCTGCTGGCGTGGACGACTGCCTTGGGCCAAACCCCCACGCCAGACGTTGTACCTGTACCGCTTGATGAGGTTGCCCCGGCCGATGAAGCTGGCAGCCCAGACGCGGACCACCACACCACCGCCAGGCGGCTCAGAGTGATCACGGATCCCACGGTGATTGGACGCCGACTCTGGCTCGAAACGGAATGGGACGAATACAAGGACGGCACCCGCAGTGTGGAAGAAACCCTCGGTGCGGTCTGGGCTTGGAGCGTGTCCACCAACCACGATTGGGCGGTGCGCCTGAAACTGCCCTACGAATGGCGCCAGGTCAGCGGCCCACGCGACACCTCTACCGAGGATGGCCTGGGCGACTTCAAACTGGCCGTTGGCGGCGCACGGCGTCTGAGTCAGGCGTGGCGAGCGGCGGCTAGCCTTGAGCTGCGCATGCCCACTGCGGAGGACGATCTGGGTGGTCGCGATTGGCGGCTCCAGGAATTCGGCGCGGTCGCGTGGACCGTAGCTCGGTCGGTCAGCCTGAGTCCATCGTTCGAATACAACCAATCCCTTGCTGAAGTGGACGATGGCCACCCCCAACATTATTTGGAGCTGTTCTTTCCAGCGACCCTGGTCCTTCCCCGCCACTGGTCCCTTAGCGCGCGCTATGAGGCCAAGTTGGATTTCGAAAAGAACAACAACTTGACCCAATCGGTCCGGTTGCAGGTCGCCAAGCAACTCACCCACCCGCCGCTGGGTTTCTCGCTCGCGGTCAAGAAGCCATTCGACAACGGCGCGTTGGCCGGCGGCGGCCTCAAAGAGTTTCAGGTGAACTTCATGGTCACGTACTTTTTGCGCTGAAGATGCCTTCCACGCCATGAACACCTCGCTCACCGCCGCCATCGTCTGGGCCAGCCTGGCCGTGTGGATCGGAATCTGGCTTCGCCGTCTCCTTCCGCCGCCCCATCTGAGCGCGGACACCAAGGACACGGTGAAACTAACCATGGGCCTGGTGGCCACCATGTCGGCCCTGCTCCTCGGCTTGCTCGTGAATTCAGGCAAAGCTTCCTACGACACCAAGCGCGGCCAAGTGATTCAGATGGCCTCCAAGGTCGCCCTCCTCGATCGGGTGCTGGTGCTGGGGGTCTACGGGCCGGAAGGCGCCGAGGTGCGCCGCCAGTTGCGCACTCTGGTCGAGGAACAAATGCGCCGCATGTGGCCCGGTGAACCAAGCGTCCCCGCTCAGTTGAAGTCCCCGTCCCAAACGGGCGATGCGTTCTACGCTGCCATCCAGACCCTGGCCGCGCGCGACGACACTCAACGTGCCCTGAAGGCGCAGGCTGTGAGCCTGACCGTCGAATTCGCCCAGCTTCGTTCACTTATGCTGGCACAATCGAGCACATCCATTGCGATTCCGGTGCTGGTCATGGTGGTCTGCTGGCTCCTGGTTATCTTCCTCGGCTTCACCCTGATCGCACCCCCCAACGCCACCGCCAACCTCGCCTTGATGGTCTCAGCCCTCTGTGCGGCTGCCGCCATTTTCCTGATCATGGAACTGGACCGGCCGTTTGGCGGGCTGATCCAGATTTCCAGCGAGCCGATGCGGAACGCCTTGAGCCAGCTCGGGAAATGGGGGCTGTGGGAACCGAAGCGACGTGCCGCTCTCCGGTCCCCGGAGAGCCGGTCTCCGGGACGGATCGAGAAGGAAGTCTCCCTACATTTTGCCTACAGAAAGCATGGTAGAATGACACCGCCGGGCGCCACCATGGCAGAACCTCCTGAATGATATAACATGTTTGCAATAAGAGTGTTGCGTGATTTCAGGCCGATTCTTCACTTGGGGCCTGTACGTTATCGGGTAACACCCAGTGTTTGATGCGACGCAGAGCGAGGTGTAAAGGGCGGTACCCTCTGGGTGTTACCCGAT
>JALOTZ010000076.1 GCA_025457615.1 Verrucomicrobiota bacterium
CCCGGTGTTCACGGCCACGGACGCCACCGCGGGCCGGATGACCAATGGTTACAATGTGGTGGCGTTCGAGGTGCACTCCTCGACGAAGACCCGCATCCGTTATGACAACGTGCGCGTCGAGCACGGCACATCGGTGCCCGTTCCCGTGTCCATCGTCACGCAGCCGACGAACACGACCGTCATCGAGGGCGGCGTGCTTTCGCTCTCCGTCGTGGCCGCGGGAACCCCGCCATACACGTATCAATGGATGCGCGAGGGCGCGAGCCTTCCCGGGGCCACCAACGCGGTCTATTCCAAGTCGGCTGCGATGGCTGACGCGGGCGACCACACCGTGATCGTCACCGGTGCGGTCGGGGGTTCGGTCACGAGCGATGTGGCGGTGGTGACGGTGGTGGCGGATGCCTTCGCGCCGGTCATCACGGCGCAGACGGCTTCGCCTGTGAGCGCCTATATGGGTGGCACCCTGAATCTTTTGGTGACTGCCAGCGGTACTGAACCACTGGCTTACCAATGGTATCAGATTGCCGGTGGCGTAACCAATATGCTGCCCGGCGGCACCAGCGCGGCCTATATGAAGAACCCGGTGACCGCAGGCGATGCGGGGGATTACTTCGTGATCGTCACGAATGGCTATGGCAGTGCCCGAAGTTCGAATGTGACGGTTTCCGTAACCACGGCGCCCCCGCCGGTGATCACGGCCCAGACACCTTCGCCGGTGAACACGGTCGCGGGAGTGGCCTTGAACCTCTTTGTGACGGCCACCGGGAATGCCCCGCTCTCGTTCCAGTGGTACAAGGTGGCGGGCGGAGTGACCAATGTCCTGGCGGGCGCGACCAACGCGGCTTACACGAAGTACCCTGCCGCTGTGGGCGATACCGGCGAGTATTTCGCGGTGGTATCCAATGCGGTGGGGGTGGCCCAGAGTGACCTTATGGCGGTGTCCGTGACCGCTGCGCCCAGCTTCTCCTCCAGCGTCATCTGGTCGTGGAGCGGTGCGATCAGTACCACGGGCGCCACGGTGAGCGCCAAGCTCAACCTCGCCAATACCAGCGTGCAACTCGTCTTGTCGGCCCAACCCGACCTGAGCGCGCCGGTGTTCCTCTCCAGCCCGGTGTCCACCGATGCTTCCGGGAGGGTGCTGATCGCCGCCACCGGGTTGAGCCCCGGTCGGCGCTATTATTACGGCTTTCGGATCGTGGCCACGGACCATCTGGCCGGACGTTTGGCCACGCTCTTCCCCGCGGGCGAGCCGGCTTCCTTCACCTTCGGCTTCGCGTCCTGCTCGGACTGGGGGAATGCGGCGACCTTTGATGCGATCCGGATTCAGGATCCGTGGTTCTTCCTCCATACCGGCGACCTCCATTACAACAACATCAGCGACAACAACCCCGCCACGTTTCGGTCTGCTTACGACTCCGTGCTGGGCCTCAAGGAGGGGGCGAGCCTGCACCGGTGGATGCCGGTGGGGTACATGTGGGACGATCATGACTACGGGCCGGACAACAGCGGGGCCAGCAATCCATCCAAGACGGCGGCGCATGCCGTTTACCGGCAACTGGTGCCGCACTGGCCCTTTGGCCTCGACAACGCCGAGCCGGCTAACTCGACCGTGGCTATCGCCCAATCCTTCGTCCAGGGTCGTGTGCGCATGGTGATCACCGATTGCCGCACGGACAATCGGGGGCTGATTGACAAGACCCAAATCATCTCGTCCGGCCAGTTGGCCTGGTTGGAGCAGCAGGCGCAGGCCGCAGCCGCGGCGGGGCAACTAATGTTCTGGATTTCGAGCGTGCCTTGGAATGGCGCCGCCGTTCCTGCTGGAGACGACGCTTGGGACGGCGCCCCCACCCAGCGCACCGCGGTGGCGAATGCTCTCAAGGCCACGGGTGCCACCGTGGTCATCCTCGCCGGGGATGGGCACTTGGTGGCGATCGATGACGGAGCCAACGCCGATTTCGCCACCGGGGGCGGGATGCCCATGCCGGTCTTTCAGTCCGCCGCCCTGTACCGGGAGTCCAGCTACAAGGGCGGCCCCTACAACCGGGGTGTGTGCCGCCGCGAAATAGATGGTGATGCCACCTGGGGCAACGGCAAGGCGGCCATGTTCAGCCTGATGCAGGTCATTGACGAGGGCGACAACATTACCCTCAGTGACAGCGGGCGATGGGGCAACGACGGTGTGGGCAACACCATCGTCAACGCGACACACGATGCCAACGGCAGCGCGCTGGCTTCGCCCGGGGCTCCCCTGGCCTGGTCGGTCAGTTATCCCACCGTGGAGGTCCAGGTGGACAAGGCTGTCGTAAGCGAGGGCGATTCCGCGACGGTCACCGTCACCCGGGGCGGCGGCACCTCCAACGAGTTGGTGGTCAGGCTGGCTCTCGGCGGGACTGCGTCCGGGGCGGATTACAGTTTTGGCTCCACGAACCTCACCATTCCTGCCGGTGCCGGTTCGGTCACGGCCACCTTGAGCGCCGCCGCCGATGCGGTGACCGACGAGGGTGAGACCGTCGTGTTCAGCGTCGCCCCGCAGCGCGGCTATCTGGTGGGTGGTTCCGCCGCCACGGTCACGCTCACCGACGCCCCTGCTGGTCCGGGGATCAACACCCCACCGCAGCCCCGTGCGGCGTTGTGGGGTCAGAGCGTCAGCTTTACTGTGGCTGCCACCGGGGCCGCCCCCCTGACTTACCAATGGCGGAAAGACGGCTCGGATCTGACCAACAGCCCCACAGTCTCCGGCGTGACGGGCGACACGCTGAACCTTGCGGCGCTGAACGCGGACGGCGCGGGGGATTACTCGGTCCGGGTGTCCAATCCGTGGGGCACCACCAACAGCCTGCCGGCCACCCTGGTGGTTGAGCCGCCGCCGGCGATGAACTTGGAAGTCCTCGGCTCGGGGGGCCTGCTCTTGAGTGCGTTGACCCTGCCCACACTGACTTACGTGGTCGAGCAGGCGAGTCAGCTCCGCGCGCCAATTCCGTGGCAAGGAATCCAGACCAACACCGTCGAAGCCGGGGGTTGGATCCGGTTCACCAATGGATTCGAGGGTCCGGAGCATTATTTCCGGCTGGTGTTTCCATCCTTCTGAACGACCGGGCCTATAGCTGAAATGAGCTATAGGACCAAAGCACGGTCTGTGCTAATCCTGACCCTGAAGTTAGCCAAACCCGTAACATCAACAAAGACAGTACAAAGCCATGAAAACGAAGTCCGAACTCCAAGTAGTTGTCAGCGCCCTCGTCGCCGCGTCGTCCGCCTGGTTGGGTGGTGACCTCCGCGCCGCCGTCCTGGTCAATGAATCCTTCACCGGGACCGACTGGGCATCGATTCCCAACTGGTATCAGACGGGTGGGGGTTTCTGGTACCAGAACAATGAGGCCTTCAATGCCAACAGTTCCCAATGGCAGTTCTTCACTTCCGCCTTCGCCTCGACCGATATCGGCGTCGGCGAGAAGCTGTCCCTGAGCTTCAATTACACCGCCGTGAGCGGAAACATCTCGTGGCTCTACGCGAGCCTGTACGGAGGAACGGCAGCCACCGCCAACGGCTGGAATCAATGGAGCAGTGGCAACGGCGTCAGCGACACCTGGAGCGGTTATGCGGGGGGCATCGCCACCGCGGCCGCGGGTGCGTCGCACGAATTTCTCCGGGCCGAGGGCACGGCCTCGGATTATCATCCCTACGCCACGTGGGACACGGCTGCCTTGTTCTACGTGAACAGCGGTCCAAACTCGACCCTCGCCACCGGCAGTCCGCGCGCGGCCCAACTGGTGCTCGAGAACACGGGCAGTGCCGTCTCGCTGACCTTGCTGGAAGGCGCCACCCTCGGTTCGCTGTCCCCGATCTACACGGCCTCGGACAGCACCGCTGGACGCAAGACCACTGGTTACAACGTGGTTTCGCTGTATATGGGCACCAGCAGCGGCAACGGTGAAGTCCGCTACGACAACGTGCTGGTGGAATTGGTTCCGGTGCCGGAACCCACGACCTTTGCGCTGCTGGGTCTGGGCGGGTTGCTGCTCGTCGGGACCCGACGCGCGAAGAACTCGGCTTCTGTCTGCTGAGCGTGCCTGATTCCACCGAATTCTGCGCTGTGGCTGCGACGTCCATGCCGGAAGTATCCGCTGCCACAGCGCATTGTGTTTACAGCTATAGACACCAACCTATGAACACCCACCAAACACCCTGTTCTCACCGCTCCCAAGCCCTTCGGCTGCGTTTCGCCGCCGTGGTCGCCATCCTGCTGGCCGCCCTGGTCAATCCAGTGCAGGCCGCGGTGGTCTTCTCGGAAACCTTCGACACGGGCGTCACCTTTACCAACTGGAATTGGACGGGAGGCGGTTATGTGAATCCGCCCGGCGCCGACGCCCAGGCCTGGAACCAGAACACCACGGCCAACCAGTTCTTTGTTCGCAAGTTCTCGCCCATCTCGCTCTACGAGGGGGACAAGCTGGTCCTGTCGTTCAACTACGACACGGTCTCCGCCAATATCAACTCGGTCTGGGTCGGGCTGTTCAACGGGACCGAGCCGACCGCCGATGGCTGGAACCAGTGGGCCGGCAGTGGCGTGCCGTCCAACGACTGGATTGGTTACGTGGGCCGGTTTCGCAAGAGCTTGGACCTGGACTACCTGGGGCGAGCGGAACCGGCAGACACCCATCCCTTCTGGGATGCGGCCACGCTGACGACCGGATCGGCCTCGACTTTGATCCACACGTCCGGGACCAACCGGGCAGCGCGGTTGACGCTTGAAAACACCGGCACCAACGTGGTGATCACTCTCGATGAGGGGACGAACTTCACCGCTTTGGCCACGGTCATGACCTACGCGGATGACACGTTGGACCGGATCACGGGCGCGTTTAACCTGGCCTCGTTCTATTTCACCACCACCAGCGGCAACGGCGAAATCCGCTATGACAACGTGACGTTGGAACACATTGCCAACACCAATGTTCCAGTCTCGATCACCGCCGCGCCGACCAACACGACGGTCATCGAGAATCAGACGCTGACGCTGGCGGTGACCGCGGCGGGCTCTCCGCCTTACACCTACCAGTGGACCCTGGGCGGCACCAACATTGCGGGCGCAACCAATGCCGTCTATTCAAAGACGGCCGCCTTGTCGGATGCCGGCAACTACGCCGTCATTGTAGGCGGGTCCTATGGCAACTTGGTGACCAGCACGCCGCCGGCTGTGGTCACGGTTCTGGCCGACCAGTTCCCGCCGGTGGTCAACGCCGATCCGGCTAGCGCCACCCGCTATTTCGGGCGTTCGGTGACGTTCAGCGCTTCCGTGGGTGGCACCTTGCCGATGACGTTCCAATGGAGACATGCGGGGACCAACCTGCCCGGGGCCAATGCGGTTTCGCTGACGCTGACGAATCTTGGGGTGGCCCAGACCGGCAACTACCAGTTGTTTGTGACCAACGCCTATGGCAACACCAGTTCGGCGGTGGCCACCTTGACCCTGATCAGCCCGGTGGCGGGCAGCTACGAACAGATGATCCTGACGAACAATCCAGTGTCCTACTGGCGGTTCAACGAGCCGGGAGCAAACCCCGCGGTCTGGCGTGATTACGTCGGGGGCAACGACTTGGCCAACAGCAGCACCGTGGCGTCGGACGTCGGCATGCAAGCTGGCTATCCCGGGTTTGAAAGCACCAATACCGCGGCTTCCTACAACGGGACGGATTCGGCCAGTGAGGCGGCCGGGCCGCTGATGAACAGCATGACCCGCTTCACCGTCTGCGGGTGGTACAATGCGGGCACCTCGGGTTCCTGGGGCACCCCGCTATTCGGGCAGGACGACCTGGCCGAGCTGGGCTTCCACCCCAATCTGGGTGTCTGGGTGCCGGGCAGCCCCAGCAGCGCCTTCGTGGAGTATCCCTATTACTCCGTGGGGACCTGGCAGTTCGTTGCGGCCGTTTACGACGGGACCAACGTGCTGCTTTATGTGGACGGCGGTTTGGTGGGCAGCCAATCGCTGGCGGCCTTTGACACAGACTCGACGCGACCGTTCAGCGTGGGCTATGGCACCCTCTACGATGGCGGCTATTTCCTGGGATTGATTGACGAGGTGGCCTTGTTTGATCGGGCGCTGTCCGCCGTCCAGGTCAACGATCTCTACAGCAAGGCGCTGGGGCAGGCGCCAGTGGTCATCACCATCCATCCGTCGCCCAAGACGGTGTATTCCGGCAGCACGGTGACGTTCACGGTGCAGGCCAGCGGGTCCACGCCCATGACCAACCGCTGGCTCAAGGGGGCGAGCTACCTCAGCAATGGCGGGAGGATCTCGGGAGCCAACACCAGCACGCTGACGATCAGCAACGTCTCGGCTGCGGATGCGGACAACTATTCCGCCGAAGTCTCCAATGTGCTGGGCCCGCAGCAGAGCAACCCGGCGCTCCTCACCGTGGTGCAGGCGCCGACCAGCAACTATCCCGCCCGGATCCTGGCATTGCAGCCAGCTCACTACTGGCGCCTGAACGAGGACAGCGCCACCTATATTGCGGCGGATTACGTCGGCGGTCTGACGGGCTCGTACCAGGGCGGGTCGTCGGCTTGGGGTTTCACGGTTCCCGGACCGGTGGGCTTCGGTTTTGAAAGCGACAACACCGGGTTCCGCGCGCCGGGGGTGAGTGGTTCGGCGGTGGTGATCCCGCCGTTGGGGTTGACCACGGCCCATTTCACCATGACCGCGTGGGTGAAGCCCCCGGGCTTGAGCACCTGGCAATCCTTCGTTTACACCCGGGGCACCGACGGCAACATCGCCGGGTTGCATTACTCCGGGGTGCCGGGCGTCCTCCACTACACCTGGAAGGATACTTACTGGGACTGGAACAGCGGTCTGGTGATACCGGCCAACCAGTGGTCCTTCATTGCCATGGTGGTCACCCCAACCAACGGCACGGTCTATGTTGGCACCCCGGGCGTGGGATTGGCGTCGAACACCACGAACGCGCCGCAGGGGACCATGACGTTCAATGCCAACCTGAACATCGGCCAGGACAGCCCTGGCGGCGGCTATTATAACGGCGACATCGACGAAGTGGCCCTCTACAACCGCCCGCTCACCCCTGCCGAGATCGAAGGCCTGTTCGCCAATGGCGGCGGCCCGGTGCGGCTCACGGTCGGGCGCAGCGGTGCGAATGCCGTGCTGAACTGGCCGGTCGGCACCCTCCAGTCCGCGGATGAAGTGAACGGTACGTATGGGAACGTTTCCGGTGCAACTTCGCCGTGGACCGTGTCGCCGACCGCGGCGCGCAAGTTCTACCGTGTTCGGGTGCAATAACGGGCTTTGGGGCAGGGGTTTGAAACTCAGTGGGTTGCTTCGTGGTTGAGGCCGGGGCGTTCGCGCCCCGGCCTCGTGTTTAGTGCGCCGCCCGGATATGGGATTGAGGGATCCAGCGACAGGGTTTGCAGAAATGGGTCTATCGAGCGAAAATCTATGCAAATGGTGAACAACCAACCGAGTCCGCACTGGGCAGCAGCCCTGGCGTTCGCCGCGGGTCTCTCGATCCTGGCGACAGACGCCCGGGGTACTGTCCTGCTTGATGAACCTTTCACCGGGCCCAATGGCGGCGCGATCACGAACTGGTTCAACGACAGCAGCACCGGCAATTTCTTTTACAACAACAACCAGGCCTACTGCACCAACAGCAACTACCAGATCTTCACCAGCAGCTTCCCGAGCACCAATCTGGCGGTCGGGGACCGGCTGGCGGTG
>JALOTZ010000012.1 GCA_025457615.1 Verrucomicrobiota bacterium
GAAGATGGCCAACCCTTGGGACACCATCGAGGAGAAGTTCCCCGTGGGCAGCAAGGTCAAGGGCAAGGTGGTCAACCTCGTGCCCTACGGCGCCTTCGTCGAAATCGAACCCGGCGTCGAGGGATTGGTGCATGTCACCGAGCTTTCCTGGACCAAGCGCATCACCAAGGCCGCGGATGTTCTCAAGGCCGGACAGGAACTCGAGGCGGTGGTGCTGGGCATCAACCGCACCGAACAGAAGATCTCCCTGGGCGTCCGCCAGCTCGAAGCCAACCCGTGGGATGCCGCCGACGTCAAATACGCCCCCGGCACCCGCATCAAGGGCGCCGTGCGCAATCTCACCAGCTACGGCGCGTTCGTCGAACTGGAAGCGGGCCTCGACGGCATGATCCATGTGTCCGACGTCTCGTGGACCCGGAAGATCAATCACCCCTCCGAGGTCTTCAAGAAGGGCGACGAGGTGGAGGCCGTGATCTTGGAAGTGGACAAGGCCAATCAGCGGATCGCCCTCGGCGTGAAGCAGCTCGAACTGGATCCCTGGGAGAAAATCGACACCCTCTACAAGGTCGGCGATCTGGTCACCGGCAACGTCACCAAGCTGGCCAGCTTCGGCGCCTTCGTGGGATTGCAGAGCGAGATCGACGGCCTGGTCCACATCTCGCAGATCAGCGAGGAGCGCGTCGAGAAAATCAAGAACGTCCTCAAGGTCGGACAGGAAGTCACGGCGCGCGTCATCAAGATCGACCGCAGCGAACGCCGCATCGGCCTTTCGATCAAGGCCGCGAACTACTCGGAGGAGCAGATCCAGGCCGAGCAGGCCGCCCTCGACGCCCTCAAGCCGGGCGAAGACCTGGTGGCCCTGCAGCACGCCTTCGACGCCGCCGAAATCAACCGGGACTGATTCCAGCCAAGCGGAAACTCACAATCAAAGGCGGGCCTCCGGGCCCGCCTTTCTTGTTGGGCCGGGCACCGCTTGAAGACGGGTCAGACCGAGGTCGCCCCATCCACGGTGGGGGTCTCCCGCGAGAAACTCTTCCACATCGACAACGGCAACAGGCCGATGAGGATGACCGCGGCCTGGCTGGCGATGAACAGGATCAACCAGCGGAAGGCGGAGTCCATGAACCCATACGAGTGCAGTCCAATCCCCAGCATGTTGACGCCGAACCACGAGAAACTGGTGATGATGTTGCCCACGATGGCCATGTTCATCAGGCCCCGCGCCCGGATCAGGCCGCCCCAGCGCGCGTGCAGCATGGTCGCGCACCAGAGCACGATCAGCAGCGCCCCGTTCTCCTTCGGATCCCAACCCCAGAACCGGCCCCACGATTGGTCCGCCCAGATGCCGCCCAGCACCGTGCCCACAAAGCTGAACAGCGTGGCAAAGCAGATGATCCCATAGACCATGCGCGCCAGCCCGTCGGCCGTGGACTTCTTCAGCGAGGCGGTGAACACCCCCCGCAGGATGTAGATGAGCGCCAGGGCGCCCGCCACGAACATGGCGGAATAGCCCAGCGTGATGGTGACCACGTGGGTGGCCAGCCAGAAATTCGTGTCCAGCACCGCCCGCATCATTTCCATGGTGTCGCCGCCGATGGCCAGGTTGTGTGCAATGATCTGGGTGGCAAAACCGATCAGGGAGGCCACCACGATGCCAATGCCATCCCGGTAGATGCGTTCCAGGAGCAACCCAAGCAGGACCGCCCCCCAACCAATGAAGATTGCGGACGAGTAAAGATTGGTCACCGGCGGCCGCGCCTCGAGCGCCATCCGCCACACCAACCCCACCGTGTGGAGCACCCAGGCGGCGCCCAGGATCCAGACCCCGCCCCGGCGCAACCCTTCGTTCCACCAGAACCAGAAGGACAGCGCCCCGAGCAGCGCAAGCACATACAGCACGGTGGATTTGTAGAACAACTGGGCGCGATTGAAGGCGTGTTCGGCGCTGCCCTTCCGAAGCGCCTGGGCGTCACTGGCCTTGAGCCGGTCAGCGTATGCGGTGACAGCCGCGTTAAACCCGGTCGTATCGCCTGCGGCATAGGCGCCGGCCATGCGCGCGTAATGCATCACCGCTTCGGGCACCGCCTGCCCGTGCATCGAACTCATCAGCACGGCCCCCACGGTGTCCCAACCCTCCGGCGCAACCTGGGGGTCAGACGGCGGCACAATCCGCACATAGCTCATCCGCGACATCTGATCGAAAACGGACAGATGCCCGAGCAGACGGTCGAACGCCGCCTGGTCGTATTCCTCCTTGGCCTCGCGGGCGCGCACGGCTCGGACACCGGCGGCCAGGGAGGCGGCATAGTCCTCGAGATCCGCGACGAATCCCGTCGCGTCCGGAGGCTGCAACGTCGCCTTGAGGCGCTGATACATCCACATCGCGGAAGCGAGCTTGTACACGCCGCGCTCGTAGGACGAACGCGCCGCCGCCTCGATCTTCTGCACCCGATCCCCCTCACGCGACAAATCGGCCTGATGTGGCTCGATCTCCGCGAAGGAGAAGTATTTCTCCTCCTCGGAGAGCTTCAGCAACCCCAGGACATCCCGGTTGTCAATGCGGAACACCTTGCGCTCATCGGCGCGCTTCGGCTGCGTCATGAGCTCGAGCAGCCAGTCCATGGCCGGCAATTGGCCGTGCTCGGTGCGCACACTCTGACGGGTGCGGATCTCCAGCAACGCATTCCGCGCCACGGAGTCGAATGGCTGGATGCGCCCGTTCAACAGCACGGGCAGACGACCGAAGGCGGCGACGTCGAAACCCCGGGCCTTGCGGGGGAACAGGCCGGACGCGGCCCAAACCAGACACAACGCGGCCAGGATCCAGGGAAGGGCTTTCTTCACGGGCGAACCTTTCGCTTGAGGAACGGAACCAGGTGAATCAGGAACTGCACCACCAGGCCCACGGACACCAGCGCGCAGGACAGGTAGGGCGTCAGCCAGGACGGGTTCCGCACCACCTGCAGCACGCTGCCCAGGTTGTCGGTGTCAAAGCTGGCCTGGTAAAAGGTGGCGCCGTCATAGCGCAACGGGTTGTTCATATATATGAGCACCTCGCGATCCTCGCCCTTGGCCGGATGCTGGAGCCGCACCCGGCTGGAGAAGTTCCGGGGAATCTCCGTGCCGGGATACTTGTCGTGCGTGAAATCCAGCAGGGTGATCGAATACGGCTTGTACTCCCGCCTCGGCCGCATGGCCAACTCGTAGGTCTTGCCGTTGATCAAGACCGGCTGGGGTTGGTCGATGTACTCCGAGGCCAGCCAGGTTCCCTCCGGCGCGCCCCGCCCCTTCAGCTCAAAAATCACACTCGGCACATCCCGCCGGTCCATCTCCGTCACGTGTGGCAGCTCGCGCGCCAGGATGGAGGCGCCGAAGCCGAGCGTGGCCGCCGCCGGGTGCATCGATCCCTCCGGGAGCCGCTCCAGGGACGAGTTGCGGAAGTACTGGCGCACCACCAAGGTCAGATCAGAGCCCGGCAGCGGAACGGCCCCGCCCTTCTTCAACCGCCATTCCGGTACCGCAATGACCCGCTCCGTCTCGGCGCCTGACCGCTCGATCAACACCACCTCGGCCTCGCGCGGCCGTTCGGAGTAGTTCCTGGTCTCGCCCTCGCGCAGGTGCATCATGCTTTCGACCGAAAGCAGATCGGTGAGCAGTTGACCGACAAACAGGAGGATCAGCCCGAGGTGGATCAGCCAGATGCCGGACTTGTTCGCGGAAAACGCGAACCGCCGGAAAGCCACCACCGTGAGGTTGACCAGCAGCAGACCCCCGACCAGGTAGCCGCCGGGAAACACCGGGATGCGGATGCCCGAATCGCCCGGCGCCCAGTAAACGAAGAAGCGGCGGAAGAAGTCGTTCTGGGCCTGATACAGCCCGAGCTCGACCTGCGCGACGGTGCCGACGAAGACGAGGACCAACGCCAGCACGAGGCACACGACCGTGAGCCGCAGCGAGGAGAAGAAATCGATCAGACCTTTGAGCGACATGGCTAGAAGCGTGCGGCCTTCACGAACGCGAGGAATTCATCGGTCTTCGCCTGCACCACGGGGACCGGGCCGGTCATCTTGAAAAACCACGTCTCGGTGGGTAGGGTCACAATCACCGTCAGCATCCGCGCCGGTACGCCCGACTTGAGATCGGTGCCCTCCAACTGGACGAGCTTGGCCTCGACACTCCCCGCCTTGACGTCCTGGAGCAATGCGGCCAGCCCGGCTTCATCCACCGGCCCCAGGTTCAATTGTCCGCGCCAGCGATTCACGTTCGGCAGCAGACCGCCCGCCGACCCGCCCAGCATGCTGACGGTGACCTCGGCACTCGCCCCGTCTTCCCCGGCCACTCGATACTTGGCCAGCAGAAACTGCGTTGCCGGACGTTCCTCCCAGTTTGACGGAGCCTCCCAGCGTTTCCCATCTGAAGGCGCCGTGGCCGCCATCGGAGGCATGGACACCGGCGCCGGTGCTCCCGCCGGTTCGGGCGCGGTGAATTCAACACCTTTCAAAAAGTTCAGGAAGGCGTCCTTCTGGCCGGTGACCACGGCGTCATGGCCGATCAGTTTGAAGAAGAAGTTGACCCCGTCGCGGTTCGCCGCGGCGACGATGATGCGGGTGGCGACTTCGTTGACCGTGCCCGACATTTCGTACAACTGCCCCTCCACGCCGCCAATCTGCACCCGCTCGGGTGGCGTGCCGCCCGTGGCCTCCAGCTCCGGCAGCCCCAACTGCGAGCGCCACATGTTGACCAACTGCTGATCCGTGCCGGCAAACCCCACCATCGGAATGATGGCCATTTCCGCACTCTGGTCCTGTGGTGCGGCCAGCGTGAAGGTGGCCAATCGCATGCCGGAGGTCTGCGGGCTTTGCGTCCAGCCGGTTGGCAGCTCACCCCATTTCACCGAAGGCCACCCCATCCCCATCCCGGTGTGGGGATCCGAACCCGGCCCCTGAGGAGCCGGCGTCTGGCCGGTGGCGGGTTCCTTGGGAATATCATAAGAGGTGACTTCACCCCGGTCGCAGCCGGCGACCAGAAGGAGTCCGATGGTGGCGGCCGGGAGGCATCTGCCAACCAGCAGGGTCTTGAGCATGTGATTCACGCGCTGCTTTCTAGCTTATCGGATCAATGGAAGCAAATGATACAAGTCAAATCCCGGGGATACTACCGGGAAAGTCGAACGGTCAGGCACGGCCACACCCGGACCGCGGGTCCGCGACCCGGAGCAGCCACGAGGCTCCAGCCGCCCATCTCCAATCCGAAGATCTCCCGCACCCGTGCCGCCGCTGCGGCTCACGGAGCCGCGCCCCCCACAACGGACCGCGAGTCCACGACTCGCAGCAGTCACAAAGCTCCCGAAGCCCACGATCAGATTGCAGGCCATCCGCACCTCCGGCGCCGCTGCGGCTCACGGAGCCGCGCCCCGGACCGCGACTCGCGACGGCTACGCCACTCCCATGGAGAGCAGGAACTCGATGTTGCTCCTGGTCTTGCCGAGCTTGCCCAGCAGCAGTTCCATCGCCTCGACGGGCGGAACGCCGGTGAGCGCGCGGCGCAGGACCACCACACGGGATGCCTCGTCGGGGTGATAAAGCAGCTCCTCCTTGCGCGTGCCGGACCGCTCGATGTTGATCGAGGGGAAGATGCGCCGGTCCACCAGCGCGCGGTCGAGGTGCACCTCCATGTTGCCGGTGCCCTTGAACTCCTCGAAGATCACCTCGTCCATGCGTGAGCCGGTGTCCACCAGCGCCGTGGCCATGATGGTGAGCGACCCGCCCTCCTCGATGTTGCGCGCGGCGCCAAAGAAACGCTTTGGCTTGTGGAGCGCGTTGGCATCGACACCGCCGGACAGAATCTTGCCGGAGTGGGGCTGCACGGTGTTGTAGGCGCGGGCCAGGCGGGTGATGGAATCGAGCAGGATCACCACATCGCGCTTGTGTTCGACCATGCGCTTGGCCTTCTCGCTGACCATCTCGGCCACCTGCACGTGCCGCTCGGGCGGTTCATCGAAGGTGGAACTGATCACTTCGGCGCCACGACAGGTCCGCTCCATGTCGGTGACTTCCTCGGGCCGCTCGTCGATGAGCAGGATGAACAGGTAAGCCTCCGGGTTGTTCTTCAGGATGGCGTTGGCCAGCTTCTGCATCAGCACCGTCTTGCCGGTGCGCGGCGGCGCCACGATCAATCCGCGCGTGCCCTTGCCGATCGGGCACACGAGATCGAGCACCCGCGTGCTGAGTTCCTCGGCCACGGTCTCCAGGAGGAACCGCCGGTCCGGAAACAACGGGGTGAGGTTGTCGAAATGGGTCTTGTCCCGCGCCTTCTCCGGATCCCCGCCGTCCACCGCCTCGACCTTGAGCAGGGCGAAGAACCGCTCCTTCTCCTTGGGCGGACGGATCTGGCCGGCAATCAGGTTGCCGGTCTGGAGGTCGAAGCGCCGGATTTGCGACGGGGAAACGTAGATGTCTTCCGGGCAGGGCAGGTAGTTGAAGCTTTGGGACCGCAGGAAGCCGAAGCCCTCGGGCAGCACCTCGAGGACGCCTTCCGAAAACATGACGCCCGACCGTTTGGCGTTTTCCTGGAGGATGTGGAAAATGACCTCGTGCTTGCGCATCGTGCCGAAGTTCTCGACCCCGAGATCCTTGGCCATCTTGTTCAGGTCAGTCATCGTCATCGCCTGGAGCTTGGCGATGTTCAGCGACGCCGCCATGCGGTCCCGTCCGGGCCGACCGGGCCGACCGGCGTGTTCTTCCGCGCTCACGGCCGCCGCTTCCTCCTCCGGCGTGACCACGGGGAATCCGCGTTCAGCCTCGACCTCCGGAGGGAGCATCGATGGTTCGGCGGTGCCGGGCGAGTTGACGACCTCCTCGGCACGGACGGCGGTTTCGGGGGCGGCTACGTCTGCCGGCGCGGATTCCTCCGCCGGTTGCGCGGCTGTCGAGCCCTTGGCCTTCTTGGTTTTGGCCCGTCTTGTAGCAACTTTTCGCATGGTTAAAGTCTCCCGTTAGGGAATGGCTGACAATTGATTCCCCGCCCTGGCAGGGTGGCGGCACGCATTCAAACGCCCGTCCCGTCCGACAGGACCGGACGCATCTGGAGAAAGCCTCGACCGGATGGAATTCGTTTGGGCCGCTCGGACCCTTAATACGGCAAGGGGAATCTTGCTGTCAGTTCGCGCACACGTTGCCGCACGGTGGCGTGGGTGTCAACATTCTTCAAGTCCCCGAGCACTTCGCTGATCATGTCGGCAATGGCCGCCATTTCAGGCTCGCGCATGCCCCGGGTGGTCACCGCCGGGGTGCCCAGCCGGATGCCGCTGGCCTGGAACGGCGAACGGGTCTCGAACGGGATGGTGTTCTTGTTGACCGTGATCCCCGCCTCGTCGAGGGCCAACTGGCAATCCTTGCCCGTCATGCCCTTGGACCCCACGTCCACAAGCATCAGGTGATTGTCCGTGCCCCCGCTGACCAGCCGGAAACCGTTGCGTTTGAGCCCTTCCGCCAGTGCCGCCGCATTGGCCACGATCTGCTGTTGGTAGGCCTTGAAGGCCGGCTCCAAGGCTTCCTTGAAGCTCACCGCCTTGGCGGCAATGACGTGCATCAGGGGCCCCCCCTGGATTCCCGGGAACGCCTGCGAATCAATCGCCTTGGCGTGCTCCGTCCCGCACAGGATCAGCCCGCCGCGCGGACCCCGAAGGGTCTTATGAGTGGTGGTGGTCACAAAATGGGCGTGGCCCACCGGACTGGGATGAATCCCCGCCGCCACCAGCCCGGCAATGTGCGCAATGTCGGCCAGCAGAAACGCCCCCACCTCGCGCGCAATCTGACCCATGCGCGCAAAATCGATCACCCGCGGATAGGCGCTCGCGCCCACCGTGATCATCCGCGGCTTGTGCTCGCGAGCCATCCGGGCGAGCTGATCGTAATCAATCCGCTCGTTGTCCGGGCTTACGCCGTAATGCACGATCTCGTAGAAGCGTCCCGAGAAATTCGCCTTGTTCCCGTGGGTCAGGTGCCCGCCATGGCTGAGGTCCATGGTCAGAAGTTTGTCGCCGGGCTGGAGCACGGCGAAATACACCGCCATATTGGCCTGGCTGCCCGAGTGGGGCTGGACATTGGCGTGCTCGGCACCAAAGAGCTGCTTGGCGCGGTCGATGGCCAGTTGCTCGGCCACATCGACGTGCTCACATCCGCCATACCAGCGTTTGCCGGGGTAACCCTCGGCATACTTGTTGGTGAGCACCGATCCCTGCGCCTCCATGACGGCCGGGCTGGTGAAGTTCTCGCTGGCGATCAACTCGATGTTCTCCTGCTGCCGCCGCCGCTCATTGCTGATCACCTCGGCAATCTCCGGGTCCACCCGCCAGACATGGCTCAGACAACCGCCACCGGCAGATTCCAGCTTGTTGATCCGGCGCTCATGCCGCCCACCCTCGAAGGGTTCCTGTAAAAACGCATCCAGGATCGCCACCGCGGTTTCGGACCGCATCTCCCCCGCCAGGCAGACTACATTCGCGTTGTTATGGTGCCGGGCGATGATGGCGGTCTCGCGGTCCGACACCAGCGCCGCGCGCACGCCGGGGAATCGGTTGGCCACCATGCTCATCCCGATGCCCGTCCGGCAGATCAGCACGCCGGCGTCCGCCATCCCCGAGCACACCAGTTCCGCCACCGTCCTGGCCTGGTCGGGATAATCCACCGACTCGGCGCTGTGACTGCCGCAGTCTTTGACCGAAACCCCCCGGGCTTGCAGGTGGGTGATGAGGGCCCCCTTGAGCTGGAATCCGCCGTGATCAGCCCCAATGGCAATGGTGTTCATAAGGTGGCGCGCCGGGCGCGGGATGGTGGTGACAGGCTGCTGTTCAATGAAGTTCAGAAGCGAGGCGATCCCCTGCTCGATCTGGTCGCGACAGAGTACATACCGGGCGTAGGACCCGCCAATCGGATCCGAAATGTCCTTCTCGAAAGCATCCAGGGTGTCGTCGAACTCGCGCAATAGAAAGGTCTTGTCCGCCGCCTGCGGATACAACAGGCCGACCGTGTCCACGTGGCTGTGCGTCATGCCAAAGATGTAGTCCGCCTGCTCCACCATCGCCGCCGTCAGGTACCGGCTGCGCTGCCCGGAGATGTCCACCCCCAGTTCCTTGAGGGCCTGAACCGCGTGCGTGCTCGCCGGTTGACCGTCAATCGCTCCCAGGCCCGCCGAAAACACCCGGTAATTTCCACGCCCTTGAACCGCGCGACGAAACAACCCCTCCGCCATGGGGCTGCGACAGATGTTTCCGGTGCAAACAAACAGGACAGTCTTCATCAACAATTCAAGGCCCACGGAGATTCCGCTCTCCACTGGGGGGCGTCAACCCAGAATCTCGCGTGAAATCCCAATCCAGAATCCCTCCTCGAACAACCATGCCGCGTGCGGCGCGAAGTCTGGGATGTTGAAGGCTGATCGCTCCAGGCGGAAACAGCGGTCAATTCATCCCGGCCTTGCCAGCTCAGCCGACGGTCAAAGATTGGCAAGACAGGGTGAGACAATGGAGCAGGCGGGTGGGAGAAACGACGGCAGAACCTCAGCATCGGACAAAAAGGGTTTTGTTCGGCTGGGGCAAGCAACCGCAAGACCGACTATGAACCTGGGAATTCTCTCTCGATGGGAATCGTACGATTCTCGCACCCCTGCTCCGCCAAACCAACCTCTGCAAACTGGTAGGGCTGCGCTGCGCCGGAGCACCAGACGCCCCGAATATCAATCCCGTGGGGCCGGAACACTATGGGGAGGAACGGTAGGCGAGCGAGGCGGAGGAGGCGCAACGGATCGTGGGGAGCCAAATGCGGAAGGCGGGGTGGGATGAGCGATGGCCGCAAGGAATGGCGGATCCCCTTCACTTCTGCCACGACCGCAGAATGGCCAGCCCATCCATGAGGTCCAGCGCGCGCACCAACACCGGATCCCGTGTTTCCAGACCATTCTCAGGCCCGGCCACCGGCGATTCCTCCGCGGACAACATCTCGCCGCGCCAACGCCGGACCAAATCGGCTTCGTTCATCCGCAGGGGCGAGTGCTCACTGGTTGGGCCAGGTCCAGCCGAGTCCCCGACATCACCCGCCGGCTGGCCGTTGAGCCAGGCGACCTCGCGCGCCGCGTCCACCGCAACCTCCACATCCGGTTTGAGCCCGTCCGCCGTCAGCATCCGCGCATCGCCCAGTTGGATGTTCGCCACGGTGATATTGAGGAACTGCCCGTTGGAAAGCGGGAAGGCGCGTTGGATGCCGGCCGTCCCGGCGGTGCGGCCGCCAATCAACAACGCCACGCCGCTCTGACGCAACATCCCCGCCAGCGCTTCGGCCCCGCCCGCGGTCTCACGATTCATCAGGACCGCCACAGGCAACGTGATGGCCTGGTCCTTGGCCCTCGACCGTTTGAGTCCCTCACCCCAGTTGAGCAAGGGCACTTCCTGGGTAAGGAACAGGTCCGCCACCCGCAGCGCGGCGGCATAGTCGCTTCCCCCGGCGGCGCGCAAATCCAGTACCAGGCCGGACAGGCGATTCGACACGGTCAACGCCTGATAACGTTCCCACAGGAGGTCGCCGGTTGCGGCATCCATGCCGCCCAGACGAACGTACCCCACGCTGCCACGATAGACCCGCGCCTCCAACACCCCCGCCACCGCTGCTCCCGCCTTCAATTCGTCCGCCGCATCCAGCAGCACCACGCGGGGTCCAAGTTCGGCGAGAAACCCTGCCACGGCCAAACGATCCAGTTCGTCGAGGTCCGCTCCCGCGAGGTTGGACCGCACCAGACCGGACACCTCGCGGAAGGTTGGCGGCGGATTAGACGCGGCGCGCAACTCGCACCGGTTCGCCATGCCAAACAACGTCAGCCCGAGAACCGCCAGACCGCAAGGAACCCGCTCGAGCCAGGCCGAAACGTGGCCACCGCGACCCTTCACCCGCCTCGCTTCTGGATTCTCAACCGCGCCACATCTGTTCAGTCTCATCATCATCCTGTCCTTCCTGTCAGCGCCTTTGCGGCGATGTCCTTCCGGTAATGAGCCCCTTCAAAGTGAATCCGGGCCACGGCGTCGTAGGCGGCATCCCGCGCCGCCGCCAACGTGTCCGCCCACGCCGTCACCCCCAAAACCCGCCCGCCGTGGGTCACCACCTGCCCATCCTTCAACGCGGTCCCGGCATGAAACACCTTCACCTGTGGCAGCCGGGCGGCGGCGTCCAGACCGGTGATCACCTTGCCCTTCGCATAGTGGCCCGGGTATCCGCCCGACGCCATCACCACGCACACTGCCGCCTGGGAACTCCAGTTCATCTCGACCTCCGCCAACCTTCCCTCGGCGCTCGCCATGAGAAGCTTCAGCAGGTCGGTTTCAAGCCGCGGCAAATACACCTGCGTCTCCGGATCACCAAACCGCGCGTTGAACTCGAGCACCTTCGGACCGGCGTGGGTCAGCATCACTCCGGGATACAGGATGCCGCGGAAGTCGATGCCCTCGGACACGCAGCCGCGCAGCCACGGCTGAATCACGCTGTCCGCAGCCCGGGCGAACTCCGCCTCGCTCAGGAACGGCGCGGGCGAATAGGTCCCCATGCCGCCGGTGTTCAAACCCTGATCCCCGTCCAGCGCGCGCTTGTGATCCTGGGAACTGGGGAACCGGCGGGCGACCTTGCCATCGCAGAGAAAGTGCAGCGAAAGCTCGGTGCCCTCGATCAGTTCCTGGATCAGCACCCGGCTGCCCGACGCGCCGAAGGTCTTGTCCACCATGATCTGATCAATGGCCGCCTGCGCCTCCGGCATGCGGCGACAGATCAGCACCCCCTTGCCCAGCGCCAACCCGTCCGCCTTCACTGCGCATTGACCGCCCAGCGTGGCGGCAAAAGCCTTGGCCGCGGCCGGCTCGCTGAAGGAGGCGGATTTCATGGTGGGAATCCCGTGCCGGTCCATGAACTCCTGCGAAAACACCTTGCTCGACTCGAACATTGCAGCCCGCTGGTTTGGGCCCCAGACCCGCAGACCGTCCCGCTGGAACAGATCGACAATTCCGAGGGCCAAGGGATTGTCCGGCCCCACCACCGTGAGATCCGGCTTCTGCTGGCGGGCGAACTGCAGCAACCCCGGCAAATCCTCGGCCCCCAGAGGCACGCACTCGACGGGGCCGCCGTTGGACGTTAGGCGTTCGGCACCCGTCCCGGCGTTGCCCGGGGCACACCACATCCGCGTGGCCAGCGGCGACTGCGCCAGCTTCCACACCAGGGCGTGTTCCCGTCCACCCGAGCCAATCACCAGGACTTTCATTGTGAGCACGGATTCAACCGGAAAGGGCCGGGCGAGGAAAGCACTTTGCGGCGGGGCGAGCAGCGGCGGGTGCAGCTTGACACTGTCCTCGAATGCAATTTCGGCCGGGGCGCGGCATTGATGCCGCTTCAGCATTCGCAAGCCCGCGAAACAAGCGTTTCATCGCGTGCCCTTCGGATGTTGAAGCGGCCTGAAGGCCGCGCTCCCGGGGGCAGTGTCCAGATGCACCCGCAGCGACCGGCAGCGCGGACATTCCTGTCTGCGGGTTGCCGGGACTTCCGTCCTGTGTCGGCGGTCGGTCTGGTGACTGAAGGTCGCACAAACCCGCAGGGTGTGGAGCCTGCGCTACGCGGGGACCGGAACGGTGAGGGGTTTGCCCGTGTCCTTGGCGGAGAGCTTGAGGATGTAGGGAACCGCCGTCCGCGCCCAGACCTCGGGTGAAGGGTAGGAAGACGCCGAGGCGCCAAAGCAGCTTCGCAGCATGTCGGTGTTGATGATGCCGGGGTTCAGCGGGATGGCGGCCATGGTTGAGGGCAGTTCGGCGGCCAGCGCGCGCGTCAACCCTTCCACCGCCCACTTGGAGGCGCAGTAAGGCGCCACTTCGGCATCCGCGGAACGGCCCCAGCCGGAGGTGAAATTCACAATCAAGCCGCGCTTGCGTGCCCGCATGGCCGGGACGAAGTGGCGGATCACGTTGGCCACGCCCCGCACGTTGACCTGCATCACCTCGTCAAACTCGCGCGCATCCAACTCCCAGAGCATCGCGTTGCGGTTGATGACCCCCGCGTTGTTGATCAGCAGATCCGGCGGTCCGTACTTGGCCAGCACCACGCTGGCCCAGGATTTCACCGCCGTATCCGACGCCACATCCACCGCGTAGAACTCGTGGGGTTCCCCATGCTCGTCCTGCAGACGTTTGACGGCCCGGCCATCGCGCCCGCAACCCACCACGGTGTGACCGCCCTGAACAAACTTCTCCACCATCGCGCGGCCGAGACCGCGCGTGGCGCCTGTGATCAATACAAGACGTTTTCCGGCCATAGCCAACGGGAATGGCCTCGATTGTGGAGGCAGCCCGGATGGTTTTCAAGCTCTGCGGCATCGGCTGAATTCCTCGAAGCCGCAAGGGCTTCGAAGCCTCCCCTGGCGGTTCAGCTTTCCCCCGGACGAAACGCGGACTGCCGGGCCAGTTGCTCCCAAAGCTTGCGTTCGGAATCCGTCACCGTCTTGGGCAGCTCAACGGTGATCACGACAATCAGGTCCCCCTGTCCACCCTCCCGGCTGGGCAGTCCCCTGCCCCGCACGCGAAGTTTCTGACCGTTCTGCGTCCCCGGCGGAATCCGGATGCTCACCGGGCCGGTCAGCGACGGCACGCGCAAGCTGGAACCCAGCACGGCGTCCCACGGTGCCACGGGCGTCTCGTGAATCAGATCCTGTCCCCGCACCTCGAACTCCGGATGCCGGGCCAGCCGCACGCGCAGAAACAGATCTCCCGCCCCGGCCGGACCCTTCTCGCCCCGGCCGGCAATCCGCAGCCGTTGCCCTTCCCCAACACCCGCCGGAATCTTGACCTGGTGCGTCTCCGACCGGTGCCCGTGCCGCACCGTGACCGCGCGCAGGGAACCGTTCAGGACCTCATCCAGCGTCACCAGGATGTCGCCTTCGATGTCCCGACCCAACTGCCCGGAGGCCGCGCCGCCAAAGTTGCGATCGAACCGGAACCCCTCCGTTCGGCCCCGCCCCATGCCGCCGAAGAGTTGCTCGAAGAAATCGCTGAAGCCAGTGCCGCCAAACTCGAAGCCCCCCTCACGCCCGGCACCGCGGAAGGCGCCACCCGGACCAAACCCCTCCCAACCTGGCGGCGGACGAAACTCGGCTCCGGACTTCCAATCCGCGCCCAACTGATCGTATTTCGCCCGCTTGTCCGGATCCCCGAGCACTTCGTACGCTTCGTTGATCTCCTTGAACTTCGCCTCGGCGGACTTCTTGTCCCTGGCGACATCCGGATGGTATTTGCGCGCCAGGTTGCGGAAGGCCTTCTTGATCTCCGCCTCGCTGGCCGAGCGCGAAACCCCCAGCGTTTCGTAGTAATCTTTGTATTGAACCGGCATGCCGATGAGCGGGCGCACCCGCCACACTTCATAATGGCGCTTCAGTTGGTGCTGTCAAAGCCAGGCAACGTCCCAAACCGACGATTGAGCCAGAGCTCGATCGGTAGGGCTGCGCTGTGCGCCGCCCCGCACCCTGCCGCAGAGGAGGGGCCCTCGCAACAAAACACCGGCCGGGCTTTGACACCCGGCCGGTTAACCAACCCAACCCGTCACCAAACCAACCGTCAAACCAAACATCTCTACGGGGTCTTTGTGTTGTCCACCACCAGGTAGATCAATCCGGGCACCCCCCCGCGCTTGCTCCACACCCGCAGCAGGATTCTCTCGTCCCGCGCCTCCTCGCTCAACTTCACCGCCGTCGCCGCGTCCTCGACGGGTTTCTGATTGATCTCCACAATCACGTCCCCTTCGCGCAATCCGGCTTCGAACGCATTGCAGCCCTGCTCCACACCGGTCACCAGCGCGCCATCAATCCGCGCTGGAATGCCCATTTGCCGCCGGATCTCACCCGTCAAATCGTCCACCGACACCCCATCCAGACTGTCACGATCGCCAGGGGAACCGGTGCCGGGCGAGCCCTGCCTGGTGGCCAACTCGGACGGCAATTCGCCAAGTCGGACGCTCAGCTCGCGGCCCTTGCCGTCGCGGACAAGTTTCAACTCCACTTCCGTGCCCGGGGCCGTCTGGGACGCCATCAGGCGCAGGTGCGCGCTGTCGTCCACCTTCCGACCGTCGTATTGCACAATGACGTCGCCGGGCTGCAAGCCCGCCTTGTCCCCCGGGCTGCCAGGCACCACTTCACTGACCAGCGCGCCGCTGGCGTCGTCGATGCCGAACGCCTGCGCGAGATCGGGGGACAGCGGTTGAATGTTGACTCCGATGTAACCCCGGCTCACCCGCCCGCTGGCGATGAGTTGCTCGACCACATTGCGGGCCAGGTTCACGGGAACCGCAAACCCGATCCCGTCGCTCCCGCCACTGCCGCTGAAAATGGATTGGTTGATCCCGATCAGGCGGCCCTTCACATCCACCAGCGGCCCGCCGGAATTGCCCCGGTTGATGGCGGCATCCGTCTGGATGAAGTTCTCGTAGCCCCCGCGGCCCAAAATGCCCGTGCCGCGTCCGAGCGCGCTGATGATGCCCATCGAGACGGTCTGGCCCACCCCCATCGGGTTGCCCAAGGCGAACACCACGTCGCCCACCTCCAGCTCATCGCTGTCCCCGAACGTCACCGCCGCCAACGCCTTGGCCTCGACCTTCAACACCGCCACATCGGTCTGTGGATCCACCCCCACCACCCGCGCCGTGAACTCCTGCTTTCCGTCACCCGTCACCACCATGATCTTGTCGGCCCCCTCCACCACATGGTTGTTGGTCAGGATGTAGCCGTCCCTGGTGATGATCACGCCCGAGCCCAACCCCTGCGCGCGCCGGGGCTGGTCCGGAACATTATCCCCGAAGAAGCGCCGCAGGAACGGGTCCTCCATGAATGGATGCATGAACGGCCGGGACCGAGTGGTGTGTTCGGAGTAGATGGTCACCACACTGGGCGCCACAGCCTTCACCATCGGCGCATAGCTCACCGGCTGGCTGGCCTCGCGCTCAATCGGCGTCTTGTCCACTTTGAGGTCGGGCCGGTCCGCCGCTTGCAAACCCGTTACGGACAAACCCAACACCAGCGCCGCCAGCCATCGGCCGGCGCGTCCGCTCCACTGATTCCAACCACGTCTGCATCGTTTCATCATAAACCAGATCTCAAATCACACACCACGCCACACCGCACAGCACCGGCTCAGCCAGCCTGCGAGCATCAGCATGAAGTGAGACACACAAATCCGCAATCCGTTCAAACACCCCCCCTCCAGCGTGGCGCAGGCTTCCCGTCCGCCAGGCTGGATTCTCCACACGCATTTCGCACCCTGGACAGGAGCCGGCGTATCCGGCAGTTCAGCCGGTTTGACAGTGCGCCCGATTTGCAGTGTGATAATCGCGGCAGGCAGGCCAGCACTCTATGAACAAACGACTTTCAGAACAGACCCCACAGCCCGGCTATTCCTCGCCGGGGGAACCGGACCGACACCCGCAACCCCGCGGACACGCACTCGCGCGCGCGATCCTCCTCACCCTGGTGTTGTCACTGGCCCCGGCCGGCGAACTCCTCGCCCGTTCCACAGCGAAAGGCGAGGTGTTTGAAGCCGAGTTTCTCAGCACCCGGCCCTACCAGAATCCACCCCAGGAAGCCCGGTTGACCGCGGACTTCATCTCCCCGGACGGCCGCACCAACCGTGTCCACGGCTTCTGGCTGGGCGGGCTTCGCTGGGCGGTGCGCTTCAGCCCGGATCAACTCGGCCATTGGACCTACACCACGGAGTGTTCGGATTCGCGCAACGCGGGACTGCACCGCCAATCCGGCGCCCTGCTCTGCCGGGTCCAATCCCTGCGGACCGATCTCCAGCACCATGGCAGGCTCGCGGTTTCGCGTGACGGCCGCACCTTCCAGCACACCGACGGCACGCCGTTCTTCTGGACCGCCGACACCGTCTGGGACGGACCCCGCCAGGCCACGCGCCAGGAATGGTCGGAGTACGCCAAGGTCCGATCGCAGCAAGGCTTCAACGTGGCCTTGTGCCGCGTCGCTCCAGGAACGGACAACCGGGGACGATCAGCCTACAGCGGCTGGAAGCGGATCGAACTGCATCCCGGAATGCTGCAGACGTTCGACGAGCGGGTTACCTGGCTTGCGAACTCCGACATGGTCAGTGCGATTGCGCCGTTGTGGGAAATCGGGGTGCGCGACGAGGATCTGCTGCCCGAGGACCAGGTCATCGTGCTGTTGCGCCAGTTGGTGGGACGCTGGGACGCCCGCCCGGTCGCCTGGGTGATCGCATTCGAGGCGGATACCGCCGGACGCCGCGCGGCCCGCTGGCGTCGCATTGGCCGCAGCGTTTTCGACGGTTACGCCCACGCGCCGGTCATCCTGTCCTGCGGCTCCAGCCACTGGGCGCTTAAGGAATTCGCCCGCGAATCGTGGGTGGACGCGCTGGCTGTCCAGAGCGGAAACGATGTCTCCGAGGAAGCCACCCTCTGGTTGGCGCGGGGACCGCTGGCCACCTTGTGGATGCACGAACCGGCCCGCCCCCTCCTGAATCTCCGGGGCGCCGGTGAAGCCGACCTCGCCCCGGACGGACGCCGGGTCGCCACCGCGCAAACCCTGGAAGCCCTGGCCCGCAGCCTGTTCGTCGCCCCACCCGCGGGGCTCTGTTATCAAAGCCGGGCCGTCGCCGCCTGGGACGCCGCCCTGGACACCAACACCGTGGCGGTGACCGGGGAAGCCATGTCCGAGTGGCGGAAGTCTCTGCACCTCCCGGGCGCCGCGCGTGTGGGCCAGATCCGGCATTTCATGGAGGAAACCGCGTTCCACGAACTCCTGCCCGCGTCCTACCTCCTGGCCCCCATTCCACAAAACCAGGCCGCCCCGCGTCCACTCTCCGCACTCGCCTCACCCCGACGGGATCAAGCGCTGTTCTTTGTGCCCGAGGGTGCGACCCTCTCCCTTCGCGCCCACGCCTTGCGCTCCGGTTTGGAACCCACGTTCTTCAGCCTCCGCACCGGACTGCGGTCACCGTCTGAGCCCCTGACTGCCGATAACATCCTGACGTTCAGTCCGCCCGACGCCGGTGACTGGCTCCTGCGCCTTGCCCCGGCCACCGAATGAGGCGTGGCCCATTCGCGGTTTGACGCGGAATCGAGCTTTGCAGGAGGCCCAGGATGGGCGGAGTGGAGGGTTCCTCCTGTCCAACCCCTTCAACCCGTCCTCTCCTCCCATCTTACCGCTTTTCGTCCGGTGAACTTGTGCCTAGATTGTCGGTCTCATGGATCAGACGCAAAATCTGCATGTTCGGAAAATGGTCCGGTTGGTGACGCCGAACGAGCTTAAGGCGGAACTGCCGATGACCGAAGCCGCCAGCCGCACCGTGGTCCAAAGCCGGGAGCGGTTGATGCGCATCCTGCGCCAGGAAGATCCGCGCCTGCTGGTCGTCGTGGGCCCCTGCTCCATTCACAACGTGGATGCCGCATTCGAGTACGCCCGCCGTCTCAGCCGCCTCCAGCGTGAGCTGGCCGACCGGATGGAGATCGTCATGCGGGTCTATTTCGAGAAACCCCGCACCACGATCGGCTGGAAAGGATTGATCAATGATCCGCACCTGGACGGCACCCAGGACATCGAGGCCGGGCTGCGCATGGCGCGCCAACTTCTGCGGCAGGTCAACGAGCTGGGATTGCCGGCGGGCACCGAGTTCCTCGACCCCATCGTTCCGCAATACACGGCGGAATTGATCAGTTGGGCCGCCATTGGCGCGCGCACGACGGAATCGCAGACGCACCGGGAAATGGCCAGCGGGCTCTCCATGCCGGTGGGGTACAAGAACGCCACCGACGGCAGCCTGCAAACCGCCGTGGACGCCATGTCTGCCGCGCGCTCCTCCCACAGCTTCCTCGGCATCGATGAGGATGGCGTGACAAGCATCGTGCGCACCAGCGGCAATCCGGACGGGCACCTGATCCTGCGCGGGGGACGGGACCACACCAATTACGACGCCGAGAGCATCCGGTTGGCGGAAGCGGCGCTGAGAAAGGCGAATCTGCCCGGCAGCCTCATGGTGGACTGCAGTCACGCCAACTCGGGCAAGAAGCCGGAACGTCAGGAGTTGGTCTGGCAAAACGTGATCGCCCAGCGCACCGGGGGAAACCGGTCGGTGATCGGGATGATGGTCGAGAGCAATCTGGAGGAAGGCAGCCAGCCGTTTCCCCAGCCGCCGGAGAAGCTCAACCCGGGCGTCTCCATCACCGACGCCTGCATCTCCTGGTCCACCACCGAGCGCCTCCTGCGGCAGGGATACCAGGCGCTGGCCTAGACGACATCCCATCACCATCCCGCTGGTTGGCCCTGCCGGTCTGCGAGAAGCTGTTCCGAGACGCGCTTTGCAAACAGCAAGGGCGGCCCCGAGCGGGACCGCCCTGCAGAAACTTCCTTCAGGAAGCGACTATTCTTCCTTTCCCTCCGGGCCGGCTTCTTCCTTGCCTCCCATCTCGGCATCGCGTTCCGCCATGGCGGCCTTGCGCGAGAGCCGGACGCGGCCCTTCTCGTCCACGCCGAGGCACTTCACCCAGATTTCATCCCCCATCTTCACGATGTCCTCGGTCTTTTTGACGCGGAAGTTGGCCAGTTCACTGATGTGCACGAGGCCGTCCTTGCCGGGCAGGAACTCGACGAAGGCGCCGAATTCCTTGATGGTGACCACCTTGCCGCGGTAGGTCTTCCCGATCTCGGCCTCGGCGGTCATGCCCAGGATCGCGTCCTTGGCGATCTGCATGCCTTCGTTGGAAACGGAGTAGATGTTTACCGTGCCGTCATCCTCGATGTTGATCTCGCATCCGGACTCCTCGACGAGGCGCTTGATGTTCTTGCCGCCGGGCCCGATGACCGCGCCGATCTTGTCGGGGTTGATCTTCAGGGTCTCGATGCGCGGGGCGTATTTGCTCAATTCAGCGCGCGGCTTGTCGAGAGTCTTGGCCATCTGCTTGAGGATTTCCGCGCGCGCCTGGCTGGCCTTCGCGACGGCCTGCTCCATCAGATCGTGGGGAATCCCCTTGAGCTTGAGGTCCAGTTGGAACCCGGTGATGCCCTTCTCCGTGCCCGCGATCTTGCAATCCATGTCGCAGAAGGCGTCCTCCCAACCGATGATATCGGTAAGCAGCTTGTACTTCGCGATCTTGCCATCCGGGCCGTAGGTGGTGCAGAGGCCGATGCTGATGCCCGCCACCGGGCGGACCAACGGCACCCCGGCATCCATCAGCGCCAGGGAGGCGCCGCACACCGTGGCCATCGAACTGGAGCCGTTGGACTCCATGATCTCGCTGGTGACGCGTATCGCGTAGGGATAATCCTTCAAAGGCAGCGCCGGCTCGACACTGCGCTCCGCCAATGCGCCGTGCCCGATCTCGCGCCGGCCGGGCCCGCTGATGCGTCCGGTCTCGCCGACGGAGAAGTTGGGGAAGTTGTAATGCAGCAGGAACTGCTTCTCGCTCTCCCCACCGCTATAGGTGTCGAGTTCCTGGGCTTCGTCGCTGGTGCCCAGGGTGGCCAGGACCAGGGCCTGGGTTTCGCCGCGCGTGAACAGGGCGGACCCATGCGCCCGCGGCAGCAACCCGACCTCCGCGGTGATCGGCCGCAGTGCATCCAGGGGGCGCGCGTCGAGGCGCTTGTCCTGGTTCATGATCAGGGCGCGAACCGCCTCCTTTTGGATGTAGTATTGGACGTCCTTGATCACAAAGGGGGTGACCTTCTCCTCGCCGAACTTCTCGACGAGCTTCCTGCCCACCTCCTCGAACACCGCGTTGGCCGCCGCCTCGCGTTCGAGCTTCACCGGGGTCAGGAGTGCGGGGATGATGCGGTCCCCGGCCAGCGCCTTGGCCGCCTCGAGAATTTCGTCGGGGACCACGGTCACGGTGATCGCGCGCTTCTTCTTGCCCGCCTTGGCTGCGAGTTCCTTCTGCGCCTTGATCTGGGGCTGGATGATTTCCTGCGCCCAGCGCAGGGCGGCATTGAAATCCTCGTCGCTGATTTCGCGGGCGCTGCCCTCGAACATCACGAGTTCGGTTTCGCTGCCCACGTAGATGAGATCGAGGTCGCTGCCGGCTTTCTGGTCATGAGTGGGGTTGGCGACGAATTCGCCGCCCACCCGGCCCACACGCACCACGCCCAGCGGGCCCGCCCAGGGGATGTCGCTGACCATGAGCGCGGCGGACGCGCCCAGCATGCTGAGGATGTCCGGATCATTCTCGCCGTCGGCGCTGAGCACGATGGTCTGGACCTGGACTTCATTGTACCAACCCTTGGGAAACAAGGGGCGGATGGGGCGGTCCGTGAGCCGGCAGGTGAGGATTTCCTTTTCCGTCGGGCGCCCTTCCCGCTTGAAGAAGCCGCCGGGGAACCGTCCGGCGGCGGCCGCCTTTTCCCGGAAATCCACGGTGAGCGGGAAGAAATCCTGTCCTTCCTTGGCCTTGGTGGCGGCGACGGCGGCCACCAGCACGATGGTTTCGCCCAATTGAACGGTCACGGCGCCGTCGGCCTGCTTGGCGATTTTGCCGGTTTCGAGGGTGAGTTGTTTATCCCCGAGGGGGATGCTGACTTTTTCTGGCATGTTGTTGATTGCGCCGTCGCCAGCCCGAGGAACTTCAGTCAAGGTCCGCCAGGCGGACGCTGAGTGAAACTTCCCGAGTGGACGACGGCCATTGAGGTTTCGCGAGGCTTGTGGAAGAGCCCGGATTGCTCGCGTCATCAATCCGGACCAAAATGATATGCCAACGACGGTTCAAGAACCGTGGAGGTTGACTAGTGGCGGAGGTTGAGCTTCTTGGTGACCGCCGCGTAGCGTTGCTGATCCTTGTCCTGCAGGTAATCCAGCAGCTTGCGCCGCTCACCCACCATGACCAGCAGTCCGCGACGGGAGCTGATGTCTTTCTTGTGAGCCTGGAGGTGTTCGGTGAGGTGATTGATCTTCTCAGTCAACAACGCTATCTGAACATCCGCCGAGCCGGTATCCCGTTCGTGCAATTGAAAATCCGCAATTTTAGCAGCCTTTGCAGCCATTGATTTCTCTTTCCTCAGTTTGTTTCAAAGGCCGGAGACTAGGCCGGAAGCGACCTCCTGTAAAGGGTGAACTGCGGCGGTCAGCGGGGTGCGGCGCGTCCTGACACTGTCCTCGAACGCAAGTCCGGCCGGGGCGCGGCATGGATGCCGCTTCAGCGTTCGCAAGCCCGCGGAACAAGCGTTTCCTCGCGTGCCCTTCGGACGTTGAAGCGGCCTGAAGGCCGCGCGCCGGGGACAGTGTCCAGATGCACCCAGCGGGTGGGGGTGCGGTCAGGGAAGAATCCCGTCCTCGCGCATGGACGCGACGATCTGGGCGGCCAGAGGCTCGATCTCCGCCACGCGATCCGTGCGGTCATCCACCACGGTTTGAGTCAGGCCAGCCCAAAGCCGCTTCTCCGTCGCGAGATCATACAGGCTGGCCTCCAGGCACACCTTCCTCTTCGAACTGCCGTAGCTGGTCTGCATGTCCATGAACCCCACCGAGTAGTAGTCGTACCAACCCACGGACTCGAATCCCGTCACGGTGGTGGCATACCGCTCCGGGCCCGCGCGGACTTCACGGTAAGACGTGCCGGTTCCCACCAGACGCACGATAAGCAGAGTCCCCGCGCCACTGGAGCGAAACCGCTCCGCCGCGGCTTTCTTGTCCTCCTTGATTTCAGCCAGCGAAAGTTGCTCGTACGTCACCACGGCCGGGGCACCGGACCCGACCAACTGGGCCACGAAACGGTTTTCGAAACCCTGCCTGACCAATCCGCGTTCATCGATCGCCAGCACGGCGACCCTGCCGGCCGCCGGCTGGGCCCCCGGAGCCTTCCAGGTTTCCTTGAGCCGGGTGGATGCGCAGGAACAGAGCAAGACCGACGCGATGCCGGCGGCCAGAAGTTGCGGTTTCATGTGTCGTCATCCTTCCCGAAGCAACCCCGGTTGCCAAGACCCCATTTGGACTAAGGCGGCTGCGGCAGGGTCAGCAGGTCCTCGACGGGCTCCGAAGCGGGCTGGGCCGGGGTTTCCACGTTCGCCTCAGACTCCTTGGCCTGGAGCAGGTCGGCGCGCTTCTTCAAGAGGGAATCCAGCGTCCAGGACGACACCTGGTAGGTCCACTTCGCCAGCGCCTGTTCCCTGGCCAGTTTCGCGTCGCGGGTCTTGAGGGTGTCGGCGAATTCCTTGTCCTTCTCCAGCTTGACGGAATCCTCCTCCCCTTCGAGCGCTTCGCGCTGGCGGGGGTAAGTCCCCTGCACGGTCACACGCAGGGCAATGTTCCCGTTGTGGTTGGTGCCGGCCTTGAGCTCGTAGCTGAAGCCGTCAAAGGTTTCGAGGCGGAGAACCGTGGGCTGATCGAGTCCCAGTTGGGCGGTGTCCGCCGCAATCAGCACATCGTTGAAACTGGGGCTGCTGAGGGCGTAGTTGAAGCTGGAGGTCTTGCGGGTGTCGAGTTGCTCGGTGTCGCTCAGGCCCGTCAGCGTCCACTCACCGGCCTCCGTTTCGCGGGTGACTTTGAACGAGTTGGTGGCCTCGAACGGATGGGCCACCTCGATGGACCGGATCTTCTCCACTTTGAAGAAATCCTTGTTCAGCCAGGCTTGCGGTTGGGGTTGCAGATCGGAGAGCGTGTCGGAGACCAGCGCGGCGCGCGTCTTGTCCTGGGGGTTCATGACCCATCGGCCGACCGGGATCTCGCGCTCGCCGGGGTCGCCGTAGGGCGAGGGGCTGCTGTCCTTGCGCAGTTGCGTCTTGCCGAGCAACAGGGACGCCAGCCCCTGGCCGGTCTTGTCCCGGAATTCGATCAAGGTCCCGCCGCCTGGGGCCGCGCCGGGTTCGAGCAACTCGAGGCGTTCGAGCTGGCTGGCCGCCACCGGCTCGATTTGTCCGGGCTTGAGGTCCCTGAGTTTGAGCACGGTGCGGGTGATCTGGGAATAATCGGCGGGGTAACCCTCGCGTTCCTGCACGCCCCACTGCCCCTCCTGTTTGACCAGGGTGAGGGTGTTGGAGCCCTGCTGAAGGCTGAGCTGCGCCAACTCCTCGCCCACGGGCAGGGTGCCCAGGAGCGGTCGGGATTCGCCGGGGCCGCCGCGCTGCACGGAGGCGGAATCCCGCTTGAGCAGCAGCAGCGCAGCTCCGCCCAATACGCCCAGCACCAACCCGAGTAACAGTAATTGCTTCTGGTTCATGAGGCTTGGATGTGAAATCAGGAACGACTCAGCGCGCGCCCGTCTTGCGCTTCTTGACCAGGGCGAGTCCGAGACCGAACGCGCTCACCAGCACGGGCATGGCCAGCACATTCACCCACTTCACCCGGTTCTCCAGGCCCACGATGTCGCGTCGAAGGTCCTTGCGCACCTGGCGCAGGTTGCTGCGGGTTTCGGCTTCCTCGCGGCGGAGTTTCGAGAGTTCCTGTTCCTGTTCGGGCGAGAGGATGAAGCGCTGGCTGCTGTCGCCCTTCTGCGCCTGCATTTCATTCAGCCGCTGCTGGGCCTGCTGGGCCTTCGCCTCGAGCGCGGCGATTTCGCCCTGGAACCGGCGCTCCGCCTCCGCCTGTTTGCGCTTCACCACTTCGAACGGACGGTTCAACGTCGCGCGGCTGCGGACCTGGATGAGGTTCTGGTCGCCGGCCATCTGCTCGACACAATTCTGCGCGAAGTTCAGGTTGGCGTTCATGGACATCGCCAGCTGGCCGAAGGGGCTGTTGATCCGGCGCAGGGTGAAGTCGTCAAACAAAAGATCGGCATCGCCCACCAGAATCACGGCATTCTCGGAGGCGCTTTCCTTCAGCCACTCCGCCGCGGCCGGCGCGGCGTTGGTGTCCGCCCCATCCGGGCTGGCGGGTTTGCCGTCCGGAAAAGCGGTCTTGAACCGGCCTTGCACCCGCAGCGCCAGGGTCTGGGCCTTGTCCCCGGACTTGAACTCTTTCAACACCTCTTCCGGAGCCATGTTGGCCATGAAACCCTCCACCAACTGTGATTCCGCCGTGCTCTGCATGAGGGTGATCTGGGTCAGGCCCTCCGCCGGGGTGCCAGTGAACGCACCCGCCATGGGCATCCAGACGTTGTCGATCTCCGCGGTGGTGATGTCTTCATTGTTCATCCCCTCCGGGGTGATGGAAAGCCAGGTGAGCTGCTCGACCGGCTGGCCATTGCGACCCTGGAGCTGCATGCGGAAATTCGCGTCCGCAACCACCTTCGTGGTGTCGAACGTCAGGCCCCAGGCCCGCAGCAGCTTCTCGAGGTTTGAACTGCTGCCCGCGCTCATCCCCATCAGGGGATTTTGACCACGGCTGTCCACGACGCAATAGGGGTCCAGGAAGGCGATGAGCTTGCCGCCGCGCAGGACGAACTGGTCGAGGGCAAACTGGGCTTCCTCGGTGATCTCCTTCGGATGCAGCAGGACCAGGACCCGGATGTCGTCCGGGATGGATTTCGCATCCATCTCGAGGCGTCGCACATCGAAGTCCCCCTTCAACTCGCTGATGATGCCCCACGGGGGCGTGCCCCCAACCTGCCCCATCTGCATCATCATGGGGTTGCCCGGCGCGCCCCAGACCGGCAACGGACTCATCACGCCGATGACCGGGCGGATGGGCTGGACCACGCGGGAGATGGCACGCGCGACGTCATACTCCAACTGGCGTTCGCGATTGGGCGCCAGGAAGGGAATGGTTTCCTTTTGATCCAACTGGCTGACGGCCAGGCCGAGATAGAACCGCTCGCCGTCCGGAAGCATCTGGCCCTGGATGCCGTCCAGGCCCGCCGAATCCTCCGCATCGGAATCCGGCTGGGGATCGTATTTCTCGACGATCACCTTGCCGCCGCCGGCCTGCCTGAATTCCTGGAGCAGATCCTCGACAAGGCGGGCGTGGCTGGTCAGGAACACCGTGTCGCGCGAGGCGGCCGCCGGCTGGGTGCAGTAGAACCGGATCTTGATGGGAGATTCGAGCCCCTTGAGGATCGCGCGCGTGCCGGGTGAAAGCGTGTAGGCCTTCTCCTCGGTCAGATCCAGGCGCAGCTTGAAGGCGCCGGTCACCACGTTGAAGGCGACCAGGATGAGGCCCATGGCCGCCAAGCCCACCGCCGAATACAGAATGGTCTGCAGTCCTTTGCTTTTCATGGTGGTCGTCCTAACCCGCCCGGTGCCCGCGCAAGATCACGCTGGTGGCGAACAGGCAAAAAGCGATCACTGACAGGAAGAAGATCCAGTCGCGCGAGTCCAGCACGCCCTTCTGGAACCCGGCGAAATGCGTCATGAAGCTGAACGAGGCGACAAACTCGACGACCCGCGCCCCCACAACGCCCTCCAGCAACTGGATCACCGGGTCGAACCCGCAGAGGATCAGGAACAGGCAGATCACCACCGACAGGATGAAGCTGACCACCTGCGCGCGGGTCATGGCCGAGGTCATGCAACTGATGGCGAGGTAGGCGCCGGCCATGAGCCAGCTTCCGACATAGGCCGCGAAGATGACGCCGTTGTCCGGGTTGCCGAGGTAATTGACCGTGATCACCACCGGGAAGGTGAGCGCCAGGGCCAGGCCCAGGAACAGCCAGCTCGCCAGGAACTTGCCCGCAATCGCCTGCCAGGGCGTGATGGGCATGGTCAACAGCAGTTCCAGCGTGCCGACGCGCCGTTCCTCCGCCCACAAGCGCATCCCCACCGCCGGCACCAGGAACAGGTAGAACCACGGGTGCCAGTTGAAGAAGGGCGCCCCCAGCGCCGCCTGCCCGCGCTCGAAAAAGCCGCCCACAAAGAAGGTGAAGAACCCGCAAAGCAGCAGGAAGATGACAATGAACACATACGCCACCGGCGACGTGAAATACGCGGCGAGCTCGCGCTTGGTGATCGTCTTGACGTTCTGCAAGGTTGAGTTCATGTGCGCCTCCCTCGTTCAGAGTCGGATTTCAGGTTTCGGAATTCAGAGTTCATGCTTGGGTGTCCGGCATGGTGATCTTGCGAAACACCTCATCGAGGCGCCCCTCCTCGGTGTGCAATTCCTCGATCACCACCCCGTGGAGACTCGAGGCCACCAACGCGGCAAATTCGCCGTTGCGGGGCGCGGTCCGCGGATACGCCCGCACCGTCGCCCGCTGCTCCCCGTCGCCGACCACTTCGCATTGTCTGACCGCCGGCAACGCGCGCAGCCGCTGCGCCAGTTCCGCCCCCTTCAGCCCGGACACCCGCACCGTCACGGCTCCCGATGATTCGGAGCGCTGCCGCAGTTCGGCGGGCGTGCCATTGGCCACGATCCGGCCGCGATCAATGATGATGGCGCGCGTGCAGACCGCGTCCACCTCCTCGAGGATATGAGTCGAGAACACGATGGCCTTCTTCTCGCCCATTTTGCGGATCAAGGTCCGCACCTCGTGCTTCTGGTTGGGATCCAGGCCATCGGTCGGTTCATCCAGCACCAGCACGTCGGGATCGTGAATGATGGATTGGGCGAAACAGGTCCGGTGCCGGTAGCCCTTGGAGAGCGTCTCCACGCTCTGATGCAGCACGGTCTCGAGAAAGCACATCTCGACCACGCGCTGCACCGCCTTGCCCTGGGCCGCGCCCGAAAGGCCGCGAATCTCGGCGGCAAAGTTCAGGAAGCCATGCACGGTCATGTCCGTGTAGGCCGGCGCGTTCTCGGGCAGGTAACCCATCAGGCGCTTGGCCCGGAGGGGATCATTCACCACATCGTGCCCCCCGACGGTGGCCGACCCGCCGCTGGGCGGGATGAAGCCGGTGATCATGCGCATCGTGGTGGATTTCCCGGCGCCGTTGGGCCCGAGGAAGCCCAGCACCTCGCCCCGCTCCACGCGGAAGGACACGTTGTCCACCGCCTTCTTGCTTCCAAAGTTCTTGGACAGATTCTGAACGGATATCATGGTGTTGCTGTGCGGCTCAAAAAACCGGGCATGGATTTAACGCATTGCCGTGCGCTTGTAAACCAGTCAGCGCCGGCATTGAGCCCGGCGGACAAAGCCCCTATCATCCCGCCATCGCGGTTTGGCGATTGGACCACACACCCGTTCACGTGTTCAAAATTTTTCTATCCAGGGACAGGAAGGCCCTGCTCGATCGGCATGCTGTGCCGGGGCTGAGCGCGGTCGGAGCGAACCTCCTTCTGCACCGCGGCAAACATTCAACGCTCAACGCTCAACGTTCAACGCTCAAGGGGTTGCCAATCGTTGCCGCATTGGACCTTGAACGTTGGACGTTGGACGTTTTGCGTCGGTTCAGGGGTTCCATGCGCGAAGCCGGGTTTCTGATCCTGCTCGCCCTGACCCTGCTGGCGAACGGTTGCCGCACCGGCCCGACGCTCGCCCCGACGGACCTGTCCGCTCCCGGCTGGCACATCCGTCGGGGACAGGCACTGTGGCAGCCGAAGACCGGTGCGCCCGAACTCGCCGGAAATCTTCTCATCGCTTCCAACCCCGGCGGGGAGGATTTCATTCGGTTCAGCAAGGATCCCCTGGAGATCGTGCTGGCCCGACGCACCCCTGCGGGCTGGCGGCTGGAGATCCCGGCGTTTCATAAAGCGTATTCGGGTCCAGGCCGGGCGCCCCGGCGCGTCGGGTGGTTCCAGTTGGCCGATACCGTCCTGCACGGCTCCACCGCCACGGGCTGGACATGGTCGGACCTGGATGACGGTCGGTGGCAGTTCGCCAACCCTCGCACCGGCGAGCGCATGGAAGGGTTCTTCACCCCATGACCGGGAGGCGGCGTCGATGGGTGGCGGGGGTCTTGATCGCGCTGGCGGCCACCGGCGTGTGGCGGTTGGGCTTCGATGTGGAAGTGCTCAACCTGCTGCCACGCAGCCTCCCGGAAGTCCAGGGCCTCGCAATCTACAACGAGCACTTTGTCCATGCGCGCGAGTTGATCCTGTCCGTTCAGGCCGACACCCCCACCCTCGCGGAGTCCGCCGCGCGCGCCATCGCCGAGCACTTGCGTCGGGACACCAACCGCGTGGCCGAAGCGCATTGGCAACCGCCCTGGCGCGAGCATCCAGACCAGGCCGCCGCCATGCTCGCGCACGTCTGGATCAACCAGCCCCCAAACCACTTTCAAGACCTCCTGGATCGCCTGCGGCCGGCTCGAATAGTTAGTGAACTCCAATCCGCGCGCACCCGGCTGGCCACCACGTTCTCGCCCGCGGAATTCGCGCAGCTGGGGTTTGATCCGCTCGGGTTTACCCAACTGCCCGGCCCATCGGGCGGCGGCATGCAGTTCGGCCGGGGCGACGAAATGTTTGCCGCGCCGGACGGCACTTTCCGCCTGGTGTTCGTCCAGGCCACCGGCGACCTGACGGGTTACCGGGAATGCGCGACGTGGTTCCAGGCGGTTCAGCATGAGGTTCAGCAAATCGCGGGAAGCTCGGGCGCCTTGGACGGTGTCACGGTGCGTTACACCGGACGGCCGGCCTTCGTCTCCGAGATTTCGGGCGGCATGCAGTCTGACATGACCCAGTCGGTCATCGGCACCGGGGTGATTGTCGCAGGGCTGTTCTGGTGGGCGCACCGGAAACTCAAGCCGATGGCCTGGCTGATGGTTCTGATGGCGACGACCATCGGGTTGACCCTGGCGTTGGGCGGACTGGTTTACGGGCCGCTGAACGTGATCGGCGTGGGGTTTGCCGCGATTCTGCTCGGATTGGTGGCGGACTACGGCGTGGTGCTTTACCAGGAATGGCGGGAACACGGGTTGGCCGGACATCCCTCCCCGCTGGAGTCGGCTCGACGCGGAATCCGGTGGTCGGCCGTCACCACCGCCATGGCGTTCCTGATGTTGAACCTGGGCGGGCTGCCCGGTCTGGCCCAACTGGGAACACTCGTCGCGATCGGCGTACTGTCCGGAGCCGGCCTCATGCTCGGGCTGTATCTGGGTCCGCTGGCCGGGACCGACTCTCTGACAGCCGCAGCAACCCGCGGGCCGGGCGAAAGCGGCCTGACATGGCGTGATCGTGTTCGGTCGAACGCCGCCTGGCCTTTGACCGTGGCTGCCTTCGCGGGGGCGGTCGCGGCCCTTTGGACCGGATTCCCCATCTTGAACCGCTCAGCGGATGCGTTGCGCCCGCGCAGCAGCCCCGCCTACACGGCTTTGCACGAGATCGAACAACGGATGCAACGCACGGAACCTTCGTTGTGGCTGATTCTCGCCGGCCGCGACGAATCCGACGTCGGAAGATTGTTGGACCAAACCGAGGCCAGTCTCGAGTCCGCCCAGGCAGCCGGCGCGGTGGCGCGGTTCACACTGCCCACAGACCTCTGGCCGCGTCCGGAAAACGCCGCCGCCAATCGTGACGCCCTTCGCGAACTGCTGTCCACATGGCCCGACCTTCGCGCCTTGGTGCTGTCCAACGGATTCACCAGCCAGGCGCTGGGGCTGGCGGACGGAGTTCTCGAGGCGTTCGCCAAACGGCTCGACACAGGCTCCCCCTGGCCCGACAACGCCGTGGCTCGCTGGAGCCTGGGACAATTTACTGCACGCACCGCAACGAACCTCTGGGTGATGGGCCTGGTGTACCCGGCAGTCCAAGCGCGGATCCCGATGCCGTCCCTGCCCGGGCAGCCAGAAGGCCGGGCCTGGCTGGTCGGCTGGGACCGTCTGGGCAAAGCCCTCGCCGAGGTCATTCAGCGAGGTCTGCGCCGGGTGCTGATTCCAACCGCGCTGGCGATAATCGTCTGCCTCGGACTGGCCTTCCGCCGGCCATTGGAAGTGTGGCTGAGTCTGGCCATGCTCGCCTTCTCTCTGCTGTGCCTCTGTGCCCTGATGAAACTGGTGGGGTGGTCCTGGAATCTGCTCAATCTCATGGCCCTGCCCTTGTTGCTGGGGGCGGGGGTGGATTACGCCATCCACATGTTGCTGGCGTTGCGTCGTTACAATGGCGATGTGGCGAGAACGCGGCGATCCGTGGGGCGTGCCTTGTGGCTGTGTGCGGCCACCACCATCGCTGCGTTTGGATCCCTGGGCCTTTCCAACAACGCCGGTTTGGCCAGCCTGGGGCAGGTCTGCGCTTCCGGCATGGCGCTGACCTACCTGGTTGCCACCTGGCTGTTGCCGGCGTGGTGGCTCTGGCTGCGAAGGCACTACGGCGGCCCAAGCGTTCCGGAGCAGACCGCCGAACACCGGGCCCGACAGGCATCCTCCCTCTACGGTGCGCGCGGTTGGCAGACCGGATTGTGGCTCGCACGACAACTGCCCTATCCCTTCCTCGTCGGATTGGCGAAACTGGCGGCCGCCGCTTATCGCCGCGTTGCGCGACATCGTTTCGCCACCGTCGCCGCCAACCTGCGTCCTGTCTGCGGCACAGCGCTCCAGACCGAAGCGGCTGCGGACCGTCTGTTCTCGCAGTTCGCGCGGAAACTGACTGATCTGTGGATTTTTGAAGGCGGCCGGCCCATCGAACATCTGTTCGGGGAGATGACCGGGTTGGAGCACCTGCTGGCCGCCAGCGCGCCGGGTCGCGGATTGTTGCTGGTCACCCCGCATCTGGGCAACTGGGAGTTCGGGGCGCCGGTGCTCACGCGACAGGGCATCACCATGCAAGTCGTGACCCTGGCCGAGCCGGACGACGCCCTGACCCGGCTGCGCCAGCAGTCCCGCGCACGCTGGAACATCGAAACCGTGGTCATCGGGGCCGATCCCTTCGGGTTCGTGGAACTTATCCGCCGCCTCGAGAGCGGGGCTGCGGTCGCCGTGCTGGTGGATCGACCAGCGCCATCCACAGCCACCGAGGTGGAACTGTTCAGCCGCCCCTTTCTCGCCTCCTCGGCACCGGCCGAACTGGCGCGCGCCACCGGTTGCGCCATCCTGCCCGTCTATGTCGTGCGTGAGGACGGCCACTACACCGCAACGGCGCTGGCTCCCGTTGATTACGACCGCGCCGCCTTGCGCGATCCGCGGGCCCGCCAGCAGCTCACGCAGAAAATCCTGCGTGCCTTCGAGCCGGCCATCCGCCAGCATGCCGATCAATGGTATCACTTCGTGCCCATCTGGCCCGCGCCGACCGCTTCATAGAGAGCCTCCGCAACGTGATCTCGCGCGTTGGGATCCTGAACCCGCGGGGAACACTCAACATTCAACACTCAACTTTCAACATCCAGGAGCGCGGCATTGGGCGTTCGCCGTTGGACGTTGAACGTTGGACGTTGAGCGTTTTCCATCGGTTCCGGGGTTCCCGGCGCGCAGGGCTCCTTGCCGTCTGGCTGTGCCTGGCCGGCGGGACGGTGTTCGGACAGGACGCGCCCGACCCGATCCTGGCCGCCTGGCTCGAGGCGCATCAGAAGCTGCAGACCTGGTCGGCGGACCTGGTCCAAACCCGGCACCTCGCCGCGCTGGCTCAGCCCTTGGTTGCCACCGGGCGCGTTCATTACTCGCAACCTGGGCTGTTCCGATGGGAGTTGGGTCAACCGCCCGAAACCATCGCCGTCCGCTCCCCTCATGAACTTCTCCTCATCTACCCCGGATTGAAACGCGCGGAACGCTATCCGCTCGGTCCGGCCCAGCCTGGGCCGCTGCGCGATGCCCTGACCTTGATGGAAGCGGGCTTTCCAAAGAACGAAGCCACGCTGCGCGAAGGTTACGCCGTCTCGACCCAGCCGGCAGCCGACGGACTGTGCCGCATCCAGCTCGAACCCAAGACCGCAACGGCGAAGCGGCTCGTGACCCGGGTGTCCCTCACGTTCCAGACCAATGTCTTCAACCTGACCGCCAGCGAGATCGAGTTTGCCGACGGTTCACGGTTGCAGAACCAGTTTTCGCGCCGCCTCAGCAACCAACCGCTGCCGCCGGACCTGTTCTCCACCAACCTGCCGCCGGACTACAGACTGGTGGAACCCTTCAAACCATGACTGCTGACGTGCGCCTGACCGACGCCCTCCACCGCCTGCCGCATGGGGCGGAGTTCCGTTTCGTGGACCGGCTAACCGCGCTGGACCCGGGGCAATCCGGCGCGGGCGAATACGCGATCCGCGGAGATGAGCCGTTCCTTCGCGGCCATTTCCCCGGCGACCCGCTGTTTCCCGGCGTGCTGCTGGTGGAGGCGCTGGCTCAATTGGCTGGAGTGATCGCGCAGGCCGATCCGTCCCAGGCTCCCCTGCCCGGCCTGAAGCTCACCGCCATCCGCAACGCGAAGATTCTCGGCACCGGCAGACCCGGCGACGTACTGCAGCTCGAAGCGGAGATCACAGGGCGGTTAGCCAACCTGGTGCAGGCCCGCGGCGCGGTGCGGGTCCACAACCAGACGGTGCTCCAGGCGGACGTGGTGTTGAGCGGCGGAGCGGAGAATTGAAATGGCCGTTGGCGCGGTCGCCGGTTTTGCATACGCTGCCGGCGCATGAGCATTCTTGAGGAACTGGAATGGCGGGGGCTGATCGCCGACTGCACCGACCGGGAAGCGCTGACCACGCGGCTGGCGTCGCCGATCACGCTGTACTGCGGCTTCGACCCCACGGCGGACAGCCTGCACGTGGGCAACCTGGTTCCCCTGCTCGCCCTCCGACGCTTCCAACAACTTGGCCATCATCCCATCGCCATCGCCGGCGGCGCCACCGGCAGCATTGGCGATCCCAGCGGCAAGACCGCCGAACGCCAGTTGCTCACCCGCGAGGTCCTCGACCACAACATTGCCCGGGTGAAGGAACAGTTGAAACGGCTGCTGGATTTTGAAACACCGGCCAACCCGGCCCGGTTGCTGGACAACGCCGCCTGGATCGCCAACGTCAGTTACCTCGATTTTCTGCGCGACATCGGGAAGCATTTCTCGGTCAACCAGATGGTGGGCAAAGAAAGCGTGCGCGCCCGCATGGAGGATCGCGAGGTGGGCATCAGCTACACCGAATTCAGTTACATGCTGCTCCAGGCCTACGATTTCTACGTGCTGTGTCGCGACCACAGTTGCGAACTGCAAATCGGCGGCAGCGATCAATGGGGCAACATCACCGCCGGAATCGACCTCACCCGCAAGAAGCTCGGCCGCACCGTCTATGGCCTCACCCTGCCCCTGATCACCAATGCGGACGGCTCCAAGTTCGGCAAGACGGCGGCGGGCGCGGTGTGGCTCGACGCCGCGCGCACCAGCGTGTATCGCTTCTACCAGTTCTGGATCAACACCGACGACCGGGATGTCATCCGTTACCTCAAATTCTTCACGTTCCTCTCCCGCGAGACCATTGCCGGGCTCGAAGAACAGCACACGGCCAATCCGGGCGCGCGCGAGGCGCATCGCGCCCTGGCCCAGGCGGTCACCGACCTGATCCACGGCGAGGCGGCGACGCAGGAAGCCGCTCGCGCCAGCACCATTCTCTTCGGCGGCTCGCTCGAGGGCATCGCGGAAGGCACGTTCAACGAGATCGTCGGCGAAGTCCCCACCCGCGAGGCCGCCCGGGCCCAACTGGAGGGACAGGGAATGCCCCTCCTGGACTTGCTGGTGCTGTCCGGCCTGTGCGCCTCCAAGGGCCAGGCGCGCAAGGACATTCAAGGCGGCGGCATCTACGTGAACAACGTGCGCGAATCCGATCCGCAACGCACGGTGGGCGCCGATCAACTGCTCTTCGGCAAGCACCTGCTCCTGCGCAAAGGCAAGAAGAATTACACGGTCGTGACGGCGGGGGCGTAACTGCGACGCTATCCGCCCAATCCCTCCGCCGCCAACAGCCGCCGCTTCCAATCCAGTCCGGCGGAGAATCCACCCAACTGACCGCTGGCGGCCACGACGCGATGGCACGGCACCAGGACCGGCACCGGGTTTGCCCCGCACGCGGCTCCGACTGCCCGGGCCGCCTTTGGCTGCCCTATGCATTTTGCCAAGACGCCGTACGTCATCTTCCGTCCCGGTCGAACCCCCAGTAGCGCCTGCCAGACCTTGCGCTGGAACGCTGTGGCGCCGGTCCAATCGAGGGGAGGCAACCGGGTCCGCGGTCGTCCTTGCAGCACCGCGCCCAACGCCCGGCGTGTCCACTCGCACCAACGCCGCACCGCAGCCGGTGCGTCGTTCGGCAGCGGTTCCCATGCGCCGCGTAGGCGTGGACGCCTGCCTGTGCGGGGCACGCAGACAGGTGAGTCCGCGCCCTCGGTTCCCCCGATCACGGAAGAGCGGCTGGATTGCTGAAGGCCAGTTCCAGTTCGGGATAACGGCGCCGACTCACGTCGGCGGCTACGGTTGCGGGGTTCAAAGCACGGACCTTCTCGTTCGGAGAATTCTCCAGCGCAATCCGGTCTTTGATCGGGAAAGGTCAGGCGTGACAGGCCTACCCGCGTGAACTCCGCGGTGAAATCGCCCCAGTCGGTTTCGATCCTCAAGCCCCAGCGCCCCCTGGTGCTGTCCCGACTGGAGAAGTGTGCCATGTCGCGACAGTAGCCCATGGTCAGCGCGGAACGAACACGGTCAGCAGTCCGATCAGGAGCCCGAGCAGGATCAGGGCGAACACGATGAACCGGTTCCGGGCGACCCGCTTTTCATATCGCAACGGACGCAGGCCCTGGATCCCGCCCGCCGCCAGGTAGCTGACCAGGCGGGGATTCGACGTGGTGGGTGCGCGAAAAAACCCGCTCACGTCGGAAATGAGCCGGGGAACATCAAACTTCCGCAGCCCCAGTTCATTCACATGCACAACGTCGTTGGCCAGCTCGGCTTCCGAGGTCAACTGGCGCTGGCCCACCTCCTCGAGGTCGAGCTCGCGACGAGCAGGAACGGCTGGTCGCGCACTTGCGCCCATGGGTGGGTGAACCCGGGAGGCTGGCAGGGCTGGAGGCGATGAAGGCGCCGGGGCACGCCCCAGCCGGGTCTCATACTTCCGAATCTGCGCCTCCAAGGCGGCAATCTGCGAGTTCAAGGCCCGCGCGCGGTCGGAAATCGGATCCGGCTTGTGCTTGAAAAGCGCCATGGACTCGATGGGGTTAGCGCTGCATCAACAAGGCAGCAAACAATCCGATGGCGCCCAGACCGACCAGGGCGATGGGCCAGGTCAGGGCCAGTCCAAGTTTGCAAGCCCGCCACAGGCTCAGGTCCGCCAGCGGCGCGGCAGCACCCTGAACCGCAGGGTTGCCGGACCCCGCTTGCGAGTTCGTGGCGGAAGGGTCAGACAACCGCGGGAACTTGAGCCGGCACGTGTTCCATTCCATCCGGGCGTTCTCCAGAGTGGTCAACGCGCGGGTCAACTCGCGGTGAAAATTCTCCGAAGTCCACGTCTCCTCGCGGATGGCTTCCACCTTGTCCAAGGCTTCGCGCAATCCGGTGGCCGCCTTGTTCGTCTGTTCGGCTTCCTGGCGGGCTGAGAACTCCGCCTCCTCCAGAAGCCCGAGGCCGCGCTCAAGGTTTTGAAGCATCTCCTGGCGGCCGGTCTGGAATTCCGACTGGCGGCGGCGGGTGTCCTCGAGTTCCGCGCGCTGCCGTTCCAGCTCCTCCTGGGCGCGCTTGAGTTCGATAAGCTTCTGCTGCGCTTCCGCTGCCTTCAGGTCCACCTCTTCCCGGGTCGGCGCCCGCGCGGGGACGCCGGACACGGCCGCACTGAACGGCGATTTGCTGTGCCGGTAGTCGCTATCCACAAATTCTGTCGCGTCGAAATCGGTGCCCATGTTGTGGCGAGTCTAGGGTCGGGCTGTGCCGCTGTAAAGTGGCGGTTGCCCGGTGGCCCCATTCTCCTCGCGGTCCGGGGCGCGGCTCCGTCCACCCTCCGTAGCGGGGATACGGCGGAGGATGGACGGACCCATGTTCCAGACTGAGACGGGATGTGCCAGGGGCCTCCAAGTCAACGTGACATTCTTGTGAACGATCGCTTTTCGAGGAAGGTTGGTGTTGCATGGCAGCCACGGGAAACGCAGAATCCGCCCGCCGACCTGCCAGGTCTCGGCCCTGTGATCGTTCGCAACACGAAGTAATGACAATGGCCATCGAGTTCGGAACGGCTCTCGTTCCCAAGTTTCCGCACCTGGCTTGCATGCGCCTTGAGTTTGGACTCGACCCCGTGAACCACTCCCGGATCCGCTCCCGCCGCAAGTGGCGGCATCCCGTGGATTCCCCTAGCCTTTTCCATTCCCTGTGAAGAATTACATCCTCGACACCAATGTCTTGCTGCACGACCCCAACTCCCTCCAGAACTTTGCCGACAACCATGTCTTGATCCCGATCGAAGTGATCGAGGAGATCGACCGTTTCAAGCGCGAATCCACGGAACTGGGGCAGCACGCCCGGACGGTTTCGCGGATGCTGGACGGGCTGCGTGCGGGTGGGCGACTGAGCGAGGGGGTGAAACTTCCCAACGGAGGCCGGCTGAAGATCATTTACGAGGCGGGCTCCAACGGCACCCCCGAGCCCGCGCTGCAATTCAACGGCAGCACGGTGGACAACCGAATCCTCGCCCTGGCGCTCAAGCTCAAGAAGCGCCACCCCAAGATCCCGACCGTGCTGGTGAGCAAGGATATCAACCTGCGGATCAAGGCCGATGCCCTGGAGTTGCAAGCCGAGGATTACGAGACGGACCGGGTCTATATCAAGGATCTCTACACCGGGATGGTGGAGATCATTCTGCCGACGGACAAGCTGGCGGCTTTGCGCGCCAACGGTGAGCTGGACCTTGATGGCGGCCCCAAGTATTTCCCGAATGAGTACTGCACGCTCGCGGACGAGACCAATCCGAAGCGCACGGTCCTGGCCCGCGTCGCGCCCTGCGGAACCAAGTTCATCCCCATCATCGACACCCGGGACGGCGTCTGGGGCATCCGCCCTCGGAACCGCGAGCAGCATTTCGCCTTTGACGCCCTGTTGGATGACCGGATCAAGCTGCTCACGCTCATGGGGAAGGCGGGCACGGGCAAGACGTTGATGGCGATGGCGGCCGGGCTGAAGCGGACCGTGCTGGACCGCGAGTTTCGACGGCTGGTCGTGGCGCGTCCGACCATTTCGATGGGCAAGGAGCTGGGCTTTCTGCCGGGCTCGCTCGAGGAGAAGCTGGCGCCCTGGATGCAACCCATCCATGACGCGCTGGAGATGCTGAGCGACCTCAACATGGGCCACGACCATCGGCGCAGCACCGACCTGATGCGCTCGGGCAACATTGTTGTGGAAGCGTTGAGTTACATCCGGGGACGCAGCATTGCCAACCAGTTCATGATCATCGATGAGGCCCAGAACCTGACCCCGCTGGAAGCCAAGACCATCATCACCCGGGTGGGCAATGGCACGAAGGTGGTGTTCACCGGCGACCCGTACCAGATCGACAATCCCTACGTGGACTCGTCCTCGAACGGGTTCAACTACGTGGTGAGCCGGTTCCGGGACCAGGCGATTGCCGCGCACATCGAGTTGCAGAAGGGGGAGCGATCGGAGCTGGCCGAACTGGCCGCCAACATCCTCTAGCCCCGTCGGACCAGGCGATTCGGGGCTTGGCACCGTAGCGCGAAGGTTCTATGGTCTTGGCGTGATCGGGTTCCTCCGCTTCATCGGCATCCTCAACGCCGCCCTCTGGCTGGGTGGCGCCGTCTTCTTCACCTTTGGGGTTGGACAGGTGCCCTTTTCGAACGCCATGAGGGAACTGCTGACGGAGGCCAATTACCCCTATTTCTCCGGGGCGATCGCGCAACTCCTTATCGGCAAGTATTTCGCCCTGCACATCCTTTGTGGATCGCTCGGGCTGGCCCATTTGGGCGCCGAATGGCTTTACCTCGGTCGCCCGGCGCGCCGCTCCACGATGATCCTGTTGCTCTGCCTGTTCGGGTTTGGCCTGCTGGGCAGGTTCTGGTTGCAGCCCAAAATGGAAGTCTTGCACCGGCAGAAATACGCGCCGAACCTGACCCAGACTGTCCGGGATCGGGCGGCCAAGTCCCTTCGGATCTGGCATGCGGTGGCTCAGGGCGCGAACCTGGTTGTCCTGGGGTCGCTCTGCGTGTATGTCTGGCGCGCCAACAACCCGCCCGATCCGACCCGGTTCGTCACGGCCATGCAGTTCAGAGGTTGACTTCGGGCGGCACAAGACGGACTCTCAGGTGTCTACAGCAAACCAGATTGTTTCGTTAGCATGATATCAAACGAGCGACCATCGCCCTTCGGCAGCCGGTCCTATGGACAGCCGAAGCCCGCCGTCAACGAGGATACCCTCCGCACGGAGCGGATTCAGATCGAGCGCAAGACGTTCATCTTCACGCTCAAGGAAAATCCGCGCGGGCGCTTTCTGCGCATCACCGAAGATGTTGGAGGGCGGCGCGACAATATCATCATTCCCGCTCCCGGACTGGAGGATTTCCTCAAGCAGATCGAGGACATGGTGAAAGCCTCCAACGAAATCCCCCCGAAGGATTACGCCTCCTAGGCCGTTCGCCCTAGGAAACCCGTTTCCTGGCCGCCTTGGCCCGGACGCGCGGCGCGTCGTTCCAGAGCCCCTCGAGGTCGTAGCGCTCGCGAATGTCCCGCCGCATGACGTGAACCATCACGTCAAAGTAATCCAACACCACCCAGCCCGCTGCCGTGGTGCCGTCCACCGCCGCCGCGGGAATCCCATCGTCCTGCTTGAGGCGGACCTCCACCTCCTCGACAATCGCCCGCAGATGGGGATCACTGAGAGCAGAGGCGATCACGAAAAAGTCCGTCACCGAGGACAGTTTTCGCACGTCGAGCACGACAATGTCCTCGGCCTTCCGGTCATCCGCCAGTTCACGGCAACGCTGCGCCAGCTTCCTTGAATCCATGCGGCCAAGAGGTTGGGGGAACGATCAAGCAAGATAAAGTCGATTGTAACGGATCACCTCGGCGACCGGCGGCGGGACCAGATGATCCACCGGGCGTCCCTCCCGGACACGCTGCCGGATCTGCGAGGAGGAAACCCCCAGGGGCCAACCCGTCAACCAGTGCCACTGGAAGCCCGCCGGGGGCTCGTCCCCCGGGGAGCCTGGCCGCGGGATGATCAGAAACTCCACCAGCCGCCCCAGCGCGTCTGCCTCCCGCCATTCCGGCAGCCTGGCCAGGTGATCCTCCCCAATCAAAAAGAACCACCGCGCGTCCGGCAAATCCCGCCTCAGTATCCGCAGAGTGTCCACCGTGTAGGAAACCCCCTCGCGTCGCAGCTCCAGGTCGCTCACCGAAGCCCATTCGCACCCTGCCAGCGCCAGCCGGAGCATGCGCAGCCGGAGGCCGTCCGAGGCCAGTGGCTGCCCGGACTTGAAGGGGGACTGGCGGGCCGGCATGAAGATCAGCCGGTCCAATTTCGCCTCCTCGCGGGCGGCGGCCGCCACCAGCAAATGGCCCGCATGGACCGGATCAAACGATCCACCAAAGATTCCAATTCGTTTCACGGTGTGGACTTGAACCCGCCAACCCGTCCCGCTCATCCGCCGACGGCCCCTGGTCTGCCCGCAAACACGCGACACGACGGGTCGCGAGCGGTTAGGTAAGGCAATCCCCCGCTCCGTTCAACCGCAATCGACCCCAAAAAAGTCCGGAAGAAGGCTTGACGCCTTGGTCTCAAGGGCTTATGGAGATTTAGACAACTCCGGAAAGAGAAAACCGCACAGGCTTATGACTCTGACCAAACGCGACCTCGTAACCCGCATCGCCAGCGAGACGGGCATGAACCAGCAGCATGTCTTTGACGTGGTGCAGAAGACCCTGGACTACATCTCCGAAGCCCTGGCCAAAGGAGACAAGGTGGAGCTGCGCAACTTCGGCGTGTTCGAGGTCAAGGTGCGGAAAGCGCGCGTGGGACGCAATCCCAACGCGCCGGAAACCGACATCCCCATACCCGAGCGACCGGTGGTCAAGTTCAAGGCCGGGAAGGAGATGAAGGCGCGCGTGCTCCAGCGTCCGCCCGAGGCCCCCCCCTCCTCCACGGCTTCGCCAGGTTCCTAGCCGCCACCGCCACCCGCGCCACCAGGTCAGATTGTTCTTCCTTTCGCCCCTCATCGCCCCGGCCTAGGATAGCGCGAAGCTATGGAACGATTACCGGGCTTTCGCGATTTCTACCCCGAGCCGTTGCCCACCCGCGACCTCTGGAGTTCCGACGCAAGGCGACACCTGTTCGAGACTTGGCGGCGGGTGGCCGGTCGCTACGGATTCCGGGAATACGACGGGCCGCCGCTCGAGCCGCTGGAACTGTTCACCACCAAGAGCGGGTCGGAAATCGTCGGCCAGCTCTACAATTTCAAGGACAAGGGGGATCGGGAGGTGGCCTTGCGTCCGGAGATGACCCCCACGCTGGCCCGCATGGCTGCTGCCCATGAGCGCAACTACAGGAAGCCGATCAAGTGGTTCGCCATTCCCCAACTGTTCCGCTACGAGCGTCAGCAGAAAGGCCGGCTCCGCGAACACTTCCAGTTCAACGCGGACATCATCGGCGAATCCAGTCCGGAAGCGGACGCGGAACTGATCGCCCTGCTGATCGACTCCCTTCGGGCGCTGGGCCTGACTGCCGAGGATTTCCGCATCCGGCTCAGCAGCCGGGAAGCCTGGCAGCATTTCTATGCCTCGGCCCACGCGGACCCCACCCGCGAGTATGAGTTCTTCCAGGTGGTGGACAAATTGGAACGCGAAACGCCGGAACACACGGACGCCAAACTCCGCGCCCTGGGACTCTCGCTGGAACGGGTCCAGGAAGTGATCGCGGCCTCCCGTCCGACGGACCATCTGCAACGGATTCTCGACAACCTGGCGGCGCGCGGGCTGACCGATTTCGTGGCCCTCGACTACCGCGTCATCCGCGGACTCGCCTATTACACCGGCACGGTCTTTGAAGCCTTTGATCGGAAGGGGGAGTTCCGGGCCATCGCCGGGGGTGGGCGTTATGACAACCTCATCAAGCTGCTCAGCGGCGGGAAGTCGGACATGCCCGCCCTGGGCTTCGGCATGGGCGATGTGGTGCTCACCGAACTGCTGAACAAACGCGGCCTTCTGTCCGAGACCGCCGTGGGTCCCATGGTGTACTGCCTGATCGAGGAGGAATCCTGGCGTCCGGCGAGCCTGGGTCTCGTGCAGAAACTGCGGGACGCCGGCCTCGCCTGCGAATTCGCCCTCACGCCCATGAAGTCGGACAAACAGTTCAAGCGGGCGCAGGAACTGGGGGTGCGGTTCACCATCCGGCTGGAGGGCGCCCCGGACCGCGTCAAGCTCCGGGATCTGAAGGAGCGCCGGGACGAGACGCTCGAAGCCGGTCAGGCGATCGAGGTCATCCAGCGCGCCACCCGTTGAGTCACTCCGGGATCACGGGAACCCGCGTGGGCGGGCCCGGACAGGAACCGATCGCCACGAAGCTCAACTCTCTTCGGCTGACCGCTCGGCTTTTTCCTTCACCAACGTGGCGCCCTTGCCGATGCGCTTGCGCAGGTAGGTGAGCTTGGCGCGGCGCACTTCGCCCTTTCGCTCGACCTCCACCTTCTCGATGCGCGGGGAATGGACGGGGAAGACCCGCTCCACGCCTTCGCCGTAGCTGATGCGGCGGACGGTGAACGTTTCGTTCATGCCGCGGCCCCGCCGGCCGATCACCACCCCGGCAAACACCTGGATGCGCTCCTTGTTGCCTTCCACCACCCGGGTGTGCACACGCACGGAATCCCCGACACCGAAATCAACCGGGTTCTTCCGAAACTGTTCGTTCTCGATCTTGTCAAGCAATGCCTGGTTCATAATCCGTTCCTCAGTCTGTAAAACACTTCCGCGGCACTCAATCCGCGGTCTCTGTCAAATCCGGCCGGCGCTCGCGTGTGAGGCGCCGGGCCTGTTGCTCCCGCCATTTCTCGATCTCGGCATGGTGCCCGGACAGCAACACCTCGGGCACTTTCATCCCGCGAAACTCGGCGGGCCGGGTGTAGTGCGGATACTCCAGCAACCCCCGGCTGAAGGATTCATCCTTCGCGCTCTCGTCATCACCCAGCACCCCGGGAATCAGCCGGGCCACCACGTCAATCACCACCATGGCCGGCAGGGCGCCATTGGTCAGCACATAATCCCCGATCGACCATTCGTCATCCACCAGGGCTTCCCGCACCCGCTCGTCCACACCCTCGTAACTGCCGCAAATCAACAGCAGGTGGCTGCAGCCCGCCAACTCCTGCGCCGCGCGCTGGTTAAACGGACGGCCCGACGGCGCCAGCAGCACCACCCGCGTCTCCGGCCCGGACAACCCTTCCACCGCCTCAAAAATCGGTTCCGGCTTCAGGAGCATTCCCGGCCCGCCCCCAAACGGACGGTCATCCACAGTGCGATGCCGGTCATGCGCGTAATCGCGCAGATTATGAATCGACACCGTCAGCCGCCCGGATTCCCTCGCCCGCTTCAGGATGCTTTCATCCAGCGGGCCTTTGAACATCCCGGGGAACAGGGTGAGCACGTCGATTTTCATGCTCGAGGGGGCGCCGCGCCTTCCCGCGCCGGGGCACCTCAGGACTTCCGCCCATCCTCGACCAACTCGAGGGAACACCGCAATCCCCGCTTGGCGCTGCCCGCCAGCAGCAGGGAGCGGAGGGCGTTGATCATGACGCCCTGGCGTCCGATCACCCGCCCCACATCCGCCGGGTTCAACCGCAACTCATAAATCGTCGATCCCCCACCCTCGACGGCGGTCACACTAACCTCGTCCGGGTGATCCACCAGGCCACGAACCACGTATTCGATGAACGCCTGCATGGCGCAAACCGGTTCAGGCGGCCGCCTGGGCCCGGGCCGCCCGCTTGAGCAAGCTGGCCACGGTGTCGCTGGGCTGCGCGCCCTTGGACACCCAGTAATTGGCCCGATCAAGGTTGACCGTGTAGTTCTGCCCGCTGGTGCGGGTGGGTTGGTAGGTTCCCAACTCCTCGATGAACCGCCCATCGCGCGGATTGCGGCTGTCCGTGACCACCAGCCGGAAGACCGGATCATTCTTCCCCCCAACCCGCTTGAGTCTGATTTTGACTGACATAGTATCGTGTGTTCCAACCGGAATGTTCGCGCCTGTCAGGCCCCAACCGCTCCGGCAAAAATGAACGGGGACATTAGCCATGGACTGAAGGGATGGCAAGCGTCGAGTGATGGCAATTTTTAGTGACACCCCAGACGCGGCCCCTATAATCCGCGTCCCTTGACGACCCTATCGTCTAGCGGTTAGGACACCGCCCTTTCACGGCGGCGGCCGGGGTTCGAATCCCCGTAGGGTCGCCAAACCATTCAACCCACATCCCTAACTGCCGCGGCTCCATGAGCCGCAGCACCCCCGCCACGGAAGGCCGTCCTCAATCTTCCAGATGCCTTGTTCCAGGCGCAGCTGCTGCGGGTCGCGGACCCGCGCTCCAAACTGAGAGTGGCTGAGACGGACGAAGGGGGCATTGACTTTCGGACCCGGCGGCCACACGGTGGCCCTGAATCAAATCCAATGAAAGCGGGGTCAACCGTCACTCGTCGAGCGTTAACAAGTCATCCCCTCCCAGGGCGATCCGTATCCCTGCTGCGGCTCACGGTCACTCTTGCCTGCCAGTGATCAGGAAGGATTCAGGCCGCCACCCGGGCGAACGTCGGCACTCCGCGGCCAAGACTGGCAAAGTGGCGCTCGGCCGTGGCAAAAGGGTGGGCTTCTTCTTCGCCCTGGCGCTTCTCCTTCTCGTCTGCGCGGAAGGACTGTGTGCGATCGTGTTGCGTTTCACCGAGGGCCAATGGCCTTACTCGAGGCCGAGGACCGCAAACTACCTGCTCTTCGAACCCCACCCGGACTGGGTGATCACTCCCAGGAAAAGCGTTTCGATCACCGTCCTGGGGACCACCCACTCGCACAACACGGAAGGATTTCGCGGAGGCGAGTTCGCGCGCGCGAAGACGAAGCGCAGAATCCTATGCATTGGGGGTTCCACCACCTACGGCATCGGCATCGGGGACAACGAGACATGGCCCTTCTACCTGGACCGACTCCTGCAACCGGACTGTGAGGTGCTCAATCTGGGCATTCCCGGACACAGCTCGGTCGAACACCGCAAGCTGCTTCCGCAGGTTGTGGCCCGGTATTCGCCCGACGTGGTTGTCTTACAGATGGGTCTGAACGACCTGCACAACATGAATGTTGACGATCTTGGCCCTGACTATGAGAACTTTCACCAACCAGCCCTCCGCTTCTCGGCCTCGGGCGCCTGCCGGCGGGATCGGTTGCCCCCCTGCGCCCTGCTCCACGGGGGCGTGGTCCTCCTCGAAACGATGAAGATCCTGGGCGACTCCCCGTTCCCGCATGGACCGCCGCCCGGCCACGTTTCAGATTCGGTGGATCCGCGTGTCGTCGAAATCTTCAGCACCAACCTCGACGTCATGCTGCGGGAGTGTCTGACGAACCACATCCGCGTCATCCTGCTGCCGCACACCATGTCTCCGGAGACGATCACCGACACCAATTATCAGTGGTGGGCTCCCTACCTGACCAAGAAAGGAATCTTCAACGCGTTGGACGCCCTCAACGCCGTCATGCGAAGCCGGGCGGAGGGGGATCAGGTGATCTACGCTGGCTTCCTGGATGGTGTAACGTGGACTCCCACCGAGTTCTGCGACCCCAGCCATCTGAACGCGAATGGAAATGCCCGGCTGGCCCGGCTGTTGCAGGAAGCTCTGCCTTGGAGCCGGTGCCCGGACGAAGAGAACCCAGCCCCGAAGTGAGAGTGCCCCGCTCCCCATCCACCAGTCACGCGAAGGGGATGACGGGGATGGGCGTGGTGGCCGGGATGGCACGGCCGCAGTCCGAGTCAGCGTCCGAACTGTTTCCACCGAACTGATCTGCCAGCCCTCCGCGGTCCGAACAAAGTAGAATCGCAGTTCCTGGATCCACAGTTCGTCGCTGCCTGGCTGCCGCGCTTTGCCTGTGGCTTCCACCCTGGCCTCGTGCCGGTCGCCAGACAGCGTGACCACCACGTCCAGAAACTCGACCTCGAGGTTGCCAGCCGACTGCCGCGCCGCCGCGACAGCTTGCACAATGTTTTCCCGGCCCGTCAAAACCCCGCGCGGCCCCCCGGGCACATCCACCCGGATCCAGGCCTCCTCGATGAGCAGCGATCGCAACTGTCGCAGGTTGGCCAGGACGCCCAACTGGCCGTGGGAAGTCTGAAATGAAATCAACTGCTGCAGGTCCATCATGCGCCGGCGAATCTGTTGCTCCGGACCGTGGAACCAGACTCTCCAGAACAGGAAGCCTCCCCCCAGGAGGAACAGCAGAATGGCCAGCCAGTGAACCCGCCTCATAAGACCATCCGTCCGGCGATCAACTGCGCCTTGGCCCGCCCAAACCAGTGTCCGTCCATGGGCATGGACCGGTTGTCGCCCACCACGAAGTACTCGTCCGGCCCGCAGCGCACCGGCTCCAGGTTCCAGTCCGAGGCATAACGCACATAGGGCTCGTTCAGAGGCACTCCGTCCACGACAACCCGTCCGTCGCGGAACCCGACCGTTTCACCGGGCAACCCGACCACCCGCTTCATCAGCACGACGCGACGGCTGCTTTCCCGGGGCCAGATGGCCACCACGTCCCCCCGCCGGGGCTGGGCGCGGCGGTACGCCAGGCGGTTGACGAAGTTGATGCCCCGACTCGAGTAAGCGGGCAGCATGCTGCCGCCGTGCACCCGCACGGGAAGAAAGAGAAACTTGAAAACGACCAGGCACACCACCACGAGGACAAGACAGCGCACGAGGGTTCGGCGCGGGCTGGTGCCGCACACCAGACGGGTCAAGGTGCTGCGAACGCATTTGGGCTCATTCATGGCTCCCAGGTTCGGACATGCGGCTCAAGATAGGCCGTGGCCCAGCCTGCGTCGAGACGCTTGCGCGTGCTTGAATTTCACTTGCCGGAGAAAGCGCCTGCGCCCTAGCATGCCGCCGTTCGCAGGGATGGGGTCGTAGCTCAGTTGGTAGAGCGCCTCGTTCGCAATGAGGAGGTCAGGGGTTCGAATCCCCTCGGCTCCACCATCCTTCGCTCGCTCTTGCGTTGGACATGGGGCGACGCTAGTTTCCGGCCATGTTGCGTTCATCATGGATCGCCGGGATGCTTGCCCTGCTGGCGCTGTCTGCCCTCGCAGACAAGGTCACGCTCCAAGGTGACGCGGCCCTGATCGGCCGGATCCTGGCCGAAAAGCCGGATCACGTGGTGATCGACCTCGGTTACACCGTCCTGATGGTGCCCCGCGCCCAAATCATCGAGGTGTCCACATCCAACGCGACCAACGCCGAACCGGCGGGAGTGCAAACCCACACGGCGGACGAGAGCGATGGGGTCCAAGCCGGGTTCTACCGCACGAACGGGGATCAGGCCCACATTCGTAGCGTGCGTGAGCTGGTCGCGGTTCTGGGCGAGGCCGTGGTCCAGGTGCGAACGCCGGGCGGGTTGGGCTCCGGGTTCCTGATCAATGAGGAGGGGTTCCTGATCACCAACTTCCATGTGATCGAAGGGGAAACCCAGATCTCCGTGGAAGTGTACTGGCAGACCGACGGCCAACTGGAGCGCAAGACCTACAAGCAGGTGCGCATCGTGGCGATGAACAAGTTCAAAGACCTCGCCCTGCTGAAAATCGAGGAGGAGGACGCGCCCCCCTTCAAATTCGTCCGACTCGGTCAGGCTGATGAACTGGCGGTGGGCGAACGCGTGTTTGCCATCGGCAGTCCGCTCGGCCTAGAGCGAACCGTCACCGAAGGCATCCTCAGCACCAAGACACGGGAAATGCTGGGCGAGCTTTACCTGCAAACCACCGCCCAGATCAATCCCGGCAACAGCGGCGGCCCGCTGTTCAACCTCAAGGGCGAGGTGGTGGGCGTGACGAACATGAAGATCAGCTTCGGGGAAGGGCTGGGCTTCGCCATTCCCGTGGAAGCCCTCAGGTTCTTCCTGGAGCACCGCGATGCCTACGCCTACTCGACAGACAATCCCAGCAACCCCTTCCGCTACCTGGAACCGCCCAACCGCACCCGGCAGGCCGCCTCGGAAGACCAGTAATCCATCATCCCTCCCGCGCCAACCCCAGAGACATCCCGCACCATGAACACACGCCGCCTGACGCCTGTACTGCTCGCCGGAACCCTTCTGATCCTCACCTCGACCGCACTTCGCGCGGAAACGCCGCCCGCCGAGCGCATCCTCCCGGACGACACCATGGCGATGTTGACCGTACCGGAATGGCAGGAGTTGTGCGCCATCCAGGGCCGATCCCCCCAATGGCAGCTCTGGAAGGATCCGCTCCTGAAAGCCTTCCGGGAACACTTTGAAGCCAAGTGGAAGAAGGAGGTGGCGGATCCGATCGAGAGCGAGCTGGACATCCGATTCCAAGACTACCAGGGCCTGGTCCAGGGCCAGTTGACCATGGCCCTGATCTTGAACCAAGGGGACGAGGACAGCGAACCGGAACCCGGCTTCGTCTTCCTGATCGACTCCAAGGATCATCGCGAGCAACTGTCCACCAACCTCAACGCCTTGCGGCGCCAATGGCTGGATAAGGGAAAATCCATCCGGACCGAATCCGTGCAGGGCGTGGAGTTTTCCGTCATCGAGATCTCCACCAATGACCTGCCCAACACGCTGCGCAAGTTCATGCCCGGCCGTTCGGACGTTCAGGAACTGGCGGACGAAGAGGGGGAGCGCGCGGAGACGCGCGAACGCCGGGAATTGTTCATCGGGCAATCCGGTTCGCTGCTGGTGATGGTGGACTCGCTGGCCACCGCCCAGAAGATCATGACCCGCCTGACGGGAGGTTCCTTGCCGGCGCTGGCCGAGGTGGAACAATTCAGCCGGGACCAGGGCCGCCTGTTTCGTAATGCCCACAGCTACGGCTGGATGAACGCGAAGGTGCTGCTGGACCTCGTGCAGCAGAAACTGGCGCAGCAGGAGAAGAACCGCCAGGAAAACGCCCCCGATCCCCTGGCCCAGGTCAAGCCCGACAAAGTGCTGGCCGCCACTGGCCTTTCGGGCCTGCATTCCGCCGCCTTCGCCTACACGGAAACGCCCCTCGGCAGCGAAGTCACCCTGTTCCTCGGCGTCCCGGAATCCGAACGCGTCGGCCTCTTCAAGATCCTGACCGGCGAACCCAAGGACACCCTGCCTCCGCCCTTCGTGCCGGCGGATGTGATGCAGTACCAGCGCTGGCGGTTGGACGGCCAGAAGGCCTACGCCACCCTTGAACAGATGCTGCGCGAGATCTCACCCCAGATGCTCAACGGCTGGAACTTCATGGTGGAGACCGCCAGCACAGCCGCTCAGGAAAAGGATCCCACCTTCAACCTCCGCGAGCAGTTGATGGGCAACCTGGGCGATGACCTGATCACCTACAAGAAAGCCCCGCGCGGGTCCACCGCAAAGGACCTCGAGACCCCCCCCACCCTGTTCCTGCTGGGGGCCAAGAATGGCGAGCAGTTCGTGTCGGCGCTCAAAACGGTTCTGGCCATGTTCCTCCGCGGCAACCCACCGGCCACCCGCGAGTTCCTCGGCACCACCATTCACACCTTTGATCTGCCCAACCCGGCCATGACGGCGGATGCCACCGCACGCAAAATCAACGTGGCTGTCAGCCGTGGTTATGTGGCATTCACCGCGGACGAGCCCATCCTGGAGGAATTCCTGCGCAGCGCGGACAGTCCGGTGCCGCCCCTGCGCCAGGCGCCGGGTCTGGCGGCCTCCACCGAGGCCGTGACGGGACCGGGCACCAGCCTGTTGAGCTTTGAAGATCAAAAGGCCGGCATGCGCCTCCAGGTGGCGCTGTTCCAACAATGGGCCACCAACTCGACGCCCGAAGTGGAGGATCCCATGACGCCCATTCCAGAGTCCATGGGCCTCGGCCTGCCGCGCAAAGGCCTGAAGGAATGGTTCAACTTCTCATTGCTGCCTCCCTTCGAGAAAATCCAGCACTACTTCTACCACACCGTGTACGCTGGCGGAGGAAGCGTCGATGGCCTGACCCTGAAGATCTTCTCCCCCACCCCACCCCAGCTTCGTGGAGGGAACGGTGGATCAGAACCGGAATCGGAGGGCGCCGCGGAGGCCAAACCGAAAGCGGCCGGCGACTAGCGCCGGAGCACCGGACGCCCTGCCACCTCCCGGTAGGGCCGCGCTGTGTCGCGGCAGTGGACTGTTGCGTCCGAGTGCTTTCGGCTTGCGCACCCGGTCCGAAGCCGAACACTTCCCGCCATGGAACAACCCGACCAACTCCGCGAACTGTTTCGCATGCAGCAGGCCTTGAACGAACGGATTGGCGTTCGGACCGACGGCATGAGTGAAGCCGACCAGACCCACTGGGTGCTCAACTACTGCCGCGCCATGACCCAGGAAATCGCCGAGCTCACCGACAGCGTCCCCTGGAAATGGTGGGCCAAGTACCAGAAGTTCGATCAGCAGAACGCCCGGGTCGAAGTGGTGGACCTCTTCCACTTCCTGATCAGCCTGGCCCAGGTGCTGGGCATGAGCGCCGACGACGTCTTTCACGCCTACCTGAAGAAAAACGAGGTGAATTTCAAACGCCAGGACACCGGCTACAGCGTCAAGGACGAACACGACTCCAAACACATTTGAAGGGATGTGTCGCGTGGTCCTTCAAGTGTGCGATGGACGCTTCCGGCAACCCCTCTCCTTCTTCCCGCAAGCACCCTGATGACACCTGAAGCCACACTGCGACGGGGGATCCCACCCAACCCTGGCTCCGTTCGCCGGGAAAGGCGCGAGGGCCGGACCCCTCCAACGACACCAGGCGGCAATGGGAGGTTCGAGCAGTAGGGTGGTGAAATGCGGCGAGGCCACCGCTCCGCCACTGCATCGCCCCGCCTCGATCATCCGCCCCCCACGCAGGCCCGGACTAACCGCTCACCCCAGGCGGGCTTCGGCCTCGGCAAAGCTCAACCCTTCGCGCGCACGCAAGACCGCCAAGCCCACCACAGGCGGATAGGCTTGCCCGGCTTTCAGGCGAGGCTCGATGTGCTCGAGGGTCTCGAACAGCAGACGATTAGCCTTCTCGTACTCGAGTTTCGTCAGGAGCGCGATGTAGCGCGTGGCACGGTCGATGAGCTTCAGGTTGCTCGGCACCACGTAGATCATGGTGTTGCCCATCACCCGGCCCAACCGCACCATGACACACGTTGAAAGCGCGTTGAGCACCATCTTCACCGCCACACGCAACAAACCGTCGGTGAGGAATCCAGTCGCCGGAACACCAACCACCACCGCCCGTAACGGATCCCACCCGGACGAGAACTGCTCGGGCCACGCGTCCGACCGTGCTCCTGCGAGAAAACACAGCACGCCGGCACTCGCGCAAGCATCCCTTTCCGCAGCCGCCGACATGAGCAGGCCCCCATTCTCGCCCCCTTCGGGAGAAGCCACCTCACCTCGGCTCCTCCTGGCGGATTCCGGATGGGCGATCACCCCGAGACAATGGTCGGCGCTGCGCAGGGGCCGTGCCGCCATTCCATCCGCGCCGATCTTGAACTTGAACAATTCCGGCTCGCGGATGGCGGCGACAACTTCACGGATGCGGTCGCAACGCTCCGGCGGCGCCAGTTCCCGGATGTCGGCATCCGTCCACTCGAGGCAGCGTGGTTTGCGTTTGAGCAGCCACGGCCAGGCCTGGTCCGTGGAACGATGCGGCAGGAACAGGAACGACCAGGACTCGGACGCCACTTCGTCGCCCGCCTTCCGAAAGGACGGCGTGCTGAAGGTTGGCGAACGCTCGGTGGTGTCCGTCAACACATCGATCGCCAGGCGATCGGCATGGTAGTTGGCCCGGCCTCCGCCCCGGTAGGCGGCTTCCTCGGCCCGCACCAGGGCAGCGAGACCATCGATGACCGCATCGCTGAGCAAGGTTTGATGCAGGGACTCGATCCCGGCGAGGAACGATCGAGGCGCATCCCCGATCGTTTGGGCCATTGCGGGAGTGTCTGACGACGGCAACCGGCGCAGCACCATCTCGAGGACCGTCACCAGCACGCAGAGTTGAATGGTGGTGGCCTGCATGCGTGTGCTGCCGCGAATGGCCATCGGCCCGGTGGTGAGGTTGAGCTTGTGCAGGCGCGGATCCTCAAGGATCTCGCGGCTTCGCTCGACGTGCCGACAGAGGATGGCGTCGGGATTGTTATAGACGAAATACACCGTCGCCCCGGACTCCAATCCTTGCCACGCCGTGCCGATGACAAACGAGGTCTCGCCGCCCTCGGTGATCGCGAACACGAGATCGCCGGCGCGAACGCCCAGATCGCGCATCTGCCGGCGTCCAAACGCAGCGTAATCCTCGAACCCCTCCACCGCCTTGATCAAGGCGAAGTCTCCACCCGCCATCACACTGACCGTGCGCTGCTCCCAATCCTGTGCCGCCGACCGCCCCTGCCAGAACTCGCGCCAGATCGAGTCCAGCAGGATGCTCAACCGCCCCGTCGAGCCGCACCCGGTGAAGAAGATGCGTCCACCCGCCTGAAGAGCGTTGAGCGCTTCGGCGGCGATGGTTTCGAGCCGTCCGGACGCCACCACCTCGCGATAGGTGCGAACCACATCCTCATCCACCTTGAACAACAACCGCAGCGCGGCTCCGACATCCTGGCGCGCCACCTCCGAAAGCTTCTCCGTCACCGGATGCGAGGATTCGGTGACCAGTTCGCCCAGCTTGAATTGATCGGCGATTCGCAGGAACTCGTCCGCGCGGCGTTGTGCGGAGGCGCTCATTCCGAGGCCTTCCCTCCCGCCGCCAAATCAAAGCTGGCCAGTTTGGAATACTCGGATCCGCCTGGGGCCAGCACGCTCTCCATGAGGTGAACGTGTTCAGCACGCCAGGGCGCACAAGGGGGAACCGAAATCGCGCCCAGCGCGTCGGCAATCTGCTGCAATTCCCGAGGCCGCGCGGCCTGAACCCGCCCGAGGGTGAGGTGCGGATGGAACCCGCGCTCCTCGATCCGACCCCAGTCCGCCGTGCGGCTGACCACCTGGGCCTGCAACCGGGCCAGTCGTTCCAGATCACCCTGCAATCCCACCCATAGCACGCGCGGCGAACGCGCGTTGGGGAAGCAGCCCAGCCCGGCCCATTGCAGGGCGATGGGATCGATGCCCCGGACCGCCTCCTGAAGTGCGCGCTTCAAGGGCTCGAGATCGGCCCGGGGGATGTTTCCGATGAACCGCAGCGTGAGATGAACGTTCTCCCAGGGCACCCACCGGACGGACCTTTTGGGGACGGCGTCGCGCAGGCACTCGAGCGCCGGCGCCAACGCCTTTTGCACCCCGCGCGGAACAGGCAGGGCAACAAAGGTGCGGAGGGGCGTCTCACCGCTTCCGGCCGCGTCGCTCATGGGAAGGGGTGAGAAAATAGGCTTCGTAAGCGCTGCGGATGGCTTGACGGCAACCGGCCAGGGCGTGCTCGAAGGCTTTCGGGGTGACATACCCGCAGCGCACACTGACCCGGTCGTAGGGGGCGGGATCCACAGGCAGCACGGTTTCGCCCTCGTAACTCCAGCGGCGCAGGATGGTCTCCACCCGCCGCAGGCGCAGATAATTGGTGATCAACGCCTCGGCCTCGGGCAGAAGCTTCCGGGCCTGGGCCCGCTCCAGCACCCCGAGCGTGTTCGGCTCATACCAGCCGTGCTCCAAACACAAAGCCTGCGCAACAAATTCGGCATCCATCAGGCCGCCCCGGCCGGTCTTGATGGCGAGCGCATCCTGGCCCGCCGGAGTCCGCTCCTTCTGTATCCGCATCCGCATGTCGTGAATCCGCGTCTTCCAGTCCGGCCCGTGGGCCGCCAGCGGCCGGCTGGGCTCGGCGAAATTCGACAACCGCTGGATCAGCCCCACATACCGCGTGCCGAGTTCGGCGTCCCCGGCAATGAAACGGACCCGTGACAGCGACTGGATCTCCCACAACTGCGCCCGCTCGCGGTAATAGGCTTCGTGCGCCGACAAGGTGTTCACCAGCATCCCGGTTTCCCCATCCGGCCGGAGCCGGGCGTCGGTGACGAACGCGATCCCCAGCTCGGTTCGTCCGGACAGGAGGTCCATCAATTCGGCCGCCATCTTCTGCAGCTTGGGCCGGTTCCGGGTCCGGTCGTCCGCCACAAACAGGATGTCCAGGTCGGAACCGTAGTTGAGTTCGCGCCCGCCCAGCTTGCCCAATCCGAGCAGCGCGAAGGGCGGTTCCTTCAAGCGATGCCGCCGCATCACCACGGCCAGCGCATATTGGAGGCAGGCGTCGGCCAGATCACTGAGACCTTCCAGCGCCTGCTGCGGACCCACGATCTCGAGAATGTCCCGGCACCCGAGGCGCATGAGCTCGGCCTGCTGGTAGGTGCGAATCCAACCGTGCTGGTCGGCATCGCGGATGCCGTGCTGCAGATCGCGCAGGACGTCCGGCGCCGATCGCTTTTGCCGCAGCCGCCCGCTCACCACCAGATCGTCCACGATGTCCGGCGTGCGAATGGCCAGTTCGGCGAGGAACTCGGACCGGTCGAACAGGAGCATCAGCGCCTCGAACACCAGCGGATACCTCGCCCACAACTCGAACAACGTGGCGCGCGCACCGTAGGTGGCGATGAAACTGTCCAGCCGCACCAGCACACGGTCCGGATCGGACAACACCGGACGGGTGATCCGGTCGCCCTCCCAGCGCTCGTCCTGGCGGCGGCAATACGCGAACAGTTTGGGCACCAGTTGCCGCGCCAGGCTGATCGTGCGCGGGGAGGTGTGAACGTAGCCCGGGCCCTCGACGAACTCCCGCAGCACGCGCACGGCCTTGACCGGATCGCGGAACAGGTGCTCCGCGAGCAACTGCTTCCAGCGGGGCTCCTGCCCCTCAAAGCTGGCCGGCAGCGCGTCGTCCGCCTTCGCTTTCTGATGATTGAGCAGGCGATCGAAGACGCTGCGGACGAACGCGCGGTGCCCGGTCAACGCCGTCTCGAACGCCTTGAGCGTCCGGAAGGTCATCAGGCGGGCCAGGCGTTCCCGCGCGGGCTTCGCATCCGGGATGGTGTGCGTTTGCTGGTTGGCCTGCATCTGGAGGCGATGCTCGACGTCGCGCAGGAAACAGTAAGCCTCGGCCAGCCGGGTGGTGTCGGTCTTGGGCAGGAGATTGTATTGGGCCAGCTTGTCCAGGCAGGGGAGGGTTTGGGAGTTCTGCAGGAACGGTTGCCGTCCGGCGTGCAGCACCTGGAGGGATTGCACGACAAACTCGATTTCACGGATGCCCCCGCGGCCGAGCTTGACGTTGCGATCCACTTCGCCCGAGCGCACCACCTCCGTCTCGATGCGTTGCTTGAGTTCCCTCACCTCCCGCAGGGCCCCCTCGCTGATGGCGCGGGGGAAGCGGAACGGCTGCACCATCTCGAGGAATTCGCCGGCCACATCATTGTCCCCCGCCACCCGCCGCGCCTTGATGAGCATCAGCCGCTCCCAGGTCTGTCCCCACTGCGCGTAATAGTTCTCATACCCGGCCAGGGATCGCGTGAGTGGACCGCTGCTGCCCTCGGGGCGCAACCGCAAATCGATGCGGTATAGGAAGCCCTGTTCCGTGGTCCGGGATACCTCGGTGATGAAAGCCTCGCCCAGCCGATTGAAAAACTCATGGCTGGTCAGCGTGGCGCGCGGCGTCCTTTTCCGCGCCGGTGGCTCGCGAAACACGCTCCCCTCCTCGTCATACACAAACAGCACGTCCACATCCGAACTGTAATTCAACTCCTGCCCCCCCAGCTTGCCCATGCCGAACACGCAGGACTGCGTGCGCTGCCACTGGCCGGAACCGGCCTCCTGGTAAGGACACCCCAGGCGGGCTTCGAGTTGCAGACGGCACACGCGCCAGACGGTATCCAGACACACATCCGCCACGTCCGACAGCTCGCGGGTGATCTCCTCGGTCCGGGCCAACCGCGCCAGGTCGCGGGCGGCAATCCGCACCATCTCGCGCTGCTTGAACTCGCGCACCCGCCGCAGGGCGGTGGCGAAGTCAGCCGCGTTGAGCAGGGGATCCAGCCAGGTCTTGACCTCCTTCTGCAGACCCTGGCCGCGACGCCCGTAGCGCGCGGTCTCCCCGTCCAGCACCAGCAACCATTCCGGACGGGAGACCAGCAGGTCGGAAAGGAACTCGGACCCGGCCAGGACGGCGCAAAGGATGGCGGCCGTCTCGGTGGAAGCGGCCTCGATGAAGTCGCTCGCCTCGGCGCCTCCCTGCCGCAAGCGTTCCAAGCGTTCGCGGGCGCTGACGGGATCGGCGCTCGCGGCCACGGCCTTGTTCCACCCCTCGGCGTTCATAGATCGGCGGCCTTCAACTCGCAACGCGCTCCAGCGCCACATCAACCCCCGCCTGGCCTGTCCCTTTTCCCGGCGTGGTGAACAATCCGCGCCAGAAGCCCAAGCCGTACAGCAGATGCGTCATCACGATCAACGGCAAGGCCGGCACCACCAGCCACCCGCCACGGGGCACGAGGGCGACAGTTTGAAGCAGCACTGCTCCAAAGTACGCGGCCAGCGGCCAGAGGACCAACGGCTGAACCGCCCCCCACGGCAACCCCAGGCAATACAGACAGAACAGCGGCGGGACGAAATTCAACGCCGAACCCAGGCTGGGATGCAGCCGAAACTGCTCCGCCCGCCCCCGTCCATAGGTCATCAGCATCCGGGCAAAGCCGCCCAGGCTGCGGCGCGGCCGGCGCTGACACGCGAATTCCGGGTCATAAATCAACTGGCAACCCCTGGCCTGCAACCCGTCCATGAGCGCATTCTCCTCGTTGGGATACAGCGCCTCGTCGAACCCGCCCAACTCCAGCACCGCCAGTCGCCGCGCCGCCAGGTTGCAGAGGATCAGTTCCTTTTCCGATGACACCCGGCGCTTTCCCACCCGGCTGTAGCGCGCGCGACTTGGGCCAAAGGCCAGCCAGGCAGACAGCACCAAGGCGAAGACCTGCTCCCGAGTTGGGGCTCCGGGCGGACAGAGGTTCGGCCCTCCCACCATGGCCACCGCGGGATCCTGAAACTGCTCGGCCATGCGCCGCAGATTGGCAGGATCCGGCTCCACATCGTCGTCCAGGAAATAAACCAGTTCCCCGCTGGCCGCCCGCAAGGCGGCGTTGCGCTGCGCCGATGGCTGGCGTCCCCGGGCCACCAGGATCTCCCGCTGGGCTGACGGGTAGTCCAGATGCCGGGCGAGCTCCGCGGACCTGACCTCAGCCATGCCCGGCGGCGCGGGAATGATGATGCTGATGCGGGGCAGGTCAACGTTCACGCGGCCAAGGTTAAGGGCCGTCCGGCAACTGCAAAGGCGAAAGTGTCGCGCGCGCCTGCAACCCGCCGGGCCGCAAACGGAAAGACTCGCCCGTGGGGCGCTCCATGCACTGCCCAGGCTGGTCCGCTTGACCCAATCTCCGGGTTCCCGAGTTCACAAGTCGCGGTGCAGGACCGTGTCCTTCTGGGCCAGGGCCGGATCGGTCTCGGGATAGTCCAGGTTGTAGTGCAGCCCCCGGCTCTCCTTGCGGTCCATGGCGCACCGGACGATCAGTTCCCCCACGGTGGCGATGTTGCGCAACTCGAGCAGGTCCGCCGTCACCGTGAAGTCCCAGTAAAATCCCTGAATCTCCGCCTGCAGGTTGGTGATGCGCTTGAGCGCCCGCTGCAGCCGCTTGTTCGTCCGCACGATGCTGACGTAGTCCCACATGGTTCGCCGGATCTCGTCCCAGTTGTGCGACACGACCACCAGTTCGTCGACGTCATGGGCGTTGCCGGACTGCCAGTCCGGGATCTTGATTCCGGCGTCCGGCGGCTCGGGCTGTCCGATGACCCGGGCTGCGCGGTGCGCGCATACCAGGGCTTCGAGCAGGGAATTGCTGGCCAGCCGGTTGGCCCCGTGCAACCCGTTGCAAGCCACTTCCCCGACGGCGTACAACCCCGGGATGTCCGTCTCGCCGTCCACCGTCGTCCGCACGCCCCCGCATTGGTAATGAGCCGCGGGAACCACGGGGATGGGTTCCTTGGTGATGTCGATCCCGTAGCGCAGGCAGTTGTGGTAGATGTTCGGGAACCGGCTGATGATGAAGCGCGCCGGCTGGTGGGTGATGTCCAGCCACAGATGATCCGCCCCGCTCCTTTTCATCTCGTGATCGATGGCGCGGGCCACGATGTCGCGCGGGGCCAGCGACTTGAGCGGGTGTACGGCATCCATGAACTCGCATCCGGCGAAGGTCTTGAGCACCCCGCCCTCGCCCCGCACGGCTTCGCTGATCAGGAAGGACTTGGCCTGGGGATGATAGAGGCAGGTGGGGTGGAACTGGATGAACTCCATGTTGGCCACCGCCGCGCCCGCCCGGTAGGCCATGGCCACCCCGTCGCCGGTGGCGATGTCCGGGTTGGTGGTATAGAGGTACACCTTGCCGCAGCCTCCCGTGGCCAGGAGGGTGGCCCGCGCGGCAAACGTTTCCACCCGCCCGGTGCGATTATCCAACACGTAAGCCCCCAGACACCGGTTCTCCTTCACATAGCCCAGCTTCTGGGTGGTGATGAGGTCAATGGCAATGTGATCCTCGAGCACCTCAATGGTCGGATGCCGTTCGCAGGCCGACAACAGCGCATGCTCGATCTCCCGTCCCGTCATGTCCTGCGCATGCAGGATCCGGCGTTTGGAGTGGCCGCCTTCCTTGCCCAGGTCCAACTCCCGCGCGCCGTTGCCGAAGGGGATCTCGCGCTCCGTGAACCGCATGCCCAGATCGATCAACTCCCGGATCCGCGCGGGCCCCTCCTCGACAATCGTCCGCACCACCGCCTCATGGCACAAGCCGGCCCCGGCCCGCAGCGTGTCCTGGACGTGCAACTCGAAGGAATCCTCCTGGCTGGTGACCGACGCAATGCCGCCCTGAGCGTAGTTGGTGTTGGACTCCGCCCGGTTCTTCTTGGTCACCACCGCCACCCGCCCCCGGTCGGCCACCTTGAGGGCGAAGAACAGGCCGGCTATCCCGCTGCCCAACACCAGGAAATCATATTGCTTGATCGTCATGTTTAGAAACCGGCCAGATTCCGTTTGCCGCGCCGGTGAATCACATTAGGTTGAGGCCATGCGTTTTGCACGCGCCAACCGCCCTCCCCTGGAACCGCGCCCAATCTCTAGCGTTCTCCTTATCCAGCCCCCTCCCACATCTCAGTGCGAGGGGAGAAAGAGAAGGAGAGAGGTTGAGCGCAAAACCGGGATTCCAGGAGTCTTGACCACGCTCGGGGCGATCCTGCTGCTGTGGACGGCAAACCCCGCCCCGCTGGACGCCGCCGGGGTGACGCTCATCACGCATGGGAATGGAGGCACCACCAGCGGCTGGGTGACCGGCATGGCCAATGCCTGGTCAGCGCGGCTGGGCGGCAATGTTCCGATCTACCGGATCGACGTCAATACGGGCACGACCGGGTTGGTTGCGGTGGTCACCCCCATCAGCGGTGGCAGTCCGCAGACCTCAGCCAGCGGCGAGGTGATTCTGATGCTGGACTGGGGCCCGGTGTCGTCGGGAGGCACAACCACCTACGAGTTGGCCAGTATCGTCGCACCGCTCTTCTGGCAGACGAACCTGATTGCCGGGCTGAATGGACACGCTTTGGCGGAGTTTCCCGTTCACCTCATCGGACACAGCCGGGGCGGATCACTGGTGTGCGAATTGAGCCGGAAACTGGGTGAACATGGGATCTGGGTGGATCAGGTGACCAACCTGGACACCTACCCGGTGGATGGCGACGCTCCCGCAGCCAGCTATGAAAGCGTTCTCTTCAGTGAGAGCTACTATCAGAAGATCAACACCTTCATCCAAGGCGACCCTGTGCCCGGATCATTTTCGAGGAAACAGACAGAAGCCGCCGGGGGTTACAGCGGCATCCTGAACATCTACAACGGCCACTCCGACGTCCACCTTTGGTACCACGGCACCATCGACCTGAACACCCCCACCGATGACGACGAGGTCCAGATCACCAGCACCATGCGCAGCACGTGGTGGACGGCGGTCGAGCAGGCGGGGACGAACGCCGGCTTCATCTATACCCGCTGGGGTGGCGGAGACCGCTTGAGCACCAATCAGCCCAATGGCGCGAACTCGTCCCCGATCCGCGATGGATTCAATCGTTACTACGACGTGGGCGGCGGCGCCGGACCGAACAATCGCACACCGCTCCTGAGCAACACCGGCGAGTGGCCCAACCCGATCCGCTTTGAACTGTTGAGCACCAATGGGGTGGAGCACGGGGATACTGCAACGTGCGAGATCTATTTCCAATGGGCCCAACCCAACACCAGCACCCAGACGGTCCAGGTGCTGGCCGATCCGGACCAGAACCCGCTGAACGGCAACGAGGTGTTGCTCGAGGACGGCTTCGCCACCGGCACCACCATTGCCCAGGTCGGTCAGGGCACGATTGCGGTGGACTTCGACGGCGCCGTCCTGCCCCCCGGCCACTACCGCCTGTTCGTCCGGATGTCCGTCGCCGGCCGGACACGGCTCCTTTATGCCCCGGCCCTCATTTCGTTGTCCACCAGTTCACAGCCCGTCGTGCTGGACATCGCCCCGACCACAAACTCGAGCGTCGTGCTGGGCATCAACGGCGTGGCCGGACAAACCGTCGTGCTCGAACGCTCCTTGGACGGCGCGCCCTGGCTCCCCATCGCCACCAACACACTGAACTCGGCCCGCTGGGAACGCGTGGAACCCAACGACACCGGCTCGACCACCATCCTCCTCCGCGCCCGGCTGTCCTCCCCCTCCCCCTGAACCGGGGCAAACGTTCAACATTGGATGTTGAACGCTGTTTCTCGGGTCAAAGCCGCCCGTTGTCGATCAGCCGGGTCGGCCCCACAAACACCGCCAAGGCCATGTGCGTGCCCCGTCGCACCGTCCGAACCGGCACCAGCGTGTCTCCGTGGAAGAACTCGACATAATCCAACCGCGCCTCGGGCTGTTGCCGGAGCAGATGCTCGATCTCGGCGCGCAGTTGCGCAGCCCCCATCGAGGCCCGTCGCACCCGCTGACGGGCATGTTGGAGGGATCGCCAGAGAGCCGTGGCCTGACGCCGTTGTTCCGGGGTGAGGTATTGATTGCGTGAGCTCAGGGCCAAGCCGTCCGGTTCCCGCACCGTCGGCACCACCACCAGGTTCACCGGCAGGTTCAGGTCGGCCACCATCCGTTTGAGGATGGCTGCCTGCTGCCAGTCCTTGGCGCCGAAGAAGGCCGCCTCCGGCTGCACGATGTTGAACAGCTTGGCCACCACCGTGGTGACGCCTCGGAAATGCGTGGGGCGCGCCCGCCCTTCCATGACCTGGGAGAGCCGTTCCTCCACGACATAAGTGCTGAACCGCCCCTGGGCCTTGCCCGGATACATCGCCGCATCCCGAGGCGTGAAAACCACGTCCACCCCGGCCTTCCGACACAGGGCCAGGTCCCGCTTCAGATCGCGGGGATAGGCGTCAAAGTCCTCCTTGGGGCCAAACTGCGTGGGGTTCACATAGACGCTCACGACCACGATTCCCCGCCCCCCCACTTCCTGCCGCGCGCAGTCCACCAAGCTCAGGTGTCCGGCGTGCAGGCAACCCATGGTCGGCACGAAGCCCACGCGGAGACCACGACGCGCCCACAGACGGGCCTGCGCCTGCATCCGCTCGATGTCCGCAATCACCCGCACGGGGCCAGAGGTTGATGGGGACCTAGGACCGGAAGGTCAGAGGCGCAGCCTGGGGCGCCTCATGCGCGCACGCCTGGTTGATCGGCGCCTCCGGCATCCGGTCGTTCGGCTGGATCAGGCCTTTGGAGAGCAGGTAGGCCTCCACCTCCTCGCCGCTCACGTCCGCCAGCATCCGGCCGTCGATCTCGAGACACGGACTGAGCATCTGCCCGCTTCTTTCGATCATTTCCTGACGTTGGACGGGGTCGTTGATGATGTCGCGATCCTCGTAGGGGAGCTCGTATTTCTTCAGCACGGCGCGCACGCCCATGCTCCATCCACAGGTCGGTTTCAGATAAGCAATGATCTTTGGCTTGTTCATGATTTCAAATGCGGCCTCAAGATGCCACAAATCAAGTCCGTGGCAACCGCTTCGTGCTCCCGGGGGCCTCCGGCCAGCCACTCCCCCGACCGGAAGTCCATGCACCCTTCGCAGCAGCGCTGCGGCGGAGGCTGGCCAGGACGCGCCCCCCCGGCCGCCCGGCACCCACCCGGTGCCCACACACTGGTCGCGCGCCACGTCAGCCTTCGCCACCGAGCCCCCCACGGGAAGCATCAAATCAAACATTCAAATTTGGGCGCATCTCAGTTTCTTGCAGGGTGGTGTAAGCTCCCGGCATGAAAACGACCTGCCTTGAGTCCGTTTCCACTTCTCCGTTCCTTCCCCTCCAAGCC
>JALOTZ010000044.1 GCA_025457615.1 Verrucomicrobiota bacterium
GATCCATCCCGCCACGGTAACAGTTACTTCTGGCGCAACGTATCCTTTCTCCCCATCCCACCCCCGACCCCGGGTAACAAAACTTTTGGCGCAATTCGCAACTGGAAAACAGCTAAGATTTTTGTGGATTTCCAGAAAACCTTTGGTAGATTCGCCCACCTTTGCCGGCTGGCGCCGATCGAGGGTGCCTGGTGGCGAACGGCCAAGATTTGGATGTCAGACTTGCTGAAATTGTGACCGCGAAGAAAAAGACCGCAAAGAAGGCCCCGGCCAAGAAGCCGAATGGGGGTGGCCCGGCCACCGCGTCCTCCATCCTGGGAGTTCCGCTGGCGCGTGGGCGCTCCAGTGCTCCGGTGCTGGTCACCAAGGTGAAGCCAGAGTGGCGCAAGTTTCAGGAGCGGTTGCTGGAGTTGCGCGACCAGTTGCTCAGGCAGCGCGATGGGTTGGCCAAGGACTCCGCCCAGGAAATGGCCAGCTACAGCCTGCACATGGCAGATTCCGGCACGGACAACTTCGACCGGGATTTCGCGCTCAGCCTGCTGTCCTCGGACCAGGACGCGATTTACGAGATCGACGAGGCGCTGCGTCGCATGGAGCGCAAGATCTACGGTGTTTGTGAGTTGACCGGCAAACCCATTCCCAAGTCGCGTTTGGAAGCCATTCCCTGGACGCGATTCACGGTGCAGGCCCAGGCCCAACTGGAGCGCGAAGGCGCCATGCGCCAGCGTCGCCTCGGCACGCTGGGCAGCATCGAAAGTGGCGGAGTGACCGAACCGGTCAGCGAGGAAGTCGAGAACGAGGAAAAGCCGGCCAAGGAAAAGGAATAACCATGCCCCGCGAGATTGTGACCATTGAATGCACCGAGGCGCGCAAGGAAGGCAAGTCCCCCTCGCGCTACGTGACCACCCGGAACAAGAAACTCAAGACCGAGAAGCTGGAAATCAAGAAGTACAACCCGGCCCTGCGTCGTCACACCGTCCACCGCGAAGTCAAGTAACGCCATGCCACGCAAGACCAACACCGACAAGTCCGATCGTCGCGGCGGAAGGCGCACGCGCTCTTCCACCGGCGAATCCCGCTCGCGTCCCCGTCCGAAAGTCGATTTCACCGTTGACGCGCTGGATTTCAAGAACTCCACGCTGCTCCGGCAGTTTGTCACCGATCAGGGGCGCCTGTTGCCCCGCAAGTACACCGGGCTTCCGGCCCACTACCAGCGCAAGCTGGGCCAGGTGACCAAGCGCGCCCGCCAGATGCTGTTGATGAAGTAGGATGGGGGGGACCCCACAACCGCAAGGATGAGCTGCGTCGTGCGCGGGCTCTCTGGTGAAGAGCGACGTTCGCCGTTTCCTCCCGCGTTTCCCATGAACCGGAAAGTGCTGGAGCCCGCGTGAGGTGCCTTCCTCCCAGTGCCTAGACAGCGGTGGACACATGGCGCCGGTTCCTGCCGTGACCAACCGGTTCGTGATCGCTGAGCAGGCCCGAAAGGACCACGGGGCTTTCCATGGAGCGCGGGCTCCCGTGTCCATGCGAACCTTCTCCCGGTGATTTGCTGCACAACGGTCCACGCTCGCCAAGCCTGACCTCCGCACCTATCCTGCCCCGCATGAGAGCCGCCGTGCTGCATGGCAAGGAGGACGTCCGGATCGAGGACGTGCCTTTGCGCGCGCTCGAAAGCGGCGAGGTGCGCGTCCGGGTGGAAGCCGCCTTGACCTGCGGCACGGATTTGAAGGTCTTCAAGCGAGGTTACCACGCCAAGATGATCGTGCCGCCTGCCGTGTTCGGACATGAGTTCGCTGGTGTCATTGAGGAGGTTGCTCCGGGGGGCGAGGACTGGAGGGTGGGCGACCGCGTGGTGGCTGCCAATTCCGCCCCGTGCGGGGACTGCTTCTTTTGCCGGGCCGCCCAGGAAAATCTGTGCGAGGACCTGCTGTTCCTGAACGGCGCGTATGCGGAGTCGGTGGTCGTGCCCGCCCGGATTGCCCGGCGGAACCTGCTCCGGCTGCGTTCGCAAACATCGTTTTCCGACGCGGCCTTGGTGGAACCGCTGGCTTGCGTGGTGCAAGGTGTCGAGGACACCGGGTTGAAGCCGGGCCAGCGGTTGTTGGTGATCGGCGCCGGACCGATTGGCCTGATGTTTGTGGCCCTGGCCCGGAGCCTCGGCTGCGATGTCACGGTGATCGGACGAGGCGAACATCGCCTGGCCATAGCCGCCCAACTGGGCGCCAACCGTGTCGAATCGTCAGAGACCGATTCAGTGCTTCCGAAAGGCGACCGTGGCTTCGACGCGGTGATTGAGGCGGTGGGCAAGCCCGAAGTATGGGAGCTGGCGGTGCGGCTGGTGCGCAAAGGGGGCGTGGTGAATTTCTTCGGGGGTTGTCCGGCTGGCACGGCGATCACGATTGACACCACGTTGCTGCACTATTCGAACCTCACCCTGCGCGCGAGCTTCCATCATACTCCGCGCACGATCCGCCGGTCGCTCCAATTCATCGAGGACGGCGTGATCCGTTCCCAGGATTTCGTGAGCGGGACATGTTCTCTGGATCAGTTGCCCGCCCTGTTTCGGCGCATGGCGGATGGCAATCGCGCGGTGAAGACCCTGATCAACGTCCATCGATGATCCAGCACGCCACCCAGGAAGCACCGGTTGGGAGTTTCGCGTTCGCACGCTCGAGGCTGCCTGAAGGTGGAACTCCAAACACATGGTCCATCAGAGGGGGCTACATGATCCGACGGGCATTTCCAACATCTCACAACCTCCCCACGCAGGCGGCTGAATCGTTATGAAATCGACTCCCCATTTCCAGTTTTACCGCGTCCTGGTCGGCACAGTCTTGCTGCAGGCTGGTCACGCCCTGGCCGAGGGACCCGCGGCTCTCGGGGTGGAAGCGCAGGACGGCAGTGCGCTGATCAAACGGAACCGGATTGAAGCGTCAGATGCGGCCATCCAGCGGGCGGTCGATGCGGTTTATCCGGCGCTGGTGCGCATCCATGTGGTGTTCGAGGAGGGGCAGCAGGGACGGATGGAAAAGCGTCGAGCGAGCGGCAGTGGCGTGATCATTTCCGAGGATGGCTACATCGTCACGAACCACCACGTCGCCGGCCGGGCCACGCGCCTGGTCTGCCGGCTTTCGAACCGTGAGGAGGTTGATGCCGAGCTGGTCGGCACGGATCCCTTGAGCGACATTGCGGTCCTGAAACTGGAGTTTGACAGCCGTCGGAACCCGGATGCGCCTTTCGGGGTCGCGCGCTGGGGGGATTCCGACACCTTGAAGGTGGGGGACGTGGTTCTGGCGATGGGCAGCCCGGCCGGAGTGTCGCAATCGGTCACCAAGGGCATCGTCTCGAACACGGAAATGATCTCGCCCGGCAACGGCCTGAGGCTGGACGGGGAGAATGTGGGCGAGTTGGTCCGGTGGATTGGCCATGATGCGGTGATTTACCCGGGCAACAGCGGCGGTCCCCTGGTCAACCTGCAGGGCGAGGTTGTGGGGATCAATGAGGTGGGCATCGGCAGCCTTGGCGGGGCCATCCCCTCGAATCTTGCCCGGCAGGTGGTGCAGCACTTGATCGAAAGGGGCCATGTGCCGCGCAGTTGGATTGGCATCGAACCGCAGCCGCTCCTGAAATCCATGCCCGACGCGCTCGGCATTCTGGTGGCCTCGGTATTGCCGGACAGCCCGGCCCGGAACGCCGGGATTCTGCCGGGGGATTGGATCACCGAATACAGCGGTCAGCTCGTGCAGGAGAGTCGGTCCCGCGAGGATCTTCCGTTGTTCAATCAGTTGGTGTTGTCCACACCGCTGGGAGCGGTGGTAACGCTGCGCGGCGTGCGTGACGGAAAGCCCATGACGTGGACGTTGACCACCATCGGGCGCGAGCCCAATCTCGCCAAGGAGGGTGAGTTGCGCGAGTGGGGGTTGACGGTGCGGGACTTCACCCGGGTCTCGGCGTTGGAGAAGGACCGGGCTGACCGGCGGGGGGTCTGGGTGGACAGTGTGCGACCCGGGGGCTCCTCGGCCGCCGCGAAGCCCGAACTCCGGCGCGACGACGTGATCGTGGCGGTTGGGGGAGAGCCGATGGACAATGTTGCGGCATTGCGCCAGTTCACCGAGGAGTTCGTGCGTGAACTGGAGGAGCCCGAGCCCGTGCTGGTGACTTTTGATCGCGAAGGCCAGGAACTGGCCACTGTCATCCGCATCGGTCCCGAACCCGACCCTAACAAGCCAGCCCGCCCCGACAAGGGCTGGCTGGGAGTCGAGACCCAGGTCCTCACACGGGAGCTGGTGCTGGCCTTCAATCTCGAGGGCCGGCGGGGCGTGCGGGTGACCCAGGTCTATCCACGATCACCGGCTGCCGAAGGCGGGCTGCAAGCCGGGGACATCCTGCTCAAGCTCGATGGATTGGTGATTCCGGCACGCACGCCGTCTGACCAGGAGCTCTTCGGCAATCTGATCCGGGATTACAAGGTGGGCACGCAGGCGGTGATCGAGGGAGTCCGGGACGGCGAGTCGCGCGAATGGACCGTCCGGGTCGGCAAGCAGCCCAAACCAAGCACGGACCTGGATTCCTACGAAGACAAACGGTTCGAGTTCACCGCGCGCGAGATGTCCTTCACCGAAGCGGTCAATGCCAAGCTGGACAGCCCGGAGGACGGGGTGCGACTGGCAACCGTGCAACCGGCGGGCTGGGTGGCCCTGGCTGGCGGTGCCAGTGGCGACGTTCTGCTCTCCATCAACGGCCAGAAGGTCGGCAGCATCGAGCGGCTCAAGGAGCTTCTGAAGGAACTTGAACAACGGAAGCCGCGCCAGGTGGTCTTCAAGCTCAAGCGCGGCATCTACACCGAGTTCATTGAAGTCGAACCGAAGTGGTAGCCCGCCTCTTCGCTTCCTCGAGACCTCCGATATGAAACCCCACACGAATCTGATCACAGTCTTGCTGGCTGGCGGACTGCTTATGTCCGGACCGGAAGTCCAGGCCCTGGATGCCTCCCAACGGATGGCCCGCAAACTTTATGACGAGAAGCACGAGGCCATCGTCTGGGTCTCCGCCGTGCTCCGCGTGAGCCTGGCAGCCGCCGGGTCCACCGATACGCCACTCAACATCCCCGATCAGGAACGAACGGTGGATCTGCTGGGCACGATCATTGACCCGTCCGGACTGGTGGTGGTTTCGCACAGCCAGATCGATCCCTCGCGCGAACTGAACGAGCGCCAGATCAACACTCCGGGTGGGCTCGTAAACCTCGAGGCCACCGTGACGCTCAAGGAAATCCGGGTGACCCTGGCGGACGGAACCGAGATTCCGGCCGAACAGGTCATGAAGGATCAGGACCTTGACCTCTCGTTCATCCGGATCAAGACCGACAGCAAGGAAGCGGACGGCGTGACGATTCACGCCATTGACCTGGGCCGGCACGCCACGCCCGGCATCAGCGAGGAAGTGATCACTTTGTCACGCACTCCGGAGGTGCTCAGTCGTGTCCCGTCGGTCGCCATCGGCCAGGTGACCAGCATTGTGAAACGGCCCCGGACCTTCATCCGCGTCACTGGCGATGTCCCGGGTTGTCCGACCTTCACCCGGGACGGCAGGGTGGTGGGCATCAGCGTGCGGCGCACCATGAAGGACAAGGGTTCAGCCAGCGTGCTCCTGCCGGCGGAAGATGTTCTTGAAATCGTGCATCAGGCCCGGGCCATCCAGGCCGGACCGTGATCGGGGAAAGTCCCCGGTTCCATCTCGAACTGCCAAGTGCCCATCAACAGGGCATTGTCTCGATCGATGGGACCGCGGTGGGTCTGACTTGATTCTGCCTGACACAACATCTGGGATGGATGCAGTAAGGCGGGCCCAATTGATTGTGGTTTCGGCGTGGAATTGGGGCAATTAGAGATTGTGTCCGAGGGCCGAAAATCCTAGCCTTTTCCGTCCCTGGGATTCCCAGTTTTTGGCCGGGGCGATTACCGAATCATGTCACAAACCAACGCTGCTGAATTACCGCCGGAGCCGGTGGCGGAGCCTGCTGTTTCCCAGGCTTACGATGCCTCCAAGCTGGGCAAACTGGAGGGGTTGGAGGCTGTACGAAAGAAGCCCGGAATGTATATCGGGGGCACGGACGAACGGGCTTTGCACCACTGTGTTTCCGAGGTGCTCGACAACTCCGTGGACGAGCATCTGGCGGGGTACTGCGACCGGATTGAAATCACCGTTCACGTCGATGGCTCGATCTCGATCCACGACAATGGGCGCGGCATCCCGGTGGATATGCATCCCCAGTACAAGATTCCCGGGGTGGAGATGGTCCTGACCACGCTGCACTCGGGCGGCAAGTATGGACAGGGTGGCTACAAGTTCTCGGGTGGCACGCACGGCGTGGGCGCCAAGTGTGTGAACGCGGTGTCCGAATGGTTCGAAGTGGACGTCCTGCGGGACGGCCTGGTGCACCACATGGAATTCGAGCGGGGCAAGACCACCAGGAAGCTGGAGGTGACGGGCAAGGCCAAGGGGACCGGGACCCTGATCACGTTCATGCCCGACCCGGAGATCTTCCGTGAGACCACCGAGTTCAAGGCGGACCGGATCAGCCAGCGCCTGCGGGAACTGGCGTTTCTCAACTCGGGGCTGGAGATCGTTTTCCAGGACGAGCGGGGGACGGAAGCCGAACCGGAGCGTTACTACTACAAGGACGGCATTGTGGAGTTCGTCAAGCAGCTCAACAAGAGCCGGGAAACCCTGCACCCCAAACCGATCGCTTTCCGCAAGGAGTCCCAGGCCAAGATCGATGACAAGGACGTCGAGGTGCATGTCGAGGTGGTGATGCAGTACAACGACAGCTACAACGACCAGGTGTTGTGCTACACCAACACGGTGCACAACCCGGACGGGGGCGCGCATCTGTCGGGTTTCCGCAGCGCGCTGACGCGCGCCATCAATCAGTACGCCAAGTCCAACAATCTGCTGAAGGAGAAGGACCCCCCGATCACCGGCGACGACGTGCGCGAGGGCCTGGTCGCCGTGATCTCGGTCAAGCACAGTGATCCGAAGTTCGAGTCCCAGACCAAGGTCAAACTCATTTCACCCGAGGTGGAGAGCATTGTGGGGTCCGTGAGCTACGAGGGGTTGATGACGTTCTTCGACGCGAACCCGCCGATTGCCCGGCGGATCGTTGACAAGGGGTTGAATGCAGCACGGGCCCGCGAAGCCGCACGCAAGGCGCGCGAGGCGGTGCGGAAGTCCGCGCTGACCGGCGGCGGGCTGCCGGGCAAACTGGCCGACTGCTCCGACCGCAACCCGGAGAACACCGAGCTCTACATCGTCGAGGGCGACTCGGCTGGTGGTTCAGCTAAGCAGGGCCGGGACCGGAAGTTCCAGGCGATCCTGCCCATCCGCGGCAAGCTCATCAATGTGGAGAAGGCGCGCCTGGACAAGGTGCTGCAGAACAACGAAATCCGCACCATGATCACCGCTATCGGCACGGGAATCGGCGATGGTGAAGGGGAGGGGGCCTTCAACCTCGAGAAGCTCCGCTACCACAAGATCATCATCATGACGGATGCCGACGTGGACGGCTCGCACATCCGCACGTTGCTGCTGACCTTTTTTTACCGGCAGATGCCGCAGTTGGTGAAGCAGGGTTTTGTTTACATCGCGCAGCCACCCCTGTACTCGATCTCGCGCAAGAAGCGCACCGAGTACGTGGATGACGACGCGCAGTTGAACCATATTCTCCTGCACATTGGCAGCGAGGAGGTGCGGTTGAAGAATGTGGCGGATGGGCGGGAGTTCAGTCCGAAACAACTCGAGGAAATCCTCGCGCTACTGCAATCCTTGGACAAGCACGCCACCTACATCCGGCGGCAGGGAGGGGATTTCGCCGACTTCGTCGAGAAGCGGGGTGCCAAGGGCGATCTGCCGCAATACCTGGTCAAGATTCGTGAGGGCAACGACGAATCAGTTCACTACTTCCTCACCCACGTCGAATTGGAGGAGTTCAAGACTGCCAACGGCGACCTGTTTGGATCGGACACCGAGGTCGAACGACGCAAGGAAGGTCCGACCCGGCGGGCCACCCTGGTGGATCTGCATCTGGAAAGCAAAGCCAGCGGCGACCTGCTCGGGAAACTGGCGAAGAAGGGGTTGTCCGTCGAACACTACGCTGCGCAAGACAAGCCGTTGTTCGAGTTGACGGAGGGCGAGGGGGAGAAGGCGGTGATCACTCCGCTGTTCTCGATTCCCGAGATCCTTGACGGGGTCAAGGCGGTGGGCAAAAAGGGCATCCAGATGTACCGATTCAAAGGGTTGGGCGAAATGGACGCCAAGGAACTGTTCGAAACCACCATGAACCCAGCCAAGCGCAAGCTGCTGCGGATCGAGCTCACGGATGCCGTGGAGGCGGAGGAAATGTTTGTCCGATTGATGGGCGATGAGGTGGAGCCACGACGCCAATTTATTGAGGATAATGCGCTGAATGTGAGGAACTTGGATGTTTAGAAACGAAGCGCTTGACCATTGTGGTTGCATGAGACTACATTCGCCTCGTGACTACTAAGAAGGAACAAACCAGATGGCCGAAAGCGTCGGGGGAATCGGCAGTGCCTGCGGCGCTCAAGGAGGCTGTGGTGCTGCCGGGGGTGGGCTTGTCGATACCGGTGCGCGCGGCGAAGGCAAAACTGTCGGCTTTACTGGATCTCGTGGCGTCCGGAACTTCTGTCACGATCACGAGTGACGGAGCGCCCAAGGCGTTGCTTTCGCCCGTTCCCCGTCAAGCCGGGCGAAAGGTTTTCCAGGGGATGAGCGCGTTTTTGCTGGAGCAGCCCGTTCACCGGGGGCCGTCTGCGGAGGAAGTGGTTCGTGAAGACCGCGACGCGCGCGGATGGTGAGCATGTATTTAGACACAGCGATCATCCTCAAACTGTTGGTTCGTGAACCCGACAGCGAGTGGTTCAATGCCAAACTCGTTGGGCAAACCTTTGAAACCTCCGAGTTGGCACTCGCGGAAGTGCGGTCCGCCCTGCTCGCCAAGGAGCGGGCAGGGCACCTGTCGGCTGGGGAGCGGGTGTCCGCCACCGAGAAGTTCCTGTCCATGGTGGTGGACGAAATGATTCAGTTGTACCCTTTGAATCGCGCGGTGATCGACCGGGCCGCGGGGATGCAGCAGGCCTGCCATCCCCGCGTGCCCCTGCGGACGCTGGACGCGCTGCATCTGGCCACGTGCGATCTGAACCATTGTGGGGCCATGGCGACGACGGATCGCCGGCTTCGGGATGCCTGCGAGCAGTTTGCGATCGCACTGCTCCCGGTCCATTCGCAGGACAGCAGCAGTTAGAATCACCTTCATCATGGCAGAGGAAAACGGATCCAATTCGCAGCCGCCCCCTCCCGGGTCGGCCTACACCGCCGGGGAGAAGATCACGGCCATCAACGTCGCCGAGGAGATCAAGGCGTCCTTCCTGGACTACTCGATGTCCGTCATCATCTCGCGCGCGCTGCCGGACGTCCGGGACGGGCTCAAACCCTCCCAGCGCCGCATTCTCTACGCGATGGAACAGTTGTCCCTGTTCCCCGGGCGCAAGCACATGAAGTGCGCCAAGATCTGCGGCGACACCTCGGGCAACTACCATCCGCACGGCGAGGCCGTCATTTATCCCACGCTGGTTCACCTGGCCCAACCCTGGGCGATGCGCGAGCGCCTGGTGGATGGCAAGGGTAACTTTGGATCCGTGGAGGACGACCCCCCGGCGGCCATGCGTTACACCGAGGCGCGCCTGACGCCGCTCGGAGCGCTGCTGATGTCCGACATGGAGAAGGACACGGTGGATTTTGTTCCCAACTACGACGAGCGCCTGACCGAACCGGCCGTGTTTCCGGCCGCCTTCCCCAACCTGCTGGTCAACGGCGGCACGGGCATCGCCGTCGGCATGGCCACCAACATGCCGCCCCACAACCTGGGCGAAATCGTGGACGGCGTCTGCGCGCAGATCGAGAATCCCGGGATCACCACGGCGGCCTTGATGAAGCACATCAAGGGACCGGACTTCCCCACCGGCGGCGTCATTTGCGGCGTGGAAGGCATCCGCAACTACTTCGAGACCGGCCGGGGCAGCATCAAGCTGCGCGGCCGAGTGGGGGTGGAGGAAATGAAGGGCAACCGGGAGCAATTGGTCATCACCGAGATTCCCTTCAACGTCAACCGGGCGGCGCTGGAACAGCGGATTGCCGAGCTGGTCAACGAGAAGATCATCACCGAGATCAGCGCCATGCGCAACGAGTCGGATGAGCATTGCCGGCTGGTGATGGAACTCAAGCGCGAGGGCGTGCCGAAGGTGGTGATCAACAACCTCTACAAACACAGTCAGTTGGAGGTCACCTTCAGCGTCAACAGCCTGGCCATCGACCATGGCCGGCCCAAGACGCTCAATCTCAAGGAACTGATTCAATGTTACATCGAACATCGGCGGGAGGTGGTGCTGCGCCGCACGCGATATGAATTGAAGAAGGCGGAGGAGCGGGCGGAGCTGCTCGAGGGGTACCTGATTGCGCTGGCCAACCTGGACGAGTTCATTCACATCATCCGCTCCAGCAAGAACCGCGAGGAAGCCCGTGTGAAATTGCTGGCGTTCGAGTGGTCCCGGGCCCAGGTCGAGCACTGGGGAATTCTCATCCGCAACGAGAGCCGGATCACCGGGGGGCGTTACAGCCTGACCGAGCGTCAGGTGGACGCCATTCTGGAATTGAGACTCTACCAGCTCACCGGGATGGAAATCGACAAGGTGGATCGCGAGTACAAGGGCTTGCTGGAAACCATCAAGGACCTGCTCGACATCCTGGCCCGGGAGGCTCGCGTGATGGCGATCATCAAGCAGGAGTTGCAGGACATCAAAGCCAGGTACGCCACCCCGCGCCGGACCGAGATCGTGCCGGATGAGGGGGAGATCGCCATCGAGGACCTGATCGCCAACGAGGGGGTCATCATCACGTTGACGCACAATGGGTTGCTCAAGCGCACAAACGTGAGTTCCTACCGGGCCCAGCGTCGGGGCGGCAAGGGGGTGATCGGCATGACCACCCGGGAGGGTGCCACCGAGGAGGATCGCGACTTCATCGAGCACCTGTTCACCGCCAGCACGCATGACTATCTGATGTTCTTCACCAACACCGGCCGGGTGTATGTCGAGCGGGTGCACGAGGTCCCGGACATGGGTCGGGCCGCAAAGGGGCGCAGCATCGCCAATCTGCTCGAGCTCAAGCCCGGGGAATCCATCGCCGCCCTCATCCGGGTCCAGTCCAAGACCGATGACAACCGGGAGGACATCACCTGGGCACAACCCGGCTACCTCTTGTTCGCGACGCGGCAGGGGACCGTCAAGAAGACTGCGTTGAGCGACTTTGCCAACGTGCGCAAGGGGGGGATCATCGCCATCGGCATTGATGAATCCGACGCGCTGATTTCCGTCAAGCTCACCTCGGGTGCGGACGATGTGGTGTTGATCACGCGCGACGGCATGAGCATACGCTTCCACGAATCGGATGCGCGTCCGATGGGACGCCCGGCGGCCGGGGTGCGCGGGATCAATGTCGAGAAGGAGGACCAGGTCGTGGCCTGCGCGGTGGTGGTGCCGGACACCACGCTCCTGGTGGCCGGTGAAAACGGAGTGGGCAAACGCACGGCGTTCGATGAATACCGTGTCCAGTCGCGCGGCGGCAAAGGCATCATCACCATGAAGACCGGTGAAAAGACCGGCGCCGTGATCGGCGCGCTGACCGTGCGTGAGGCCGACGAGATCATGCTGATCACCAACCAGGGCCAGATGGTGCGGACGTTCGTGAGGGACATCCGGGAGGCCGGACGCAACACCATGGGGGTGCGTTTGGTGAACCTCGAGGAAGGGGATCGATTGCAGGCCATCGCGCCGGTCATCAGCGAGCAGCAGGAAGACGCGGCGGGGGGAGAGGGGTGAGGCGGAAGGCAGATTGCAGATTGAACAGGGACATACCCGGATGTCAGCGAAGAAACCGATTCACTCGCTGAGGATTGGCGCACACATTCTCCCCTCTCGCCTGGGCTACACCTGTTGGCTCACCACTCATTCGTCCCCTGCGTTCCCGCCTTCGCGGCAGCGCTTTACGCCAGCGGCTCAGTGCGGATGATCTGATCCAGGGTTCCGGTGAACTTCGTCGCCCGGGAAGAGCACCACTCGTTCAGGTCGGGAATCCCGTGGGACGGATGGTCCGGCAGGTGTTTCAGATAATCCATGCCCGCGCGCAACGCCACGCGGTGCAGATGCACATCGCGCGAGGAGGAAACGCCTGGCGCCGCTTCATCCACGGGGGCGAACAATCCCACCAGGGCGCCTTCATGGTGTTGACGCAGGCCCACCAGTCGCTCGGTCCATTCGACGAATTCCGGCGCGAACTCGCCTTCCGGGGCGGCGGCCACCACCACCAGGTCTGCCACCGCGGCCTTCGAGGCGGCCTCCTCGGACGTGGCTTGCTCCCACAGCCGGTCAAACGGCCATTGGTGGAGATCAAGGTCCACTTCCGCCCAAAGTTCCCCCATCAGGTGATCGCACAACGTCCGGGCATGCATCAGCGCTTGATCCGTTTCATGGAGGATCACCAGCACACAACGAGCTGTCCCCCCTCGCGATTTCTTTAGAGGTTCTTCCACTTTCATCGCTTGGCTCCAGTACGTCACCGATCAGTCTGTTTGACCGGTGACCAACGCACGTTCGCACCCGGAGGGGAAAAAGCAAATGCCCTGGGCCTGAGGGATGAGAGACTCGTCCAGGGTTCGGTTGGCCAAGCCAGACCGATGCGGAGGAGCTCCAACGCAAACCGGCGAAGCCGAATGGGTTTGGGAATCGCTGCTGTCCGTTCCGGGCGAAACGGTTGGGCGAGGACTGCCTGCCCGCACTGCAAGGCGAGCTCAAGATTATCCTGCACTTGGCGTCCTTGCCGCCTGGCGCCCTGGCGTTGAACTCCCTCCCGACTAGGGGCTCAGACGTTGGAGGCTCCACGAACCGTCGGGCTGGCGCCCGAACTCAAACCGGTCATGGAGCCGGCTGGCCCGGCCCTGCCAGAATTCAATCCGGCTGGGCGACAGCAGGTACCCGCCCCAGAAGGGCGGACGCGGGATTGGGCGCCCGGCGTATTCGACCTCCAGCCGCTTCACGGCCGCCTCGAGCTCCTTGCGGCTGGCGACGACCGAGCTTTGCGCCGAAGCCCAGGCGCCGATCTGGCTGCCCCGCGGGCGTGAATGGAAGTAGGCCTCGGATTCCTCTTTGGGCAGACGAGTGACCCGGCCGGCGACACAGACTTGTCGTTCCAGCTCCGGCCAGTAGAACACCAAAGCGGCGTTAGGGTTGTCCTCCAGCTCACGGCCTTTACGGCTCTTGTAGTTGGTGAAGAAGGCGAACCCGCGTTGATCAAGGCCCTTCAGCAGGACGGTGCGGGCAGACGGCTGCCCTTCCGCGCTGACAGTGGACAGCACCATGGCGTTGGGTTCCAGCGGCGTGGCGCCGAAGAGTTGGGCGAAGGCCTTGTAGAGGCCGATGCCAAACCGTCGGAAACGACCACCCTTCTGATGACTGGCGTGGGCATACCACTGTTCAAACTGGGCCAGGGGGTCGGCAAGCATAGCGCCCCGGTCCAGGGTTCCGGACTCATACTCACGCCGTTCGTCAGCCAGTGACATGATGAACGTCTTATACCGGCAAAGCCTTCCCCTGTCCAAGCTCCAGACGCCCCATCCGATAATCTTGAAGGCGCCAATCGAGGAAGGGGGTGCACTTGGCGGGTGTGCCCTTGTTGCGATGCGGCCAGTACTTCACAAAGTCCCGCTGAAGTCGAACCAGGCTCCGGATGCCTGCGGCGGCCAGCGTGCGCGCCTCGGCTGGTTGATTTGCGGCCAGCGCCTGCTGCCAGCGCAGGTAGCGGCAGGATTCCCCGGCCATCCGCGCAGCCAGATCAAGTTCCGCAACCAGGATTCGACCCGCCGCGGTGCGCGGGGCGGAGCCCTTCAGCCGTTGGCGTTCCCGGGCGACGGCTTCCCCGGCAGCACGAATGCTCTGGGCTTTGAGCCGGGCGTAGTACTTCAGTCCATTTCGACAAAACAATTCCCGTCGCCCGGGAGGAGGTGCGGCCAGGGTGGCGCCGAAGGGGGTGGCGTTCGGTTCGGTGCAGCCAAACCGTCGATGGGCCAGCCCCAGGCGCAGGACCGCCACGGCGGCGCGGTGTGTGGGATCGCAAAACACGTCCCGGCTCAGCACCGGGGCGAGTTGGCGCGCGTTGAATCTCCGACGGCACCAAGCCAGCGCTGCACCTGCCAGGTAGGCCGGATAACTGACCGCCAAGGGTTGCGGATGTCCTCCGTCACCCCAGTCGGTGATCAAGTAGCCGATGGCGCCGTGGCGCTGTCCGGCGCGGGCGGCTCTCGCGAGATTGGCCAGCGCGTTGTCGTTGCGTCCGATCATGGTCTGCCAGGTGGAGGTGCCGGGACAGACGTAGAAGGGGATGCCGGCCCGCGCAAACAATCGCGCCTCGTGATCGAAGGGGTGGTCCGCTTCATAGCCCCAGTTCAGCGCGATCACGTCCTGGGGCAGGTGTCGGATCAGCGCCGGATACTTCAGGATGATGTCGCCCCAGAACATCATCCGTTTGCCCCGCTTGCGCACCTCGCGATGGATTTGCAGAAGAAAGTCCAGATAGACTCGTCCCTGTCCCTTTCGTCGGCACAGGGTCCGGGATTGGCCACGCCCGAGGTCCCAGGTTTCGTCGCAACCCACATTGAAGAATGAGCTGCTGAAGTTCGGCAGCAATTCATCATAGAGACCCCGCAGGAATGGCAGGGTGCCGCGATGATTCGGGGCGAGCGTGGAGGGATAGCGCAGGAAGGTGCCATCCGGACTCGGGTAGGGCTCCTGGATCTCCGCCAGAGGTTTGAGGCTTTCGTGTTCCAGGAAATACCGCAGGTGGCCAAACGAATTCTGAGTGGGCACCAGGTCAATGCCCACGGAGCGGCAGTGCGCGTCAAGTTTCCGCAGGTCGGCCCCCGTTAGCGCACCCCAATCCCGCCACACCTCGCGATGCCCGCGGTAGGCAAACGTGTGTTCAACGTAGAGCTGAAGTTCATTGACCTTGAAGCCGGCCAGATCGGTCGCCAATTGCTTGAGCGTTTCGAGTTTCGGGACGCGTCCCCGCGAAACATCAAGCATCACCCCGCGACGTGGAAAATCAGGCCAGTCTCGAATGCTGAGACAGGGCAGGGAACGGCCATACTGTCGGAGCAACTGACACAGGGTGGCTGCCGCCGCGCGCAGTCCGGGCAGCGCCCGGTATTCAACGCAAATCTCGTTGGGTCGGATGGCCAGTCGATAGATCTCCTCGGAGTCAGAGGCCGCCCCCGCCCATCGCTGGGCATGGTGGCGAAATGAGATTCGGGCGCGAGGACCCGGATCTCGAGTCGGCAAACCCTGGATGAACCACGCTGGAGCCGACGTGAGAAGGCTCTTCTCGGTTTGGTGGCGAATGGCAGCCTCCTCACGTCGGCTCCTGCGGTGCGAGGCCGTTGATGCCCCAGCAATCGCAGCGTTCAGGCGCTGGAGGAGTCGATGACCCTCAGCCACCGGCAAACGCGGGTCGGTTTCGACCGCAGCCCCCTCGGGAAGGCGGCAGACTCCGGGTTCTTGCCGGAGGTGGCGGGGGTGCGGGAGCAGTTGCGGGGGCGGCATGCCACGTGGTTGGGGTGGAACGCCCGTTCACCCGGGGCTCAGGCTGGGATCATTCCCGACTGGCGGGCGTAATTGAACAAGCCGCCAGCGTCCACCACCGGACGCACGTCGCCCAGGGGTTTGAACTTGTACACCTTGCCGGTGCCTTTCACCGTCACCGTGCATGCATCCAGGTCCACGGTGACCACGTCCCCGGTCGTCAGTGCGTCACACAGTCGCTCCTCGCATTCGCAGGGATAAAGTTCCCCGGTGGAGACACAGTTGCGGAAGAAGATGCGGGCGAAACTCTCGGCCAGGACGACCCGGCATTGGGCGGATCCCAAGGCGATGGGGGCGTGTTCGCGCGAGCTGCCACAGCCGAAATTGCGTCCGGCGACAACGATGGGATACTGGCTGTCGAGCTGTCCCTCCTGGATGAATCGCGTCGGGTAACTTGACTCGGGCAACCCCCAGAGGGCGTAGCTGCCGAGTTTCTCATATTCCTCGGGAATCGTGGGCACGAGGTTGAGAAACTGCGCCGGAATGATCTGGTCAGTGTCAATGTTGTCTTTGACCACATAGACCGGGCCTGTGAAAACCGATTGCATGCCAGCATACTGGCGTCGGCCCCGGCCTGAAGCAACGAGAATTCCGGCGATGGAATCCATCCCGGTTCCAGGCTTCCTGCCGCTCGACAGGTCCGTGCCGTGGTCCTAGCCTTGGCGCATGCGAATCCTGTTCATCGGCGACGTGGTTGGACAGCCGGGCCGGCGCGCGCTTCAGACGTTGCTGCCCGGAATGCGGGATCGCCTGTCCTTGGATTGCGTCATCGCCAACGGGGAGAATTCCGCCGGGGGATCGGGGATCACCCCCGGCACGGCGCAGGAGATTTTCGAGGCGGGCGTGGATGTGATCACCAGCGGCGACCACCTGTGGGATCAGAAGGAGGTGGTTCAGTTGTTGGAGAGCGAATCCCGATTCGTGCGGCCGCTGAACTACCCGCCCGGGACGCTGGGGCAGGGGAGCACGATCTTCCGACCTCCAGGCAAGCCGCCGGTGGCCATTCTCAATGTTCAAGGTCGCACCTTCATGCCCGACCTGGACAACCCTTTTCATGCGGTGCTTGCAGCGGTGGAGCGGTGCCGTGCCGAGACGCCCATCGTGTTGGTGGACATGCATGCCGAGGCGACCTCCGAGAAGATTGCCCTGGCGCGGATGCTGGACGGCAAAGTCAGCGCCGTGATTGGCACGCACACGCATGTCCAGACCGCCGATGAGCAGATCTTCCCGGGCGGCACGGCTTTCCTTTGCGATGCCGGGTTCACCGGGCCGCACGAGAGTGTGCTGGGCCGGGAGATCGAGCCGATCATTGCCCGCTTCCTGACCAACACGCCCCAGCGGTTTGCGGTGGCCAAGGAGCGCGTGCTGTTGCAGGGGGCCCTGGTGGAGGTGGACGACTCCACCGGCAAAGCCGCTTCCATCCAGCGGGTGTCGGAGCCGGTCCCGGCTTCCAACCGAGCCGACCGATCGGGCGGCTCATAGGCCAGTCTCATGCCGCGGCGCTCCAACTCTCAATGGGACTTTGGCGAACTGTTTTCGCCGGAGCAGACGCGCCACGTTCTCACCGTCAGCGAACTGACCACCCGGGTCAAGGGGTTGCTGGAGCAACACCTCGGCACCCTCTGGGTCACAGGGGAAATCACCAACCTCAGACAGCAGACCTCCGGACACATTTACTTCACGCTCAAGGATGCGGCTTCCCAGGTCGCGTGCGTCCTGTTCCGTGGCGAGCGGGTGACGAACCGGGCTTTGATCGAGGACGGGCAGAAAGTCATTCTCCAAGGCGACCTCACGGTGTATGAGGCCCGGGGCCAGTATCAGATCATCATCCGGCAGGTGGAAGTCCAGGGGCTGGGGGCGCTGCAGGCGGCTTTCGAGAGGCTCAAAGCCCGACTGGCGGCGGAAGGCTGGTTTGCGCCCGAGCGAAAGCGGCCCATTCCACGGTACCCGCCATGCATCGGGATTGTCAGTTCGCCGACCGGTGCGGCCTTGCGGGACGTGCTGCATGTGGTGCAGCGGCGCAACCCGGCACTCCGCCTGATTTTGGCGCCTTGTCGCGTGCAAGGAGCGGGCGCGGCGGCGGAGATCGCGGCAGCCATCCGGTTGCTCAACGAATTCGCCTCCACCCAAGCCGGCGCGGGTGCCGAGCCGGGCCCCCAGACTGTTGCAGCCATCCTGGTCACGCGGGGTGGAGGATCCCTCGAAGACCTGTGGGCCTTCAACGAGGAGGAGGTGGCCCGGGCCATCGGTGCTTCGAGCCTGCCCGTCATCTCGGCCATCGGGCACGAGATCGATTTCACCATCAGCGATTTCGTGGCGGATTTGAGGGCAGCGACCCCGAGCGCCGCGGCGGAGATTCTGACCGAAGGGGTTTTTGTAGCGAACGCGTTCATCCGCGAAGCCCCAGACCGGCTGAGGGCGTCTGGGCTGAAGGCCGTTGAAGAAGCACGCGACAAACTGGAGCGTCTGGCCGGACGCCTGGGCCGCGCACACCCGTGCCGCCGGCTGAATGAGACCTCCCAGCGGCTTGATGATCTGTGCTCGGATGTCAACCGGTGCATGCGCGAAGCGCTTCGCCGGACGGATCTAAACCGCGCTCAACTGATCAACCGCCTTCTCCGTTGCCGGCCGCAAAAGATCGTCCAGACCGCTCGCGAGCGACTGGAACTTCAGACGTCGCGCCTGGCCGATCGGGTTGCACTGTCTCTTCGGCGGCGCATGGAGCGGGTCGAGGCTGTGCGCGCCCGGCTGCACCTGCTAGGCCCCGAACAGGTGCTCGCGCGCGGTTATTCCATCACCACCGACGCGGCCACGGGCCAGGTGTTGCGGAATGCTGGTGCGGTCACCCAAGGACAGGTCTTGAGAACGCAACTCCACCACGGCCGCGTGATCTCAAGGGTGGAATCGCCGGAATGAGGTCTGCCACGATATTTTTCGCGATTCGTTCTTGAAAGCGCGCCGCGGATTTTCTAATCCTTGCGCGGAGGCTTGGGAAAAGGGAATGACAGACCATCATCCGGTAACAAGTCCGCGGCTGTTGCTGCAATTGCGTGATCTTGGGGATCAAGAGGCGTGGAACCGATTTGTTCAACTCTATGCTCCGTTGATTCTTGGCTTCTGTCGGCGCCATAAACTCCAGGACGCCGACGCCTGGGACATCACCCAGGAAGTGTTTGCCAGTGTTTGCGCCGCCATTGGACGGTTCGATTACACGCCGGCCCGCGGAAAGTTTCGCAGCTGGCTGCTGACCGTGACGCGTCGGAAGCTCACGGACCATTTCCGGCGGCTGGAGCGTTGTCCTGAGGCGTGGCGTCCGGTTGCGCCGGGAGAGGGCCTTGCGTCCCCGGATTTCGAGGCTCAACTGGTCTCCTGGGAGGATGACTATCGGCAAGAAATGCTCGATTGGGCGGCCCACCGGCTTCGAGGTGAGGTCACGGAGCGCACCTGGAGAGCGTTTGTGGCCACGGCGTGCAAGGGCCGTCCCTCTCAAGAAGTCGCCCTGGAGTTGGGGATGACCGTGGGAGCCGTGCACATCGCGAAGTGCCGTTCACTCACCCGCCTCCGGCAACTCGTCGCCTCGGCCGAGACACAGACCGATCTTCTGTTCAAACCAGCGAGATGACACAGGGCTGTCCGAGGGAGGAGCAACTGCGGCAGGTGCTTACGGGGACGTTGGACCGGGAGGCTGAAGCGCAATTGACGCGTCATCTCGACGCCTGCGTTGCCTGCCAATCCAGGATCGAGAGCTTGACCGTGGACCTCCCAGTGGCCGGGTGGCAGAGGGCATTGGAACGCGAGCCCTCGGATCCACCCCACGCCGTGCCTTCAGCAGGGTCCCACCCTTTCAGGGATGGAACGGGTCACGGTGGGTTTGCCCTGTATCCCGGTGGTCAGCCCCTTCCCTGCCTGGTCGGCGGACGCTTGGGGCCCTACAAACTGGTCAAGGAACTCGGGCGGGGCGGCATGGGCATCGTGTTCCAAGCCTGGGATCCGCGCCACCGCCGGATGGTCGCATTGAAGATCTTGCAATCCGGAGCCCGAGCCTCGCTATCGGATCTGCGACGATTCCAGACCGAGGCGCAGGCCCTGGCCCAGTTGGCGCACCCGAACATCGTCCGGGTGCATGAGGTTGGACGCAGCGGGGATCTCTGCTTCTTGAGCATGCAACTGGTGCGGGGAAGCACCCTGGCGGTGTTGTGTGCGGATTGCGCCGAGCGCGACACCCGGTGGCTGCGGCAAGCGGCTGTCTGGATGATCAGCCTGGCGCACGCCGTGCATTATGCTCACCAGCAGGGCGTGCTGCATCGGGACCTCAAGCCGGGCAACATCCTGGTGGACACACACGGCGCGTCTTATCTGACCGACTTCGGGCTGGCCAAGTGTGACGGGCGCGCGTCGCTCACCGGAAGTCATCGCACGATGGGAACCCCCCAGTACGCGTCACCAGAACAACTCGACGGTCGCGCCCGGGCGACGCCGGCCTCGGACGTCTACGGACTGGGCGCGGTTCTCTACGAGTTGCTGACCGGACGTCCACCGTTTGCAGGCGACAACCCGTTGACGACTGCCCGCCAGGTGTTGGAAACCGAGCCCATCCTTCCCCAGGCACTGAACCCCCAGGTGGATGGCGACCTTTCCACCGTCTGCCTGACTTGCCTCCGAAAAGATCCGACTCGACGGTATGAATCGGCTGAGGCGGTGGCGGCGGACCTGGAGCGATGGCTGGGTTATCAACCGATCCGCGCCAGGCCGGTCACGCCCTTCGAACGGGCAGCCGGCTGCATCCGCAGGAATCCCTTCGCCAGCCTGCTGACAGGAATTCTCGCCTTGGAATTGGTGATCGGTGCCGGCGTCATGCGTCTGTGGGTCAACGCGGACCCCAAGCCGCCCCAATCCAGCCTGGCCGGGGCAGCTCCAGTGACCCCCCTGCAGTGCTTCGGTCCGGATGCCTGCCCCCTCTCAGTGAAACGGTTGCCCGGTGGCCGGTTGGAGGTATGGTCCATTGACCTCTCACAACGGATACAAGTCCTGCCGGGCTCGTGTTACACCGCCGTCGCCTTCACCCCGGACAACCGTTACCTGGTGGCCGCGCGGGCGGACGCGCTGGAGGTTTGGGACGTCACCACCTGGGAACGGGTCCCGAGGGTGGACACGCTTCCCGGACGTTAATTGCCGGCACCGACACGTGTGCGCCCGCCATCGAAGCAGATTTTTGAAAATTTCGTGAAAGATTTCCGCGCGCGGCACGTATTATTGGTGAGATCGGCACACCGTTGTGTGTACCGACTCTTGGCCGTGGGGGTTTAGGGAATCAGGGTAACCCTTGCGGCCAGTTTTGATTTAAGCGGCGGGGTGCCACCTGAATCAGGCGCCACCTGGGGACCGGAGGGGGGGCGGTTTCTGCTCCCGGCAGCGGCCCGGGCAGTGTTCGTGGATGTCATCAGTCGGAAGAAGGTCAATGGAGGGCTCAACTGCGGGGCCAGAAGCGCAGCCAGAAACGTTGGGGCGATTCGATCAGCACGTCCCGCAGCAATTGGTCCATCCCCACCGCGCCGGGCTCGTCGAGTCGGCGCACCAGAATGCCGGTCGCCGCGAACGCGATCAAGGAGGCGGCGAAGAAGAGCGTGTAAGGGTTCCATTCCAACCCGAGCCACAGCGGCGCGCGGGCGCCAAAGACGTCCATGAGCAACCCCCACCCAATCGGGGCCAGTCCAAGGGTGACGTTGCTGACAACCGAGTAGATGGCGAAGAAATGGTTGCGGCCCATGGTGGGGATGACCGCCATGGCGTGTCGGTTGTTGGCCATGTTGGTGAGGGCGGCCAGCAGGCCCATCAGGAACTGGAGCGCAAGCAGGAGCGTCAGATGGGGCGGCACCAGCCGCCCGGCGATGGCCATCCAGCCCGTCAACACCACTCCCCACAAGGCGCAGACCAGGCCGAGCACCGGACGGCTGCCCATCTGGTCGAGGCGTGGCCCCAGGAACCAAAGACTGGCGACGCCGCCCAGAAAGGCGACCGAGGTGACGAAGAGAATGGTCCCTTCGTTCATGCCGATCGAGACTTTCAGAAACGAAACGCTGAATGCCGTGAGCCCGCCATAGGCGATGGAGAAGGCGACCACCGCGCGGAGCAGTTTGCGGAAGGGCGCATACCGCGCCATCTCAAGCCAGGGCACGTTCAGGGTGGACCGGCGGGGTTCGTCTGGCGCCGGCATGTCAGGGATGCGATTGAGAAAGGTCAGGCTCACCGCCCCCGTGAGGGCGCTGAAGGCGAAGATCAGACTGAATTGCCACGGACGCGTTTCACCGGCCAGTGCGCCTCCAGCCATGACAAAAGCGGCGAAGCTGGCCAGGTTGGCCACCCCGGCGTCTCTGGCCAGGTAGCGTCCGCGAATGGCTGGGGGCACGAGCGATGTGATCCAGGGCAGCCACGCCGAGCTGGAGATGCCGCGCGAAAGGTTGAAGCAGAAGAGCAGGGCAAGGAGCAGCGCCAACCGGGTTTGCGCGTCAAGGAAGGCTTCCGTCCACGGCAGCAGGGCCATGCCGAAGATGAACCCCACCCGGGTGCTCCAGCCGGCCACGACAAAACGCCGATAGCCAATCCGGCCGATATGGCTGGCGGCGGGGATCTGAAAGATGACCAGCAGGGGCATCATTCCCGCGACGAGGCCGATGACCGTGGCGCTGGCGCCTAGTGACTTGGCGTAAAGTATCATCGGACTGCCCAACACCATCTGGAAGGACAGGGCGTTGAACGCCGCGAAGCGAAAAGCGTTGGGCAAACCGGGGGGGAATCCCGGCTCGACACCATCGATCGGTCTGGCCGTGGGCAAGGGGGCGTTCGTCATGCGAGCCGCATCCGAGAATGCTCACCGGAACTCTCCGCGCTACGGGTTTGGGTTGTCGAGTCTAATTCCAGTGGCCACAAGGATCACGGCTGATTCGTCTGGTTTGAGGGCGGCGTCCAGTTCGCGATTCCGGCGCCGACTGACTTCCGGCGGCTACGGTGTGGGGGTTCAGTGCGCGAAATCCTGCTTCGGAAAATTTTCCTACTCAGGGTCAGACCATAGTCTTGACCCGGGCGATTTCGCTTGGTGACTGAGGTCATCGCGCCCGAGAGTTGGAAACCCGCTTTGTCAGGCTCCAGCCCGGATGGCAGGAAACCACCATGAAATTGCAGGTCAATGCGGAGCGCGTGGCCCGGTTCTGCCGTGAGCGCGGGGTCTCTCGTTTGGAGCTGTTCGGCTCGGCGTTGCGCGAGGATT
>JALOTZ010000013.1 GCA_025457615.1 Verrucomicrobiota bacterium
CGGACGCCGGTGGACACCATCTGGCTGGCCTTCCAGGCCAAGCACATGCCCGACCGGCTCAAGGCCCGGGCCTGCGCCATTCACAGTCCGACCATCGCCGCCATCGGCGAGCAGGTGGGGTATCCCGACCCGATGTATTTCAGCCGCATCTTCCGTGGTGTCTGGCCCCCACCGGGCGGTTCAGGGAGGGAACCACGGGCACGATCTGTATCCTGATCCTGTCAATCCGGTTCATCCTGCCGGGGGGTGGGTGGGTCCGGAGCTCCGGCGCCCAAGCCGTGGCGCAGCCGCTATTGCAGCCGGCGCAGGACCACGAACCAAGCGGTGAAATTCTCGGCATTGCCGCCGGTCACCAGCAGTTCATCGCCCACCAGCTTCTGAGTGACTTTGCCAACCGGTTGTCCCTGTCCCCGCAGGGCCAGTTCCACGGTTTCGTCGTCCACGGCCTTCACCGTGATCTCGCATTCCCTGCTCATCTGCACCTTGGTGCGCTGGCCTTTGTCCAAGGCGAATTCCTTGCATTCGACAGCGTAGTAATGGGCCCACTTGAAGGGGAGCTTGGCCAGTTTGCGGGCCACCGGCGGCGGAACCGGTTTGAGGGCGGAACCGGGTAGTTCGGCGTCGTTGGTTCCCCAGACCAGGGTGGCCTCAAACCGCTGGCCATCCTCGCTGGCCACCACCGCCCCCACCCCACAAACCAAGGCCGCCAGTCCGAGCAGGACCGCGTGGCGAACATGCATGAGCATCATACTTTCAGTTCAGGGTGGCAGCTTCCGCGGAATCCGCAACCGTGTTGTCGGAGGGATAGGAGAGCCACATCACGGTCAGCCCTTCCTCGTAATCGCGGTAGGTGAACGCGTTCACGTTGTCGTTGGCAGCCTGCCAGGTGACTTCGCCACCAGCGCTCCAGGGGCTCTGGAGAAACAGGAAGCCCACCGCCACCAGCGCCGCCACGCACGTGGCCGGAAGAAGCCAGCGCAGGAGCAACGCCCCCAGGGAACCCCGGACCGGCTCGGGCTGCTCACGCGGAAATCGCGCCAGCTCGCGTTGGATGCGGGACCAATAGAACTCGCGGGACTCGGGCAGCGCCACCGCCTCGTCATATCCGGCCAGCGCCTGGCGGGTCTGCTTGAGCTCCTTGACCAGCGCCGCCACGTCGGCGTCCCGGGCGATCAAAGCGGCGATCCCGGCCTGCTCCGGCTCGGGCAACTCGCCGTCCACGAAGGCCTGCACCTTGAGCACCAGATCCTGTTCCTGCTCCTTCATGATGACCTTTCCTCCCCGCGCAGATCGGCCAGCAACGCTGCCAGCCGGCGGCGGGCGTAAAACAGCCGGGACATCACCGTCCCGATCGAGCACCCCATGGTTTCCGCGATCTGCTTGTATTCCATCTCTTCAAACTCGTGCAGCACCAGCACGGTGCGGTGGGCGTCCGACAACTGCCCCAGGGCCGCATCGATCCGGGCCCGCAACTCCCCGCGCTCGAGGCGCTGCGTAGGATTCACCGTCACGGGCGCCATGTAGCGTTCCACCCCGCCGGAGTCCTCATCCAGCGCGTCCAGCGAATCGGTCGGCTGCCGCTTGCGCCGGCGCAGGTGGTCCAGGCAGAGGTTGATCACAATGCGGGTCATCCAGGTGCTGAAACTGGACTCCCCGTGAAACTGCGTCAGCCGCTGCCAGCCCTTCACCCACGCTTCCTGGGAAAGATCGATGGCCTCATCCTCATTGCGCACCACGCTGAAGGCCCGCGCATAGATCCGGTCCCGATGCCGCGCCACCAGCTCCTCGAACGCCGCCTCCTCCCCCGCTTGCGCGGCCCGAACCAGGATCGGGTCTTCGGTGCTGGCGTGATCGAGCGGGGTCGCCATGGGATTGGACGGGCGGGTTCAGGCGCCTATTCAGCCGCCTTACAGGCGGCCCTTGGTGCTGGGGATGCGTCCGGCGATGCGCGGATCCCGCTGGCAGGCCGCATCGACCGCCCGGGCAAAGGCCTTGAACAGGGCCTCGACGATGTGGTGGGGCTCGTCGCCGTACAGCAGTTCAAGATGAAGATTGCAGCGCGCTTCGTTGGCAAAGGCCTGGAAGAACTCCCGCGCCAGGCCGAATCGGAAGGCTGTCGAGGTGTCCTGGACGCGCTCGGTCCGGCTGAGGCGTTTGTAGTGCAGCGGGTTCATCCCGCGCCAGACCAGGTGGCTGCGACCGCTGAAATCGATCACGCACCGCGCGAGACACTCGTCCATCGGGAGGTAGGCCTCACCGGTGAAGGGGTTGCGCGGATGAAACCCCGCGCCATAACGCCGCAGCCCCGCCTTGTCCCCCAAGGCTTCCCGGAACGCCTGGCCGAGCGCCAACCCGCAGTCCTCGACCGTGTGATGCGCATCGACCTCCAGATCGCCCCGGCAACGAAGACTCAGGTCCACCACCGCATGCCTGGCCAAGAGCACCAGCATGTGGTCAAAAAAGGGAATCCCGGTCTGGACGGAACCTTTCCCGCGGCCGTCAATGTTCAGGGCGAGCCGGATCCGCGTTTCCTTGGTCTCCCGGCGCACCCTCGCCACACGCTTGTTCATGGGCGGCAATTAACCATGCACGGGGTCCAAACAAAAGGGGAAAGGAGGAGAGACGTCGGGTGCATCTTCTTGACACTGTCCTCGAACGCAATTCCGGCCGGGGCGCGGCATTCATGCCGCTTCAGCATTCGCAAGCCCGCAGAACAAGCGTTTCATCGCGTGCCCTCCGGAGGTTGAAGCGTTCTGAAGGCCGCGCTCCAGGGGCAGTGTCCAGATGCCCCCAGAGGCCTCCGGCGCCGGAAACTCAGCGCTCGGACTTCGGGCTGCGGACTTCGGCCATCCGCTTCTGAAGCTGATCGATCAGCCGTTGCACCGCCTCGGGGCTGGGCGAAACGCGCTTGAGCAGGGTGTAATCCTGGAGGGCGGCTTCATACTCACCTTGGGCCTCGTGGACTTTGGCCGAGCGACCCAGGATCTGGGCCAGGGCAATGAGGTCCGGCTTTTCCAACTTGGCGTTGGCCGCCTGCCACTTCACCAGCGCCAGGCGGTACAGCCGGCCCGCCTTCCCCCAATCCTGCGTGGTCAGCTCAGTCAGCCGTCCCAGCTCGAAATAGATCTCGCAACTGTCGGGGTTGTTGCGCTGGGCTTCCCGCAGGAACGCCTCCGCTTCCCGGGTCTTGCCCATCTCACGCAACCAGTATCCGCCCACCGCGTAAGCGTCCACGTTGTGCGGGTCCATTTCCACGGCCAGCTTCACCCAGGGCAGCATCTCCTTGTCTTCGTCCCCCTCGAGGTGCACATGGCGGTCGGGCTCGAAACGGGCGGCCAGCCGGGCAATCCAGTCGTCCGGCCCCCCGGACGGCTCCGCATGCTCGCAGGCTTCGTCATGCGCATGCGCTTCTTCCCCGGGTCCTGCGGAATGGTCGCATTCCGGCCCCTGCACGTGTCCCGCGTCCCCGCCCTCCGACCCGAGGCTTTCCACCAGGTGATTGCCGGCCTGCTTCTCGGCCACCTCGAAGAGGCTGGGGTATCGGCCCCGATGGAAATAGGCATCGGCCTTGGCCAGAAAATGGTTGGCAAACAGCCGGCGCCCGTCGCCCAACAACACCGCCAGCGCGGACTTGGCCTGATCGCGTCCGCGCAAGGCATCCTGCCGCAGGACCCAGCCCGTCAGCGCCAGGCTGCCGGCGCAGAGCAGGAGGAGAATCAGGGCGGGCCGCCGCATGGCTCAGGTCAGCGGTTTGCGGCGAAACAGCAACGCCGCCGCGGCCAGCAGCATGGCCATATAGACCAGCGCATATCCGCTGGCCAGAATCACGGCTCCCCAAGGCACGGGTTCCCAGCCGTGGATGATCCGTTCCCGGATATCGAAGATTTCGAGGTGCGGGATGGCGTAATAGACGGCGTAGATCAACCAACCCGACACCCCGCCCGCCTTGGCCGCGACGCGGTTGAGGAACTCGCCCACGGTCCAGATGCCGATGACGGCGAGGATCACGATGGACAGGTTGGCCGCCGGGGTCATCAACAACGAGCCCAGGAGGGCCAGGGCCGCCACGATGCCCAGCATGAGCCAGTGCAGCCAGACGGCTTGCAGGTAATTGACCAGCGGCAACTCGTGCTCGCGCGCCAGGCTGATCACCCCGAAGAAGAGGTAGAAGACGATCAAGGTGATGCCCACCGCCAGCCAGCAGCCCAGGAACTTCCCCGCCAACACCTCCGTGCGCGAAATCGGCTTGGCGAGCAGGGGAAAGATGGTGCGCGACTCCTTCTCCGCCGGCAACTGCCGGCCCGCGGTGGTCACGGCGATCACCAGGGTCGCCAGCCAGATCAACAACAGGCAGATCTCCTTCACATACCGCGCAATGTCGTCCTCGTTGAAGAAGGTGATGCTGCCCATCAGCAGCGTGATCGCCGCCGTGAGCACGAACAGCACGTAGAAATCCTTGCGCCGGATCAGTTCCCGGATGACCACCGCGGCGACGGCAAACACTCTATTCATGGCGGGGCGGGGATGGGTAGCCGACGACTTTCAGAAAGACCTGCTCGAGATCGCACTGGTACTTCGCAACCAGGTCTGAGACGTGCCCCTGCTCCTGCACGCAACCCTGGTGCAGGATGGCCACGCGGTTGCACACCGTCTCCACCTCACCCAGCTCGTGCGACGAGAAGAACACCGTCTTGCCCTGTTGTTGCAACCGCTGGATGATCTCCCGCACCTTCATCCGCCCGATGGGGTCCAGCCCGCTGGTCGGTTCATCGAGCAGCAGCAGGTCCGGATCGTTGATCAACGCCTGCGCCAACCCCACCCGCTGTTGCATGCCCTTGGAATAGGTGCGGATCGGACGGCGCCGCACGCCGTCGAGTTCCACCAGCTTGAGCAGTTCATCGATGCGCCGGCTGGCGGTGTGATGGTTCAACCCGAAAATCCGGGCGTAGAACCGGAGCAGTTCCTCCGCTGTCAGGAACCGGTAATAATAGGTCAGCTCGGGCAGGTAACCAATGCGTTGCCGGGCGATGGGCTGCCGGACGTCCACGCCGAACAACTCCGCCGAGCCGCCGGTGGCGTTCACATAACCCAGCAGGACGTTCATGGTGGTGGTTTTGCCGGCGCCGTTGGGTCCCAGAAAGCCGAAGACCTCTCCCCGGCGAACCTCGAAGGACAGGTCGTTGACGGCCAGTTTGACCCCACCGGGCTCGGACGGCGCGGGGTATTCCACCCTCAAGTGATTGACGCGTAGTGTCGTATCCATTCGTTTGCAACCCCAACTCGACCCGCCCCATGCCAGCACGAAGCGGCAGCCTTGGCAAGTTCGCTGTGACGTCAACCAGCCCTGCTGTCCGGCATGACTGGGGCGCTGGTCAACTCGACACGCGATGGCGGTTCGGAGCCGTCAGCGTGCCGGCTTCTGGCCGCCGGCCAGGAGGGTCTGAAAGTGCGGAGGTTCCTCCTCCCGGGCCACGATCGTGATCTCGACCTGCTTGTAGCCGGCGGTTTCCAACCACCGTTGCAATTCGCCCTCCGAAAACCCCAGCCAGCGGTCCCCATACAGTTCATGCGCCTGCTCGAACCGATGCTTGAGCAAATCGAGGATCATCACGCTGCCGCCGGGACGCAACACCCGATAAGCCGCCGTCAGGGCCTTGGCGGGATCTTGGGCGTGATGCAGCGCCTGGCTCAGGATCACGAGGTCCACACTGCCAGGCTCCAGGGGCGGATCCTGCAGGTCGCCCAGCCGGAACTCCAGGTTCTTGAGTCCGTTCTTCTTCGCCTTGCGGGCGCCGAAGGCAACGATCTTTTCCGAGTTGTCCACCGCGATGACCCGCTTGCACCGGCGCGCCAGCAATTCGCTCAACAACCCCTCCCCCGCCCCCAGGTCGGCGACCTCGAGGGGCGGCAGGATCCGCAACAACAGATGCCCGAAGGCCTGCCAGGACCGGCCCGGACCATAGACCCGGTCGAAACGACCCGCCACCTGGTTGAAGAGCACCTCGGCCTGTTCCTGGCGCCGACGCAGGACGCGCCGCAGGTTGACGGCGTCATCAGACTGTTCCGGCAACTCCTCGGCCGCGCGCAACGAAACCGTCAACACGTCCGCCAAAACCCCCTTGGACTGGGACACGAGCCGGTAATAGGATCGCTTCCCCTCCCGCCGACACGATACCAATCCGGTTTCCTGCAACAATCCGAGGTGAGTGGAAATGCGGGACTGCCCCATGCGGGTGATCTCCTGAAGTTCATGCACGGACAACTCGTCCCCAGCCAGCAGCGCCATCAGGCGCAAGCGGGTGGGATCGGACAGGACACGAAAGGCTTTGATGGTGGAGGACATGAGTCAGATCGGCCGACCGCGACCATTGCAAAATCCACCCGATCCTTCAAGCGCCCCGTTGGCGCAGCGGCGCAGGCTGGGGCGCTCCTGACCCCGGTGGTGAAGCTCCAGGTGGGGAGCCGCCGCCGCAAGCGGGCCACGCTGTCCAACCTGCGGCCCAGCGTCGAACTTTCCATTTGACTCAGTAGGAATGCCTTCTATCATCCCATCCGGATACGTTAATACGTCGATTGAAAGCAAACAAAATCACATGAGCGACCGATACATCTTTTCTTCCGAGTCCGTGGGTGAAGGCCATCCGGACAAAGTGTGTGACACCATTTCCGACGCAGTGCTGGACGCCTGTCTGGCGGTGGACCGCACCAGCCGGGTGGCGTGCGAGACGTTCGTCAAGAGCAACCTGGTCGTGGTGGGCGGCGAGATCACCATCCCCAAACTCCAGGACCGCGCCACCGGCACGACCAAGCCGCTGGACACGGCGATCAACGTGGGCCAGGTGGTGCGCAACGCCATCCGCGGCATCGGCTATGTGAACGATGACGATGTGTTCCACGCGGACCAAGTGTTCATCAACAATTACCTGACCACGCAATCGCCCGACATTGCCCAGGGCGTGGACGCCAAGAAAGCCAAGGGCAAGAAGACCGCCGAGCAGGGGGCCGGCGATCAGGGCATCATGTTCGGGTACGCCTGCAACGAGACCCCCGAGCTCATGCCGGCGCCGATCATGTTCGCCCACCGCCTTGGCCGCGAGCTCACCCGGATTCGCAAGGCCGGCAAGGTCGCCTGGCTGCGGCCGGACGCGAAGTCGCAAGTGTCGGTCGAGTATGTCAACGGCAAGCCCACCCGCATCACCAACGTGGTGATCTCCACGCAGCACACCGCCGACGTGGAACATCGCGAGATCGAGAAGTTCTGTGTCGAGAGCATCGTCAAGAAAGTGCTGCCCGCGCGGATGCTGACGGCCCGGACCGAGTATCTCATCAATCCCACCGGCCGGTTCGTCGTGGGCGGTCCGCAGGGCGACAGCGGGTTGACCGGGCGCAAGATCATCGTGGACACCTACGGCGGCATGGGGCGGCATGGCGGCGGGGCGTTTTCGGGCAAGGACCCCTCGAAAGTGGACCGCAGCGCCGCCTACATGGGCCGTTGGGTGGCCAAGAACATCGTCGCCGCGAAGCTCGCCGCCAAATGCGAGGTGCAGTTCGCCTACGCCATCGGGCATCCCCGCCCGGTGAGCGTGCACATCGACACCTTTGGCACCGGCACGGTCAGCGATGCGCGCATCCTGCGGGCGGTGCTGCGGGTGTTCAGCTTCAAGCCGGCGGACATCGTGGCCCAGTTGAACCTGCTCCGCCCGATCTACTCGAAGACGACCAATTACGGCCACTTCGGCAAGAACGACAGGGACATCACCTGGGAGAAGACGGACAAGGTGCCGGCCTTGCTGAAGGCCATAGGCTGACCCCTATTCGCGTCACCAAACAATCAAGACCATGCCTACAACCATCAAACTTTCCCCCTCACGCCGCGCGCTCAACCGGACACGCGTCACCAAATCCAACGGCAACGCCAAACCGGCAGCCGACTGCGCCGTCAAAGACCTCTCGCTTGCCGAGTTCGGTCGAAAGGCCATCCAGGTGGCCGAGCACGAGATGCCCGGCCTGGTGGCCATTCGCGCCAAGTACGGCCCCAAAAAGCCGCTCAAGGGGGTCCGCATCACCGGCTCGCTCCACATGACCATCGAGACGGCCATTCTCATCGAGACCCTGACGCAGCTGGGCGCCTCCGTGCGTTGGGCGAGCTGCAACATTTTCTCGACGCAGGACCACGCCGCCGCGGCCATCGCCCAGGCCGGCATTCCGGTCTTCGCACACAAGGGTGAGACCCTCGAGGAATACTGGGATTTCACTCTGGCCGCCCTCACCCACCCCGGACAGCAGGGGCCGCAACTGATCGTGGACGACGGGGGGGATGCCACCCTCCTCATCCATAAAGGCTACGAACTGGAAAACGGCAGCGACTGGGTCAACACGCCCAGCGACAACCACGAGGTTTCCGTCATCAAGGCGCTGCTCAAGCGCGTGGCCAAGGAACGTCCCGGCTTCTGGCACAATGTCGTGAAGGATTGGAAAGGGGTCTCCGAGGAAACCACCACCGGCGTGCACCGCCTCTACCAGATGCTCGAACAGGGCAAACTCCTCGTCCCGGCCATCAACGTCAATGATTCGGTCACGAAGTCCAAGTTCGACAACCTCTACGGCTGCCGCGAGTCGCTGGCCGACGGGATCAAGCGCGCCACCGACGTCATGATCGCCGGCAAGGTCGCGGTCGTGTGCGGTTACGGGGACGTGGGGAAAGGCAGCGCCCACTCGCTGCGCGGCTTTGGCGCCCGGGTCATCGTCACCGAGATTGATCCCATCAACGCGCTGCAGGCGGCGATGGAAGGCTTCGAGGTCACCACCCTCGAGGACACGCTGGGAGAGGGTGACCTCTACGTGACCACCACCGGCAACTGCGACGTCATCACGCTGGACCACATCCTGAAGATGAAGGACCAGGCCATCGTGTGTAACATCGGCCACTTCGACAACGAGATCCAGGTGGACCGGCTGAACACCCTCAAGGGCGTGAAGCGAATCAACGTGAAGCCGCAGTATGACCAGTATGTGTTGCCCAACGGCCGCACGATCTACCTGCTGGCTGAAGGCCGGCTGGTGAACCTGGGCTGCGCCACCGGCCATCCCAGCTTTGTCATGAGCAACAGCTTCACCAACCAATGCCTGGCGCAGTTGGACCTCTGGGCCAATCGCGACACCAACAAGGTGGGCGTCTATCGCCTGCCCAAGAGGCTGGACGAGGAAGTCGCGCGCCTGCATCTCGAGCGCATCGGCGTGAAGCTGACCAAGCTCTCAAAGAAGCAGGCCGACTACCTGGGCGTGTCCGTGGACGGCCCCTACAAGCCGGAGCACTACCGCTATTGACCTGGAGCGGCGGTCTGTGACCGTGGCGGACCACTCGACGATCCTCATCCGCCGCCCCTCAACGCACAAACTCCAGCTCCGGCAACCGCGGAATCAGGCCCTGCTGGTGCGCTTGCCCGAGGAAGCGACGTACATGCCCACGAACCGGTCTGCCAGGGCCAGACCCATGTTGCGGGCGAACGGCAGCGCGTGCCGCACGGCCTCCGACCGATGGTCCAGGCTGTATTGGATGCTGGCGGTGAGCACGGCGGAAATCATGCGGCGATCCACCGGATTGATGCGTTTATGAATGACGTTCCCGCCGAGCGGCAAGGGCAATCCCTCGTTGGCCCGGCCCCACCAAACACCCAGGTCCTCGCACACCACCAACCCCTCGTCCCCATAGGTGAGCTGGCCTTCGTGGATGATGAGCCCCACTTCCGCACGCCCCTCTTTCACCACCTCGAAAATCCGGTCAAACGGCACCACGACAAGATCCAGTTCCGTCGCCGGCTTCCCCAGCCACAGTTGCAGGGCCAGAAAGGCGCTGGTCATGGTGCCCGGGACGGCGATCCGGCTCCGCGCGATGTCCTCCCGCGACCGCGGGTGCCGGGACACCAGCATCGGTCCGTAGCCATCGCCCATGCTGGCGCCCGAGGGCAGCAGGGCATACTGATCGCAAACGTGTGCGTAGGCATGAATGCTCACCGCCGTGATGTCCAGTTCCCCGCGCGTGGCGCGTTCGTTCAAGGTCTGGATGTCCTGCAGGATGTGTTCAAACCGAAAGCCCTGCGTCGGAATCAACTCCTTCGCCAACGCGTAGAACATGAACGCGTCATCCGGATCGGGCGAGTGGCCCAGGGTCAGAATTCCGTCCTTCATTTTCGCCGCAGTCTTGGCCAATCCCCACCAGGCTGTCGAACGAAAACCGGACCCCTCCGCAACCGGTTCATCGCCCCAAGGCGCGTCCCAAGTTGGAGGTCGAGGGTCCACAGGAACCCCAAGGCAGGGCTGCGATGCCCCAGACCCGCCATACCCCACAACTCCTGGTCGGCCACCCAGCTTGCCTGGAATGCCATTCCAGCCTAAGGTCCCGCCATCCGCTGAATCCCTAACCGAAGATCCAGGCTGAACATTATGACCCGACGCGAAGCCATCAAGACCACCGTGGCAGGGACCGCCGCCTGTGCGGTCGCGCTCTCCGACCTGAACATCCTGCGCGCCGCGCCTCCACCCGGCGCCCCCTTCGAACTGCCTCCCCTGCCCTACGCCGCCGACGCCCTGGAGCCGCACCTCGATGCGCGCACGATGGAGATCCATCATGGCAAACATCATGCCGGTTACGTGGCCAAACTGAATGACGCTCTCGCACCCATCCCCGCGCTGGCCGGCCAGGGTATCGAAGAACTGCTGCGTGACCTGGATACGCTGCCCGAGTCCGTTCGCACCGCCGTCCGCAACCATGGTGGCGGTCACTGCAATCATTCCCTGTTCTGGCAAATGATGAAAAAGGACGGGGGCGGACAACCGCGAGGCGAGCTGGCCAGAGCCATCGCACAGTCGTTTGGCGCCTTCGACCGGTTTCAGGACAGCTTCACGAAGACGGCACTCGGCCAGTTCGGCAGCGGCTGGGCTTGGCTCACGCTCACCCCAAGCGGACTCCAAGTGGAAGCCACGCCCAATCAGGACACACCGCTCTCCGCCAACCGCGTGCCGCTGCTCGGCCTCGACGTCTGGGAACACGCCTATTACCTCAAGTACCAGAACAAGCGCGCCGATTACATCGCCGCCTGGTGGAATGTGGTGAACTGGGATTACGTCGCCGGGCGCTACGCGGAAGCCCAAGGCTGACTCGGCGGCCTACATCAGCTTCAGCTTGGGCAGGTCCTGGGAGTCCACCAGGCCCACGGGCTCGCGACTGGCGTTCACGACGATCAAGTCGTCGATGTTGCGTTCGTTGAAGATCTTGAGCGCCTCCACGGCGAGCGCGTCCTCGCGAATGCACACCGGGTGGCGCGTCATCACCTGGCGCAGGGTGCGCCCGAGCAGATCCGCATCGTCAGCCATGGACCGCCGGAAATCGCCATCGGTGAAAACCCCCGCCAGCTTCCCCTTCCCGTCCACCACGCTCAGGCTCCCGGACCGGGCGCGGGTCATGACCAGAAGCGCATCCCGGACGCACAAGGTTTGGGGAGCCACGGCGTTGCGCGGGCCACTGCGCATGATGTCGCCCACCCGCAACAGCATGGCCCGTCCGATGGCGCCCGAGGGATGGAACCGGGCGAAATCACTCTGCTTGAACCCGCGCGCCTTGAGCACAGCCATGGCCAGGGCATCGCCCATGACCAAGGTCGCGGTCGTGCTGGCCGTCGGAGCGAGGTTGAAGGGGCAGGCTTCCCTCGGCACCCGCACGCTCAACACCAGGTCGCTGCGCCGCGCCAGGGTGGACTTCAACCCGCCCGTGATCGCGATGATCCTCACCGCGAACCGCTTGAGCGCCGGCACGAGGTTCAACAGTTCCTCCGACTCGCCGGAATAGCTGAGCGCCAGGATCACGTCGCCGTCATTCACGATCCCCAGATCCCCATGTAGCGCGTCCACGCTGTCCAGGACCACGCTGGTGGATCCCGTGCTGGTGAGCGTGGCGGCGATCTTGCGTCCGACCGCGCCGGATTTGCCTATGCCGACCACGACGATTTTGCCGCGCCGTTCGAGGGTCTGGACGATCAGCTCCACCGCGCGCGCAAAACGGTCGTCCAACGCCTGTTGGACCGCGCGCACGGCGGCCAGCTCGACATCAAACACACGGCGCGCTTCGATGAGGTGTCGGTCGGGCATGGCGAGAGGCAACGCTATTCCGCGTTCGGATAGGAGCCCAGCACCTTGACAAAAGTGCAGTGCCTGGCCAGCCGTTTGACGGCCTGGGCGACTTTGGAATCCTCGAGGTGTCCGTCGATATCCACAAAGAAGTAGTATTCCCAAGCCTTCCGCTTGCTCGGGCGGGATTCGATCTTGGTCATGTTGATGCCATTCCGGCGGAACGCCTCGAGGGAGTCGTGCAAGGCGCCGACGCGGTCCACGAGGCTGAACATCAGGCTGGTGCGGTCCTGGCCGCTGGACGGGGAACACTTGCGTCCCAGCACGAGGAAGCGTGTGGCGTTCGAGGAACTGTCCTGAACGTCCTTCTCCAGCACCTTCAATCCATACTTTTCCGCCGCCAGCAGTCCGCCGATGGCCCCCGCCTTGGAATCCTTGCCGGCCAGCTCGGCCGAACGGGCGTTGGACGAGGTCTCGATGAGTTCCGCGTCGGGCAGGTTGCGTCCGATCCAGTTCCGGCACTGGGCGAGGGTCTGGGGATGGACGTAGAGCCGCTGGATGCGTTTGCGGGGAATCTTCGCCTGCAAACACTGTTGAATGGGCCGGACGATTTGCGCGACGATTTTCAGGTCGCTGTCCACAAACATGTCCAGCGTGTGGGTGACCGCCCCCTCGGTCGAGTTCTCGATCGGGACCACCCCGTAGTCCGCCCGCCCGCGGGCCACCTCGGAGAACACCTCGGCGATGGTGCGCTGGGGGGCGTAGGTCAGGCTGGAGCCGAAGCGATGAATCGCCGCCTCGTGGGTAAAGGTCGCCTCCGGCCCGAGATAGGCGATGGTCATGGATTTCTCCATGGCCAGCGCACTGGACATCACCTCACGGTAAATGGACCGCAACGAGCCGGCCGGCAACGGTCCTACATTGGCCCGCTCGAGCCGCTTGAACACCTCGGACTCCCGATGCGGTTGATAGAACTCCTCGCCGGCGCGCCTCTTGATGGCGCCGATGCCCAGCACGTGACGCGTGCGCTCGTTGAGCAGCTTGACGATGCGCACATCCAGTTCGTCAATGGCCTGACGATGTTGGTTCAGACTGCGCTTGGAAGATGGCTTGGACGCGCTCACGGGGAATCGGGTTGCGGCAGTTCGGGTTCGGCCTTCGACGACGGCGCCTGCGCACTGGCCGGCTCGGCGGCGGTGCTCGATACGGCCTCCGCCAGCGTCAGTTGTTCCGGAGGCGTAGTGGCCAACCCGGGTTCGGTGGTCAACAGCGCGGGCGGACGTTCCACGGGGAGGCGTCGAAGTTCCTCGCCGGCGGGCAGCTGCTCCAAGCTCGCCAGGCCAAAGTATTCCAGGAACAGGACCGTGGTACCGTAGGTCATCGGCCGGCCCACCACCTCCGCGCGCCCCGTCTGCTCCACCAACCCGCGTTCCAACAAAGTCTGCATGACCCCATCGACATTCACGCCGCGAACCTGCTCGATTTCCGCGCGGGTGATCGGCTGCCGATACGCAATGATCGCCAGGGTTTCCAAGGCGGGCTGGGACAGCCGGGGCGGCTTGGGTTTCTGTCCCACCAAGGCGCGAATCCAAGGTGCGTATTCCGGTCGGGCCACGAATTGCCAGGCTCCCGCCACACAGGCCAGGACGTAGCTGCGATCCGACTGCTGGTGCTCCAGCACCAGTTGCTCGAGGACACCTTCCAGCTTCGACTCCTTCACGTCCCGGCACTCGCTCGCCTCCCCGGACTCGTCCAGGTCGGCCGCCGCAGTCAACAAAGCGCGCAGTTCTTTCGCCGACAGCGGTTGCTGCGCCGAGAACAGGATGGATTCAACAATCAGTTTCAGTTCCATTTAGACAGTCTTGGTTTCTGCGCGGTTCAGGTTCCAACCGGCGGACTCGGCCGGAACGGCCAGCTCGGGCGCCGGTTCAGGCGGGGGAACAGGAGGGAGGCCGGGGCCGCGCGTGATCTCGATTTCCGCGAACGACTCAGCCTGCTCGACTACAATCCGTTTCAAGCGGATGAGTTCGAGCATCGCCAGGAAGGTGACCACCACCTCCGAACGGCTGGTCACGTGATCAAACAACTCGGAAAATCTCACCCGCACCCGCTCCGCAATGAGGTTCGAGAGCACCTCGATCTTCTGGCTCACCGTCCAACGATCGTCGAAGATGTCCCGCAGATCCTCGCGCTTCTCGAACCGCCGCAACACCTGGTTGACTGCATTGATGAGGTCGAACAGTGACACGTCCGGCTTGGGTTCGGCTGGTTCCTCCGGCAAATCCGGCGTGGCGGGCAAGCGCGGGTAGATCTGGCTCTGACGCACCTCCAGCGACTGCAACCGGGCGGCGGCGTCCTTGAACTTCTTGTATTCCACCAACTGCCGGATCAGTTCCCAGCGCGGGTCATCGCCCTCCTCCTCGCCCTCGACCACCACCTGCTGATCCACGGGCAGGAGTTCGCGGCTTTTGATGTACATGAGCGTGGCCGCCATCACCAGGAACTCGCCGGCCACCTCCAGGTCCAGCAGGCGCATGGTTTCAATGTATTCCAGGAACCGCGTGGCCAACTGGGTGAGGTTGACCTCGTAAATGTCCACCTCCTCCTTCTTGATCAGGTAGAGGAGGAGGTCCAGGGGCCCCTCGAAGACCTCGAATTGAACCTTATACTCAGCCATCGACAGTGAAACCGTGCGTGACCACGTCGCATCCTAGGCGGAACCCGAGGGCCTTGGCAACGGCGAAGCCCACACCGGGGTGCATCGTGACCCTGTCCGCAAGGCCAAATCGGCGGGAGCGCGGCGTTTACGCCGCTTCACCGTCCACCTGCCCACCGGCCAGGAGTTTCGTCTGGATGCGCTCGAACCCTGAAGCGGCCTGAAGGCCGCGCGCCGGGACAGTGTCAAGAAGATGCGCCCCACGGAAAGCCCACCCCAGCAGTTCTCATTTTGGAGCGCGAGTCCGCGACCCGCAGCCGCTTCGACTGGAACCAGGCCGCTGGAAGATGGAGAACGGCCTCCCGTGGCGGGGGTGCTGCGGCTCATGGAGCCGCGCTCCGGGCCAAAATGAGAACTGCTGAGCCGACCCACCGGATGCTTGACAGACGATACCAAGGGACTAGTGTTTGCGGTGTTCGGGTGACAGCACGTTTCTTCAGCGGGGTTCCCCACCCCCACCTCCTTGGCGTCTGTCGCCCGAGCGCTTTTAGTTCCCCCGACGCTTGACGCAGAGGGATCCGTTTCATAGTGTTTGCGGCCCGATTGCGGGGGCGTAGCTCAATTGGTTAGAGCGCTGCCCTGTCACGGCAGAGGTTGCGAGTTCGAGCCTCGTCGCTCCCGCCATTTTCCATTTCACGCGACGAACGGACACCTGCCGATCGCCGTCACCCGCCGCATCGCAGCGTGAGGTGCAGGATCTCACTCCGCTGCCAGAGTCGCATGCGCGGGCCCCACGTGCCGGTGCCGCGACAGACCAGCACCGGCATGCCGCCCACCTCATACCGTCCGGCCACCAACGGATACCGGAGCTGCACCAGATGGTTGAAGGGCCAGATCTGGCCGGCGTGGGTGTGTCCAGACAACATCAGTCCCGCGCCCAAAGCCGCGGCTTTCTCCGCATCCAGGGGCGAGTGGGAAAGGAAGACGGTCGCGCCCGGGGGCCGATGCTTCAGCGCCTTCTCCACCGCATGGTCCGGCAAACCGAATTGTTGACGCGCGGTCAGGTCGTCCACGCCCGACAGCACCAGCCCGGGCACAACCTCAACCGACTGATCCCGCAGGACCCGCCAGCCAGCTTGCCGCAGAATTTCGAGGCTGTGCTCGATACCCTCGTAGAATTCGTGGTTCCCGGTGACCGCCCAGACACCCAGGGGTGCCCGGACCTCCTGCAATGCCGGGATCAAAGGCTCCAAGTGCCGCGCGCTTCCATCCACCACATCGCCCACCGCAACCACACAGTCCGGATTCAGGGCGCTCACCTGCGCCACGCGCTCCAACATCCACCGCTCGCCCAACAACCGTCCCAGGTGAAGATCTGAGATGGCCACCAACCTGACTCCATCCCGGTCTGGGGGAAGCCCAGCCAGACTGATTTCGTGCCGGGTGACCACTGGAGCGCGAAGCCCCTGCCCCAGCGCCACCAAGGCCAGCAATCCGGCTCCCAGGACGGCCCAGCCCCGCACGAGTGGCGCCAGGCGCGGAAACAGGGCGCCGCCCAGGGTCACGACGTCCACCGCCAGCAACGCGGCGAACATGAGGAATGCAAGGCCCATCCAAACCGACGCGGCAAACTCAAGGCCGCTGGCCAGAACCCCAAGGTGGAGCGCGCCAGCCATGCGCGCCACCACATAGCTCAACCAGAGGCTGAGGCCGGTGATGACCAGGGCCTTGCGCGAAACGTGGTCGGCAATCCAAGGCACCGAGGAGAGCCTCCAGAACAGGTGGAGATGCACCAACCCCCAGAGACTGAGGGCCACAGTGAGGAAAATGGCCAAGCGACTGCCCGACATCAGCCCTCAATCGACAGCCAGTCGGCCCTTCTGTCCAATGAAATGTTGGCCCGCCATGGCGGGCGGGGCGATCGGGATCCGACACCAACCAGTTGGAATCCAGCGTGCCAACGGGCTGGTCACAGCCCCCGGCGCGCGCCCCAGGACCATTGGCGCGGCAGACGGACTGGGCCGGATATCGAGTCCGCAATCCTCGCCGAAGCTGGTGAATAACTGTTAACAACTTCCTCTCGCAAATGATCCCCATTATGGATAAGCATGGGACAGCCTAAGGAAGGAATTGAAGATGCAAACGCAGGTGAGGAATCGCAGGGGAACCACCCACGGCATCTTGGGGTTTGAACCTGTTCAGGAGTTCGAGCACGAATCGGGTCTCGTGGAGGGCATCGGGTACAGGAACGGCGAGTTGGTCAGATATGCCGCGGCCAGTGTGGATTGTTCGCCCTTCGAATGTGAACCCATCTCGGTAGCCCAAGCACTGCACTGGTGGGCTGAACTCCAGAATGATCAGAACGCGGACAGCGTCACGTGGACCCGCCACGCCCGAGCGCGCTTTCTGGAGACAGCCGCCCAGGCCGCCGCTCACTAAGCAAAACGTCAACGGCGCGTCCGAACAAAACGGGTGTCGGCACCGCATTGAAGCCGAGGGTGCCGTCCGGATGTGGTTCCGACTCAGAGCACGGGGCCCGGCATCGAGGGCGCACCGGTCGAGCTTCCTGCAGTCGCAGCCGCCGTGGGTGCCAGACCCGCAGGAGAGGGCGCGGGCTGAGGCTCGGCGGCCACGGGCGCGGCCGGGCGTTTGCGAACCGCAGTCCGACCTGACCTTGAAGCGCCGGGTTGGGCCACCGGCTTGGTTGAGCGAACAGGCTTGGTTTCCTTGCCCTTCTTCCGGGCTGCCTTGGCCGCCTTCTTGGCCGCCTTGCGCTGTCTGTCCACCACCTTCTCCAACGCCTTCCTGGACTTCTTGGCGAGGCGCGCGGAGGCTTTGGCCTGTTGGCGGGCCTGCTTGAGCTTCGTCTTGGCCGCCTTGAAATTCTTCTTGGCCTGTTTGGACTTCAGCTTGTCGGCTTGGGCCCGCTTGACAGCCGCCTGCACTTGGGCGGCAAGAACCCCAAGGTCTGTGGGGGTGGGGTTGGATGGTTTGGCCTTCTTGGCCATGCTCTTGGATTTCATAGGGAATCGTGACAAGGCCCGCCCTGCACAACGCAACCTTGCGCAATTCCGGGCTTGTTGCTGACTGAATAGGTCCCGCCAACTTTGACAGCAATCAGATTCTTGAGCGCCCTGCATTTGTAACATTTGGCCGTTTTCCACCGGGACGTGCCCCTGCTGGAACGTCGATCCGACTGGGGGTGGTATTGGTCGTGCTGAGTCCAAGGGAAAGTCAACGGTCGGTAGTCATGCGGCAGGACCCTCGTGGGTCGTGCCCCGACTGAAGTTCCATCCTGACAAAGAGTTAGCGCCCCTATGAAGTGCCTCGACACCCGCACAGGGCTGAACGCCCCATTCCAGCCCGGTTCCACCGTCCTCCTCTTGGCCACCCTCCTGAGCCTCGAAACGCGACTCCCCGCCCAGGCGAGTGTTGAATACACCGGCGACGGCACTCCCACAACGATCGAGGAGGAAATCCGGTGGCGGGTGAATCGGGGGCGTTTCGACAGCGCCCGGGAGAACACCCTGCGCGGCACCAGCTACAACGACATTCCCGCCACGGCCGGACCCTTGGCGCCAAATCAAAGTCTCACCCTCGCCGCCCGGCATCACAGCGAGGACATGGCCCGCAACAACGTCTTTCAGCACGACACGATCCTGGGAAGCACCTATTACAACGCCGCCACGCAACCCCTGCCCTGGGACCGCCTGCAAGCCGAGGGCTACTCCTACAGCAGCGCGGCCGAAAACATCGCCGCGGGTTACAGCGGGGCGGAAGCTGCTTATGTAGGCTGGTGGAACAGCGCAGGGCATCGTGTGAACATGTTCAACAGCAGCCTGCGGGAAATCGGGGACGGCTACTTCTTCTGGAGCAGTTCGACGTACGACCGCTATTACACCATGGATCTGGGCAGCCGCAACAGCCGCACCTTCTTCACCGACACCCTGTTCCACGATGCGAACGGCAACGGCACCTACGACTCGGGAGAAGGGATCTCCGGCATCGCCGTCCGACTGCTGATCTCCGCCTCCGCCCACACCAATTTCGACATCTCCAGCACGGTCGGCAGTTTCGCCATCCCCTACCAGACGCTGACCGCCGGCGCCACCCTGACCGTGACGCTCTCGAATGCCACAGCCGCCGCCGCGACCCTGAGCATCCCCACGGACCACAGCACCCTGAAAACAGTCACCCTCGCCGCCGGTCAGATGTTGACGTACGGAAGCTTCAGCAACCCCGGCAGCCCGATCAATGCCGGCTTCAGAAACGTGGCGCCCGCGTCCCTCGCCCCGCTGGTGCCCACCCAACTGCAGGTCGCTTCAGCGGGTCCGAACATCCTGCTGCGCTGGTCATCTGAAGCGGATCTCCGCTACCTGCCCCAGGCCACTCATGATTGCCAGGTCTGGACGAATCTCCTCGCCAGCCCCCTGAACGGCACGGGGAGCGAGATGAGCTGGCAGGATTCGGGAACCGCATCGGGTCAGAAGCTCTACCGGTTGCTGATCAGCCGACCGTAAGGAACCGGGTGCGAACGCCGTCACCCGCCCCCCCATCCGGGGCGCCGGGGCCCCAACACCCAGCGGACGGGGCCCAGTGCAGCCCTGCTGTGCGTTCGTGGGAAGAAGCCCCTCCAGGTATTGGACGTGACTTCGGGCCGTGAACCCCTGCACCGTAGCCGCCGCACGTCAGTCGGCGCCATCATCCCGAATTGGACGTCGCCCTCAGCCATCCAGCCGCCCTTCCACTCTCGGGGGGAGAATCGCGCGGACTCCCCTGTCTGCCTGCCCGGCACAGGCAAGTGTCCACGGCTACGAGGTGCCTGGGATCCTCCACAATCCCAGTATCGCACGCTGGGCTTAGACCCTCCTTCGCGATCGCTTGCTCCTTCTCCTGATCAAACTTCGGCTCATTCGTAGCCCGCCCCAGCCGCCATACAAAGCCCACCGCCTATGCGAAACCAAAGTATATCAGCCCGCGGTTGTGCTATGCGCCTGGACGTTCTAATGTAAACCACGCACCCGGAGACAAACCCAAGGTCGTTGTCGCCGAGGCGGGCATGGCGATGCGTGGGAAATCAAAAAGTGGAACAACGCAGGATGTGCCAAGCGGCAGGGATGGCGACGAGGCGTCGTTACGCCAGAGTGAGGAACGTTTGCGCTATGCCCTGAACGCGTCCAGCGACGGCCTGTGGGATTGGGACCTCGCCACCCATCATGTCTATTTCTCCCCCCGCTGGAAATCCATGCTGGGCTACGCGGATCAGGAGTTGGAAAACCACTTCAGCACCTGGGACCGGTTGGTGGATCCGTCTGAACGGGACCGGGTGGTGCGCGAGGCCGAGGATTACACCGCCGACCGCATCCCGAAGTTCGAGGTTGAATTCCGCATGCGCCACAAGGCCGGGCATTGGGTCGAAATCCTCTCGCGGGCCACTGCAATGCGGGACGCGCAAGGACAAGCGGTCCGCCTGATCGGCACCCACACAGACATCACCGACCGGAAACGGGCGGACGATGAAATCTGGCGGCTCACCCACGTGCTCGAGCAACGGGTACAGGAGCGCTCCACCGCCCTGATCGAGATGGAAGATCGGATGCGGCGGCTGGTCGCACTGGTGCCAGCCGGCATCGTTATCTATGGGGCGGATGGCCGGATTTTGCTCAGCAACCCCGCCGCCCAGAAGATGCTGGGACTTTCGTCAGCGGAAGCAGCCGGCAAGGGAGTCGAGGATCCCGCCTGGCAGTTCCTGCGTGCAGACGGAACGCCCATGGCTTTGGAAGGGTATCCCGTCTCCCAGGTCCTCGCCCGACGGGCCGCGCTGTTGGGCCAGATCGTGGGCATTCGCCGCCGCCCAGGACAGGTTCCGCTCTGGACACTCGTGAATGCCGAACCCCGGTTCACCCCGGACGGCCGGATCGCCGAGGTGATCGTCGGGTTCATGGACATCTCGGAGCGCATCCAGGCCGAGAATCTGCTCCGTCAGATGAATGACGAACTCGAAAAGCGTGTGGCCCGCCGCACCGCCGACCTGAGCGAGAGCGAAGCGCGCCTTCGCACCCTGTCCGAAGCCACGTTCGAGGGGATCATGCTCTCGCGCAACGGCATCATCGAGGACTGCAATGATCAGTTGGCCCGCATGTTTGGTTATTCGCGCGGAGACTTGCTCGGCCGCGCTGTGCTGAATTTCGTGGTGCCCGAAGCGAGGGAGCGGCTCGGCCAGGCGATCTCCGAGGGAGTGGAGGCCATCCTCGAACAGAAGGTGATCTGCAAGGATGGCAGCCATCGGCTGGTGGAAAGCCATGGCCGGTCGCCCGGCGGGCCGAACGCGCTGCGCTTCACCGCCATCCGGGATGTGACCGAACGCAGGAAAACCGAGGAACAACTGGAAGCTTCCCGAGCCGCGCTGGAACGCAGCCGCAGGCTGGCGGAAATCAGCGAGATCAGCGCCGGCATCGTGCACCAGATCGGCCAGCCGGTGAGCGCCATCGCGGGCAATGTCTTCGCCGCCCGCGAGCTGATGGCTCAAGGCCATTCCTCCCGCGCCACCATGGACGAGATGCTGGGGGAGATCGAGGCCGACCTGCAGCGGATCCGGGACATCATGGCGCGGCTGCGTTCGCTGGTTCACCCCCTCCAGAATCACCGGCAAAGAACTGACCTCAACCAACTCGTGGCTGAGGCTTTGGACAACCTCAACGCCGAAGCCGAAGCCCAGGAAATCCAGGTGCAGTTTGACCGCGCGGCGACCTTGCCTTTGGTGACGGTGGACCGGGTGCAGATTAACCAGGCCTTGCGCAATCTGGTCGAAAACGCCTTTCAAGCCGTGGCCACCTCCCCGGTCAAGCCGCGCTTGGTGCGGATCACAACACGCGCGGTACAGGGAGGTGGCGTCGAACTGGAGGTCGGGGACTCCGGCCCGGGCATCACCCCGGGCCAGGAGGAGCGCATCTTCGACTCGTTCTACACCAGCAAACCGAAAGGCATGGGAATCGGGCTGCGGATTGCCCGAACCATCATCCAGACCCACGGCGGCCAGTTGGAAGCCTGCAATAACCACCACAGTCCAGGGGCGACGTTCCGCCTCCGCCTCCCCGTCTGCACACCCCCCGCGCCATGACGAAAAACTCCCATCTGGTGGTGGTGCTGGATGACGACCCGTCGGTCCTCAAGAGCCTGAGCCGCCTCCTGACGACCCGGGGCTACCAAGTGCGGACGCATTCGGATGCCGACGAATTCCTGCGCGCCGGCCCTCCAGCCGGGACGGCCTGCGTGCTGCTGGACCAGAACCTGGGACGGATCACCGGGCTGCAAGTACATGCCGAGATGCGGCGACGCCAATGGAACATCCCCACCGTTTTCCTGACGGCGCAAGCGGACACCGCCGCCGTGGTGGCGGCCATTCGGGGCGGGGCGGACGATTACATCACCAAGCCCTACGACCCCGTCGAATTGATGGCCAGCGTAGCCCGGGCCTTGCAACACGCCGAGGAGAACCAGGAGGAGAACGACTCGCTTGCAGCACTCCGGGCTCGTGCCGCGCGGTTGACCGATCGGGAACGCACCGTGGTTTCACACATCCTCACGGGCCTGCTCAACAAGGAGATCGCCGACCGCCTCCACATCGCCCTCGTGACGGTCAAGATCCACCGGGGCAATGCGATGAAAAAGCTGGGGGCCCGCAACTCGGCCGAACTGGGCCGCATCGCCGCCGCACTCGGGCTCGACCGCCAGCCCTGAAGGCCCACTCCCTGCCCACAGAATTCCAACTTTGATCGCACCACGGCACTCATGGATGTTATGGCGGCGCTCTGGGATCGCCGAAGCCCTCTGCGACTGCTGAACAGCCAGGGGCACAGACCGCCGCGACAAACCTTCCCGGGTCTAGGCGATGACTGCTCGATTAAAGCGCAGCCTGTGGCCTGCCAGACACCGCTTCCGGGCAGGGCAAACCGCCGCCCTGGGCTGGGTCAATCTCTCACGTTGAAGCTTCCTGCGCAGGGTGTAGTTTGGTTCAAGGCAATCGAAGGCGACGGCCCATGAGGGCAGCGCCTGTGCGAGGTTCAAGATCACCGGAGGCCTGTGTATGAAAAATCAGAGGAGAAGCATGTGCGGCGGATTGACCTTGCTCCGTGCTTTGAAGCCGAGCCTCTGGGGAATCGCGGGGGCCTTATTGGCCAGCACGGTCGGCAACGGCCTGGGCCAGGCCCTGCCGTTTGTCATCAGCACCCAACCCTCGGACCAAGTCGTGGCGGAGGGGGGCAGCACCACGTTCAGCGTTTCCGGGTCCGGCACCCAGCCCTTGAGTTTCCAGTGGCGACGCGACGGTGTTGACCTGCTGGGCGCGACCAACTCGGCCCTGTTCATTCAGGGTGTCTGGCTCACCAACGCGGGGGACTACACGGTGTTGGTGAGCAATGCTGCGGGGGTCGTCACCAGCCAGGCGGCCCTGCTCTCGGTCGGACTCGGCCGGGTCTTCACCAATGCGGCAGGAAGTCAGCTCCCGTACCGGCTTTTCCCACCTCGTCACTACGACCCGGCGGAAAACTACCCCCTGGTTCTGTTCTGGCACGGCTCGGGGCAGTCAGGCACGGATAACCTGTCCCAATTGACCGACCACGGGCAGTTCGTCTTTCTTTCGCTAACCAACCAGACGCTGCATCCCTGCTTCCTGCTGGCCCCGCAGCTTCCGTTCCCGGTCGGTTGCGACGACGACTTCGCATTCGAGGACCAGACCGTTGAGTTGCTCCAAGCCCTGGCGATGGAATTCGGGATTGACCTGGATCGACTTCACGTCACGGGTTTGTCGATGGGAGGCTTCATTTCCTGGAACATGATGGCCCGGTATCCGGACCTGTTCGCCGCCGCGATCCCCATGTCCGGAGGCTGGGGGTGTTGGATCTATGACTTGTACCTCGGCATCCGCATCCCGGTCTGGAACTTCCACGCGGCCAATGATACCGCGGTGTCCGTTTCCTATTCGGATGACGCGGTCGCCGCGTTGCGGAATGCCGGGGGCAACCCCATTTACACCCGCTATCGGGGCGGAGGACACGCCATCTGGCGCACGGCCTACAACACGCCGGGGCTGGTGGATTGGGTCATGGCCCAGACCCGGGGCGCAGCTTCGGCCACGCTTCCCCTGGTGACCATCCGCGCCCCGACCGCGGAGGCCACCTTGGTGAACCCTTCCGCCAGCCTCGATCTGGCGGGCACGGCGGCGCATAGCCTCTCGAGTATTTCACAAGTGACGGTGACCAATGCGCTGAACGGCTTGGGAGGCGTGGCCACGGGCACCACGGTCTGGTCCTTGAACGGCCTTCCGCTTGAAACCGGTGCCTCAAACGTCATCGTGGTCACCGCCAGGGGGATCACCTCGGCCGGCATCACCACGTTCAATGACACCCTGACCGTGCAGGTGGCTCAAGCGCCTGAAATTGTCACCCAACCGGCAAGTCAGACCCTCCGCCCGGGCATTCCGGCGACCTTGTGTGTGACCGCCACGGGCGCCCCAACCCCGACCTATCAATGGCGCAAAGATGGCACCAACCTCCACAACGCCGGGAGAATCGCCGGGGCAACCGACGCCTGCCTGACGATTTCCGGCGCTCTCGAAAGCGACAGTGGCGTGTATTCCGTCGTCGTCAGCAACACCCTGGACGTGGTCATCAGTTCCAACGCCACGCTCCAGGTGACACCCTTGGACCACTTCGCCTGGAGCACCCTTCCGTCACCGCAAATCGACAAGGCGCCCTTCCCGGCGACCATCACCGCCGAGGACTACCTGAACCGCCGGGTGACCAACTTCAATGCCTGCATTCCGTTATCGAGTGTCACCGTGCGGTCGAACCAGTTGGGCAACGGGAACAGCTTGGTGAACTTCCCGTTGGGCACCTATTATCACGATGAACGCACCCAGGCCATCTATCCACCGCAAGAAATCGGCGCGGCGGGACCCATCACCTCGCTGTCCCTCGAGGTGGTGACCCGTCCGGGACAGACCCTCAACGCCTGGACCATCCGCATGAAGCACACGCCGCTGGTGGCCTACACCAACGCCCTTTGGGAAGGCGGCGGCTGGACGACGGTTTATCAAACCAACCTCAGTGTGACGGCCACGGGCTGGATCTCCTTCCAGTTGACGACGCCGTTCGACTACAACGGGGTGGACAGCCTGATGGTTGATTTCAGTTTCAACAACTCGACATGGACGAGCAACGGCTTTTGCCGCGCCACGCCGCACCGCGTCAATCAGGCCTTGTACCACCAGACGGACAGCGGCTACGGAGATCCGTTGAAGTGGTCAGGCGCTTCCCCCACCCCCTACCGCAGCCTCTATACGCCCAATCTGCGTCTCACCATGGACGGCGGACCGGCAGCATCTCTCCAGCCCTCCGTGGCGTGTTTCACCAACGGAACCTGGAGCGGTGGGCTGACCATCCAAGCCCCCGCAACCAACCTGACGTTGCAGGCCGACGATGGACTGGGACATTCAGGCTGGAGCAACCCGTTTGACGTGCTGCCCTCGCCGCCCGTCATTCTTGCGCAACCAACCAATTCGGTAGTGCCCATCGGCGGGACGGCGACCTACTGTGTCATCGCTGTCGGGACGGATCCTTTGTACTACACCTGGCTGCATGACGGCACGCCCATCTCCGGAGCAACCGGACGGTGCTACATCACCCACCCTGTGCTGTTCTCCGACTCCGGAAGTCATTTCAGTTGCCTGATCAGCAACGCCTATGGCAGTGCCATCACTGCCGATGCGCGGCTCGTGGTCAACCGTCCGCCTGTGGCCGATGCCAGCGCCACTCCGCCGGTTGTCCTCTCCGGCAACACCACCGATGCGCAGGCGATCCTTGACGGCACGCGTTCCTCGGATCCCGACGGCGATCTGCTGCAATACCTGTGGTTCCACACCCTCAACGCCCAACCCCCGGCCCTTCTGGCCAGCGGCGCCGTGGCGGTGGTCGTGCTGCCGGTGGGCACACACCCGCTGGAGTTGGTCGTCAGCGATGGGATGCTGTCATCCACCAACCCGGTGACCATCGAGGTCATCACGGCGTCACAAGGCATGCAGCGGCTGATCGCACAGGTTACCTCCAGTTGGCCGGCGTATCCGCCACTCGTGGCCACGCTCCGGGCCGGACTGGCTTCCGTGGAACGGGACGACGCCATCCCCGCCATCAACCAGTTGCTGGCGTTTCAGAACAAGGTGCGCGCCCAGGTGGCCCCCTCCGACCCGACGCTGGCCACCAGTTTAATGGAACAGGCGCAGGAGATCCTGGATGCGTTGAACGGGGGCCATACCAACCCGGGCGGCCGACCGCACGGCAGGTTCACTTCGGTGGCGCATCAATCCAATGGTCACATGCAACTGCAATTCGCTGCTGAACGGGGCCCGATCTACATCCTGGAAGCCTCCACCAACCTGGTGGATTGGGAACCAATCGGACTGGCACGGGAGCAGGACGACGGGACGTTCACATTCGAGGACGTGAACGCCGCCAGGTTCCCAACCCGCTACTACCGCGTCGTGTCCCCGTGTCTGTAATTGGGAAAGTTCACTTTGGAAGCCAATCAAAGCAGCCCATAGAGTGGCATCGGTTGTCGGCAGCTCGTCGTCCGCCGCCGTCGCGCGTCCTTCCCATCCCCGCTCAAGACTTGATGTCGCGGCAGTGGAATCCGGCCAAACCGACGAGAAAGGCGGTGAGGTTGACGCCCAGCAGGATGCCCAGGCTCTGGCCGAGTCGGAGCCAGTCCACCGGCGTCTGAAAGACTAGCAGCCAGCCCCGGAAATGATGGGTGAGGCACAACTCCTTGTACTCCTCGAAGAAGGGCATGGCTTCCATGACCAGGTTGAGCAACAGGAACGACAGCGCCAGGATCGTTGCAGCCGCGGGTTTCATGTTGAAGCTGGAGAACAGGAACGCCAGGCCGAACATCGTGCAGGCGTTGATGGCCAGAATCAGGTGCGACGCCCCGTAATAGGCCAATCCCTCCCATCCGGTGAAGATGCCGAAGACCCGGACCGGACCCGGCGCAAACACGAACAGTCCACCCCAAGGAAACCAGAGCCGGGCAAACAGCACAGCCATCACCCCGAGTGACGCCACCAACACCACGCAGAAAACCATCCCCGCCAGCCACTTGAGCGTGAGCAGCCGCACCCGCGAGATCGGACGGCACAAGATCATCCGCAGCGTGCCTTCCTCGGATTCCTTGGCCACCATGTCCCCGCCTACCAGGCAGGCGTAGAGGGGCATCAACAGGATGATTTGCGGAATGAGCATCAGGACCGCCACGGTGAGCGCCGAGATGAATTCCTCGGCCAGATAGCCGTTGCCCTCGAGCAACCGGGCCGTGCCCTGCTGCCAATCTGAAAAGTGGAACGCCAGCAACATGGCATTCTGCGCCACCAGAAAGGTGCCAAACCCAATGTAGGTGCGCTTCTTGCCGAAGAGCTTCCACAGCTCGTTGCCCAACTGGCGCAGGAACAAGTTCATGTCCGATCCCCTCCCATCTCGCTGGTTCCGCGAAGCCCATCGGAAACGGGTCCCGGACAGCCGGGTTGCCGGGTCCGCGCCACACCGGATCCCATGATCGCCAGGTAGAAGTCCTCCAGCGTCTGTTCCTGCGGACTGATTTCGTAAACCGCCCGCCCTTGCGCCACCAAGGCGCGCACGACCTCTTCAACCCCGACGCCCTCGGCCAGCCGGATGGAGTCTCCGTTCCGTTGATCCACGACCAGCCCCTGCTCCAGCAGTCGGGCCGCCGCCAGCTCAAAGGCATCCGAGCGCAGCCGCACCCATCCCTGTTGCCGCGTGGCTTCCACCACAGTGCCGGAAAAGACCAGGCACCCCGCTTTGAGCACGGCGATGCGTCCGCAAACCTGTTCGACCTCGGTCAGCAGATGGGAGGAGAGGAGGATGGTCAGGTTGAACTCGCCATGCAGGCGCCGGATCATCCCGCGCAACTCATGCAGGCCCTCCGGATCCAGGCCGTCGCCCGGTTCGTCCAGAATCAGCAGACGGGGATCCGGCAGGAGCGCCTGGGCCAGCGCCAACCGGGTGCGCATGCCATGCGAATAGGTGCGCAACTTCGAATGGGACCGCGACGACAACCCCACCCAGTCGAGCACTTCACGGATGCGCGCCGGCGGCGTGGGGCCGGTGTAGTGGCTGAGAATCTCCAGGTTTCGGTAACCGCTCAGGTAGTCGTAGAACACCGGCGTCTCGAAGATGGCCCCCACCCGAGCGAGTGCCCGCTGTCGATCGCCCAGCACATCGTGACCGTCGATGCTGGCACGACCCGAGGTGGGCCACACTTGGCCGAGCAGAATCCCGATAGCCGTGCTCTTGCCCGCGCCGTTGTGCCCGAGCAGTCCAAAGATCTCACCCGCCGGGATGTCCAGCGTGAGGTCATCCAGGGCCAGGCGTTGGCCAAAGCGTTTGGTGATTCCGCAAAACGAGATCATGGGCGGGCGCCGACGGTTCCCTCGACGGCCAGCAGGTTCTTGATATGGCCATCGGCATAAAGGTAGTTCAACTCGCGCCCCGGCCCGCGCGCCGCATGAAATGCCTCCTTGTCAAACATCACCGGCACCTGCGTGGGCGCGAACTCGAACGTGAAAATCCGCAGCCGGTCGGCATTCTGCCCGTTGAGCAGGCTGTTCCAGGAATAGCTCGACCCCGTCCGCTCAAACAGTACCTGACGGTCCGATGGACACCGCAGCACGGCCAGATTCCCCAACTCCCGCGCCAACACCCGATCCACGCTGGGAAACCCATTGGTCAAGGGCTCGTCCGGAATGCGATCCCGGATGTAGGGCATCCGATTGCCGTGCTCCTGCACGTGAATTTGCAGAGCCAGGCCAGCCTGCCGGAGGTTGCCGAGACACGCCGTCCCGCGTGCCGATTCCCTGGCCTTGCCGAACGCCGGCAACAGCAGCGCCGCCAGAATCCCGATGATGGCGATCACCACCAGCAACTCGATCAGCGTAAAGGCGCCGACGCGCCCGGGGAACGACTCCCCAACCAAGCGACCGCGCCCGAAGACCGTCAATCCGTTGCGGAGGATCTCGGCTTTATGAGCCGCAGCCGCCTCGAAGGGCGGATGGGGGAGCAAACCTTGGTGGACGCCGGACCTGGCGCTGCCGCTGCGCGTCGCCCGTCCTCCGTAACAGAGCCTCTGCGGGAAATGGACGGACCGGCACTCCGGAACGACAGGTTCAGGGGCAGGCATTCGGAAATCGGCGGCCGCCATATTACCTCTCTCGTTCCTGCATCAAGCGCCCGCTCTCCATCAGCCGCTGCATCTCTTCCAGCACTGGCGCCAGCTCGGCCTTGGTCTGGGCGGAACTTTCGCTGTAGAAAGCTTTCATCCCCAACTGGACAATCTGCCGCTGCATCTCCTCGCTCAACACCACTCGGTTGGTGGGGAGCGGTGTGGTGCCGGAGCGGATCTCCGTCCCCGCCTCCCGCAGCCGCCTCACGGAATCCTCCACCGCCCGCCGCCGCTTCTCTTCGGGCAAGGCTTCGAAAGCGTCCAGCATCTGCTTCACCCCGCCTGGAAGTGTCTGCTCGACAAACCACAGCTTCTCGGCATCTGTCATCTGCTCGAACAACCGTTCCCAGGCCTGTCCCAATCGCACCGCACGCCGCTCCTCGTAACCCAGCGCATTGAGCTGCCTGGCCAGCCGTTCCAAGGCCGCCCGCCGCGCCGCGGGTGAAAGCCCGTCCAGCTCCAGCGAACTGGCATAGGCTCTCACTTTCTCCGGTGTCGGACGCCAGGCCGCCGCAATCTGGTACCCCGCCAGCACGGCGCCCCAGAGGCAGACCAGCGCAAGACCTGCCCAGACAAAGACGCGATAACGGGATGTGGTCATGGCTTGCTCAGGGACGACGGTGCCACCTCCACAAAGCTTACGCCACCCCTGAGTACAACGTGTTCAATGTCTCCTGGGCTTCCAAGCTTTCATTCCCACTTGCTTTGAACCGGTTCAGCCCTAATTTCCCCCTGCGCGCGCCCGGGGCTTTCCGGCCAAAGGCGTCTCCCTTCGCACCCGGAACAACGACATGAATGACCCTGCACACCCGGACCGGTTTGTCCGCCGTCACATCGGCCCGCGTCCGACCGAACTAGCCGAGATGCTGGCGGCGCTCGGACAGCCGAGTCTGGACGCCCTGACCGACGCGGCCGTGCCCGAGAGCATCCGGTTGACCCGCAAGCTGACCCTGGCTGGCGCGGTTTCCGAACCCGAGGCCTTGTCGGAGTTGCGGACCCTGGCCAGCCGCAATCGGGTATTCCGCTCCTTCATCGGCCTCGGCTACCACGACACCTTCACTCCGGCGGTGATCCAGCGGAACATTCTCGAAAACCCGGGTTGGTACACCCAATACACCCCCTACCAATCCGAGATCTCCCAGGGACGGCTGGAGATGTTGCTTAACTTCCAGACGATGGTCATCGACCTGACCGCCCTGGACATTGCCAACGCCTCGCTCCTGGACGAGCCCACCGCCTGCGCCGAGGCGATGATGATGGGCCACCGCATCAAGGGGGCACCCGGCCGATCCCGGTTCCTGGTCGCCGACACCTGTCATCCGCAGAACATCGAGGTCGCCCGCACCCGCGCCCTGCCCCTGGGGGTCGAGGTGCAGGTCGTGGCGCCGGCGGACTTTCAGCTCGACGAGAACGTGTTCGGGGTGCTGCTGCAGTACCCGGACACCTTCGGGGTGATCCACGATTTCAAACCGCTCATCGAACGAGTCCACGCCGCCGGGGCGCTGGCGGTGGTCGCCACCGATCTGCTGGCGTTGACCGTGTTGCGTCCGCCGGGCGAGTTCGGGGCGGACATCGCGGTGGGCAGCGCGCAGCAGTTCGGGGTGCCGATGGGGTTTGGCGGGCCGCACGCCGGGTTCATGGCCACCCGCGACGCCTTCAAGCGGCAACTGCCCGGACGGTTGGTGGGCGTGTCGAGGGATTCGCGTGGCAAGCCGGCGTTGCGCCTGTCGCTTGGCACCCGCGAGCAACACATCCGCCGCGAAAGGGCCACCAGCAACATCTGCACAGCCCAGGCGCTCCTGGCCAACCTGGCGGCCGCTTACGCGATCTACCACGGACCCGACGGACTCAAGAAGATCGCGGAGCGCATTCGGGCACTGACGGAAATTCTCGCGGCGGGTTTGGAGCGGCTGGGTTACGCCATGGATCCCGCGCCGCGCTTTGACACCGTGCGCGTGCCGCTGGGACAACGGCGCGCCGCCGACATCACTCGTCTGGCCCAGGCGCACCGGATGAATTTCCGGCTGATCGACGATCAGACTCTGGGCATCTCCCTCGACGAAACGACCACGGCCTCGGACGTGACCGAAATCTGGCAGGTGTTCAACCGCGATCAGCCGCCGCTGTTCACCGCTGACGACCTCGCCTTCACCGGCGCCGACCGGACCGCAAGCTTGTCCATCGTCCATCGTCAATCGTCGATCCTTCAGCATCCCGTCTTTCGTTCCTACCACAGTGAAACCGACATGCTGCGGTACCTGAAACGGCTGGAGTCCAAGGACCTCTCCCTGTGTCAATCCATGATCCCGCTGGGCTCGTGCACGATGAAGCTCAACGCGGCCTCGGAGATGTTGCCCGTGAGTTGGCCGGAGTTTGCGCGCCTGCATCCCTTCGCTCCCGCTGACCAGACGGAAGGCTACCGCCTGGTAGCCGAGCAACTGGAAGCCTGGCTGGCGGAGATCACCGGGTTGGCCGGGGTGTCGTTGCAGCCCAACGCGGGGTCCCAAGGCGAATACGCCGGTCTGCTCGCCATCCGCGCCTACCACACCAGCCAAGGGCAGGCCAGTCGCAACGTCTGCCTGATCCCCACCAGCGCCCACGGCACCAACCCGGCCAGCGCCGTCATGGCCGGCATGCGGGTGGTCGCCGTGGCCTGCGATGCCGATGGCAACATCGACCTGCAAGACCTGGAAGCCAAGGCAGGCCAACACTCGACGTCCCTCGCTGCGCTGATGGTCACCTACCCCTCGACCCACGGCGTGTTCGAAGCGTCGATCCGGCGGGTCTGCGAAGTGGTGCATGAACACGGCGGTCAGGTGTACATGGACGGAGCCAACATGAATGCGCAGGTGGGATTGACCGCCCCGGGCGACATCGGGGCCGACGTGTGCCATCTGAACCTGCACAAGACCTTCTGCATCCCGCACGGCGGTGGCGGACCGGGCGTGGGACCGATCTGTGTCGCGAAACACTTGTTGCCGTTCCTGCCCAGCCGGCGGACGGCCTCGGCCACTCCGGCAGGCGTGGTTGGACCGGTTTCAGGGGCCCCTCTCGGCAGTGCGGGCATCCTGCCGATTCCCTGGGTGTACATCCGGCTCATGGGCGCCGAGGGACTGCGCGAGGCGACGCAGGTGGCGATCCTGAACGCCAATTACATCGCCCACCGGCTTCAACCCTATTTCCCCACCCTGTATCGCGGCGCGCACGGACTGGTGGCGCACGAATGCATCCTCGACCTGCGCCACTTCAAGGCCACCACGGCCGAGGACGTCGCCAAGCGGTTGATGGATTTCGGCATCCACGCCCCCACCTTGAGCTGGCCGGTGGCTGGAACCTTGATGGTGGAACCCACCGAAAGCGAACCGAAGGCCGAACTCGACCGGTTCTGTGACGCCATGATCGCCATCCACGCCGAGATGCAAGCCGTCGAGCAGGGTGCCATCGATGGCCACAATAATCCGCTCAAACAAGCGCCCCACACCGCGGACACCATCGCCAGCGCCGAGTGGCAACGGCCCTACTCGCGCGAGCAGGCGGCGTTTCCGGTCCCCTCCCTGAGAGACTGGAAGTTCTGGCCGGCGGTCGGCCGGGTGGACAACGTCCTGGGCGACCGCAACCTTGTTTGCTCGTGCATCGGCATGGAAGCCTACGCTACCTGGCCGAAATGATGCAAAATCGATTCCACGTAGAGACGCCACAGCACGAAGCCACAACGGTTTGGAAATCCCGATGGCCCTTTCTGGGCGAAACCCTTTGGCAGCGGCTGCCTTCCCACATGGGATCCGCGTTCAAGGTCGTTCTCCACTCTTCGCCCCGCCCTCCTTGCGCCCGGTCGTTGAATTCCGGCTGAAGTTGGGGTATCAAGGGCGCAGATGAAAATCACGGAAGCCTTGATTGCGGAACATGGCGTCTTTCACGGTCTGTTCGACTACATCGAGCGCACCACGCCCAGTCTGAAAACCCTGGCGGAAGTCAAAGCGGTCGCCGGACTTCTCGATGCCACCCTCGTTCCGCATTCCCGGGTCGAGGAGGAGCTGTTCATCGAGCCGTTGGATCATTGCATGGATCAACTGGGCCAGACCAAGCACTTTCACGGCGAGCACGAGGAGATCGAGGCCACCCTGGCGAAGATCCAACAATGCAAGAGCGCCGCATCCGCGCGGAACCTGCTGCTCGACGCCGTGCGCGCCTGCCGAAGCCACTTCGACAAGGAGGAGCGCATTGTCTTCCCCATGGGCGAACGATTGCTCAAGGCCAAGACCCTCAATGCCCTCGGCGGCGAATGGCAGAAGCGTCGCGAGGCTGCCACCTGGTAGCGCGCCACCCCTCGCCAGGCTGTCTTGCCCAGCCCAATCACCCTGGTCGCACCGCAATGCGCGAGGCCAGGCGGGACCCAATGCTCTTGAGCTGCAGGCGCACCTGACGCGAGAGTTCGCGTGCTGAGGGCAGTTGCCGACCCACAACCACAAGCCGGTTTTCATAATCCGTGAAGTGCACCACGCGGGACGCCAGACCTTTGCACACCACACGCTGGATACCCTCCCGCCACGAAGCCCCCCGCAGGCGCCGATGGGAAGAGGGTTCCCGCCCCGCTTGGGATGAGGCTGGCCTCCTCACACCGGCGCCTGCCAAACGGCGGGGCTCTGCAGCCAGCCGTGCGCTTGCGACGGCCTCTTCCCAGGTCACCGGTTCTGGACGCAGCAAGTTGAAGAGAGCCACGCCTTCCCGGCACAGCCGCCGATGGATCAGCGGCGGGAGATCCGACCAGGTCACCGATGGCTTGAACACATCCGAGTCCCGCGCGATGGACAGGTCCTCGATCACCGCCTCATATCGGCGGGGGTTGCACCTCAGCCAGTCGCAGGCCTCAGCCCGTTGAAACCGGACTTCACCCGCCCAGCGACCGCCCCAACGCCGGAAAAGTCGCCAGCCGGAATCGTCGAGGTCCACCGCATCCACAACCTGCGCGCCCCCCATGGCGCGCAGCGGCGCCAGTGTGCCGCCGGCGGCGAATCCCAACATGGCCACGCGCGGGCCCGCCCTCAGGGCTTGCAGCACCGCCGCAATCACGTCCGCCACACTGTGGGTCGGGCCGGGGTGAGATCGAACTTCACTTAACACCGTGCCGTGCTGAACCAGTCGAATGCCGCCCCGCGTGGAAATGACCCGATAATCCCGGGCAACACCCCCAGGCGAACCCCGCCTTTGGATCGGTTTCGTGTTCATGGCCGCAAAGGAGCCGGACGTCTTGTCCGCCTCAAACCATCGGATGGGACATCCGGCGGAGCACCGCTCGATGCGCCGGCCGTCACTCACGCCGACCAGACGGACTTCACCGCTGTCATCGATGTTCCTGGTCGCTGAACCCGTGCCTATCCCAGGCAGGATCCAGACCCAGATCACGGATCATCTGCAAGTCCTTCTCGACGGGCTGATTGATCGTGGTCAGGTAGTTGCCCACCATCATGGCGCTGGCGCCGGCGGTGAAGATCATGCTCTGGAGGTCGCGCAGATTCACCGTCCGCCCCCCGGCCACCATGATCTCCTGCCGGGGCAGAATCATGCGGAAGCAGGCGATGGTCTTGAGGATTTCCATGGGCGGCAACGGCTCCCGACCTTCAAACGGTGTGCCCGGAATCGGATTCAGGATGTTGATGGGCACGATGTGGGCGCCCACTTCGCGCAGGCTGAACGCCAAGTCGCAGCGGTCTTCCCGCGTCTCGCCCAGGCCCAGGATGCCGCCCGAGCAAATCTTGATGCCGGCCTGCTTGAGATAGCCAATGGTTCGCAGCCGGTCTTCGTAGGTGTGCGTGGTGCACTGTTCGGGAAAGAACCGGCGCGAGGTCTCCAGGTTGTGATTGTAGCATTCAACCCCAGCCGCCTTGAGGCGGTCCGCCACCGTCTGGCTGCCCAGAATCCCCAAAGAGGCATCCGGCCGGACCCTGCCGCTGTCCCGCAATTCCTCGAACCGACGACACACCTCCTCGAGCATCGGACCCTCGTTGAGCCCCTTCCACGCGGCCACCAGCCCAAGCCCCACCACACCGTTGGCCCGGGCTTCCTCGGCAGCCTGAAGCACCGGCTCGGGATCCACAAAGCCGTATTGAGGCGAACCCGTCTGGTAGAACGCCGACTGCGCGCAGAACTTGCAGTCCTCGGAGCAACGGCCTGCCTTCGCATTAATGATGCTGCACAGGTGAACCTTGCGCCCCTTGAATCGTTCGCGAACCCGGTTGGCCCATGCCATTAAGTCGAAGATGTCCGCGGAGCTTTCCAGCTCGAACAGGAACATCGCCTCCTCACGCGAAATCCGCCCCTCCTCCAACACCCGCTGGCCGATGGCCGCTAGGCGCGCGCGCGTCCGATCGTCAACCAATGTGGCCGTCATGCTTGACAGCATAAGGACCGCGGCGTGAGAGAGGCAAGCGCGGGAATCGCAGCTTCAGCGGGGGAGGATCAGCCCGAGAATGTTCTGCTTGGACACGGGGCCGTAGGTGCGGCTGTCCACGGAGATGGGACGGTTGTCGCCGAGAACGAAATACTCGTTTTGGCCGCACTGGAACACCTGTTCACCCGCGGACACCTTGCCGAACGTCAGGACGCCCTCCGGCAGATAAGGCTCGTCCAGTTCCCTGCCGTTTACGAACACCCTGCCCCCCTTCAAGGTCACGGTTTCACCTTCCGTGGCGACAATTCGTTTGACAGAGAACCCATGGTCGTCCGGATCGGAGATGACCACCACCTCGTTCCGCTGGGGAGCGCGAAACAGGTAAACCCATTTCTTAAGGAGATAATGGTCGGCTGGATGGAGAGTGGGCACCATGCTCTCACCCATGACTTCCACGACCTGGACGCCCAACCGGCTGAATGCGAAATAGCTCAGGCACACCAAGCCCACCAAGACCGCCCACTGCACCGTGTTCAACGGCCTGCGACCTCGGTTCCCGGACACCCCGGCCCGCTCTGGGCTGAGTCGCTTGGTCTGCGTGCTTTGTTCGCTCATTCAAAGTCCTGAGGTTCGGGGCGTTGCATGCACAGGTTTCTCCATCCTGCCGATCAGCGCAAGGTTGCGGATCACGGAAGCCCACTCAGCAGAAGTCCGGAGGACTCGCCAGCTTCAGCCCGGCCCAACCCGGCGCAGAGGGTCTTCCTCATCTGATGCAACGCGAGACCGTCCGGGTTGAACGGACCGGGACAAGGTCTTTCGATGCCGACAGACACCCCGCTATCGATCGGCTTTGCCTCGCTTTGCTCCAGCAGAACCACGGCCGGCTGTCCACCCCTCCATTTGGCAGCAATGCTGCTGGAAATCGGCCCGGAAAAACCGGATCTGCCTCGCAACGGATGGCAGGACCTGGACATAAGCAACGACCTGATCCAGAGTCGCTTCCGGCCAGCCAAAGCATATGAAACATTCGAAGCTCCTGTCCGCCCTGCTGTGCGGACTGTCCACATTTCTTCTGGCGGCGCAGCCGCGCACTCCCACCCACGTCTCGCTCGATGTTGAGGTGGGGCGAGGCGCTGCCAAGCAGACATCAACCGCCACCGAGGCCGGCACTAAAGAGCCGGAGGCGAAGCCGGACATCAACGAGATCGTCCGCACGACCACCGTGTTCACCAACAGCGTGGGCCTGGTCCTGAAGAAGGTCGGCGACCTCTGGGTCAGCGCATCTGAGACCACCCAGGATGCCTATCAGGAGGTGACCGGAGCCAACCCCAGCGTGTTCACCGGCAAGAAGCGCCCGGTGGATTCGGTGAGTTGGAACGATGCGACGGACTTCTGCGACAAACTCACGGCGCATGAGAAGGACAAGGACATGCTCCCGGACGGCTACCGCTACGCCTTGCCCACGCAGGCACAGTGGGATTCTTTGGCGGCGGGCATTCCGCTCGCAGACGCCGTCACCAGTTCGGCCTCGTCCCGATCCGGGACCGCTGAGGTTGGCAGCCTGCCAGCCACGGCAGGCGGCCTTTTTGATCTTCGAGGCAATGTGGCTGAATGGAGTGCCGACCCCACCGACGGGCCCTTCCGGGTGCTCCGCGGGGGCACCTGGGAAGACTGGATCGAAATCAATCTGCGTCCGGAGTTCCGCATCTATGCGCCCCCCAACGAGGCCAAGAACACCTACGGTTTCCGTTGTGTTTTGATCCAGCGCAAGTAGTCCGGGGCCCATTCCAGGGAGGTTCTGAACCGAAGACCTCCTTCCCCCCTCACCTCTCGCTTGGGATCCCGCGCTTGCGGGCCCAGGGCTTACGGAAGGCAGAACTACACACGAACGCTCACGACAACTCCGCCCGTGAGTTCACGCAGCTACAGCGGTCTTTGCGCGCGCGCCTTCCACCGCCTTGCGCAGTTGGGCGACGGCTCGGCGGAGGCTGCGCTTCTGAAACAAGTCGCTGCCGCTGACAAAGACATCCGCCCCCGCATGCGCGCATTCCCGCGCGGTCGTCAGATTGATTCCCCCATCCACCTCGATGTGAAAATCGGCGGACTTTTCCGCGCGCCAGACGGCGGCCTTTTCAATCTTGGGCAGGGCCTCATGGATGAAGTCCTGCCCTCCGAATCCCGGATTCACGGTCATCACCAGCAGCGTATCGATCATGCCCAGGTAAGGCCGCACCATGGAGATGGCGGTGGGAGGGTTCAGGGCCAACCCCACTTTTCGTCCCAGTGATCGGATTTTCCAAAGCAGGTCGGAAACCTTGTCCGCCAACTCGACATGCACGGTGATCTGGTCCGCGCCGGCCTTGCAAAACGCGTCCAGCAAAACCTCCGGCTTCGAACACATCAGGTGCACGTCCAAAAACATCTTGGTTTGCGCACGAACGACCTTCACCACCCCGGGACCGAACGAGATGTTCGGAACGAAGTTCCCGTCCATGATGTCCAGGTGAGCCCAGTCGGCTCCGGACCGGGCGACGCGTTGGGCTTCCCGGGCGAACTTGCCGAAATCTGACGCCAGCAATGACGGCGCAATAAGCATGCGCCCACGCTAGAGGTAAGGCCGCTGTCTGGTCAACTTCGCCAAGCGTCGGATCGGGCGCGGAGTTCAGGCCGTGGCGGGCGCGGGAGTGCCCAACCCGGGCAATGCGGGCGGACTGGTCTTGGGCGGCACCTCGGGCAACGGCGTGCCGGCGGGCGCGCCCTGCGGCGGCTCCACATCCGGTTGCGGCACCGGCGGCGTGAGCTTGCCGGTGCGCACGATCTCCTCCACCTGGCTGCCCTCCAGGGTTTCAAATTCGAGCAGGGAATCCGCAATCAACCGCAACTTCTCGAGGTGGCCGTCAATGATATCCTTGGCCCGTTGGTAGGCGGCATCGATGATCCGCTTGACCTCAGTGTCAATTTCCCGCGCGGTCTCCTCGCTGTAAGCCTTGGATCGCGCCATGTCGCGGCCCAAGAACACGTACTCGTCATCGCCGCCGTATTGCACCATCCCCATCGTCTCGCTCATCCCGTACTGGGTGACCATCGCCCGAGCCATGTGCGTTGCCTGCTGGATGTCGCCGGACGCTCCGGTCGAGATGTCGCCGGAGACGATTTCCTCAGCAATCCGGCCCGCCATCATCACGGCGAGCATATCGAGCATTTCCTTGCGCCGGCGGTTCAGCACATCCTCCTTGGGCAGCGACATCGTGGCTCCCAAGGCCTGTCCGCGCGGGATGATGGTCACCTTGTGCAGCGGATGGGTGTGTTCGAGAACAACATTGACCAGCGCATGACCCGCCTCGTGCCAGGCGGTGCACCTCTTGTCTTCGTCGGTCATGGCCAGGCTGCGACGTTCCCGGCCCCAACGCACCTTGTCCCGGGCTTCCTCGAGTTCGGGCATGCTGACGGCCTTCTTGTTGAGCCGTGCCGCCAGGAGCGCCGCTTCGTTCAGGAGGTTCGCCAGCTCGGCGCCCGAATAGCCTGGCGTTCCGCGGGCAATCACGGACAGATCCACCCCCCCGGCCAACTTCACATTCTTGGCATGCACCTTGAGAATGGCCTCGCGACCCCGCACGTCCGGCAGGTTCACCGTCACCTGACGGTCGAAGCGTCCGGGACGCAGCAGCGCGGGGTCCAGCACATCCGGCCGGTTTGTGGCGGCAATGATGATGATGCCCTCGGTGGTGTCGAAACCGTCCATCTCCACCAGCAGCGCATTCAAAGTCTGTTCACGCTCGTCGTTGCCGCCACCCAGCCCATGACCACGGCTCCGCCCCACGGCATCAATCTCGTCGATGAAGATCAGGCAGGGCGTGTTCTTGCGCGCCTGCTCGAACATGTCGCGGACGCGGCTGGCCCCCACGCCCACGAACATCTCCACGAAATCCGATCCGCTGATGCTGAAGAACGCGGCGTCAGCCTCGCCGGCAATGGACTTCGCCAGCAGGGTCTTGCCCGTGCCCGGCGGGCCGATCATGAGCACGCCCTTGGGAATCCGGCCCCCGAGCCGTTGAAATTTCTTGGGGTCCTTGAGGAACTCGACCAGCTCGGAGACCTCCTGGATGGCCTCCTCCACGCCGGCGACGTCCTTGAAGGTGGTCTTGTTCTTTTCCTTGGACAGCATGCGGGCCTTGCTTTTGCCGAAACTCAAGGCGCCCTTGCCGGCCATCTTGATCTGGCGGATGAAGAAGAACCAGATGAGCAGCGCGATCAGCAGGATGGGGAAGATGCTGAAAAACACGCTCATCCAGAGGGTGTTGGGCTCCCGGACCACAAACTTGTCCGACGCCAGCAGCTTCTCCTCCATGCTCTCGGTCAAGCGCGCCTTGGTCAGGAAGGGTTTGGCCACCTCCGCCCCGTTCTTGTCCGTGCCGAAGTAGGTTCCCTTGATCTCGGTCAGGTAGGCGGATTGCGGGCTGTAGTTGATGATCGCATGCTCAATGCGGTTGGAAGCCACCAGTTGGAAGAACTCGTACTGGCTGAGGCTCTCACCCTGGCTGTTCATCCGGTCCCGGAAAAACATCAGCAGCATGATCCCCCCGAAGATGGCAATCCATACCACCCAGGTCCGCGGGGGCACCCGGAAATCCCCACCCTTCTTCGGATTATCATCCGAACCATTTGGTCTGCGTTGTTCAGCCATGAGCAAAGTTTCGACGGCGCACAGTATCATGGTCACGGACCTGCCGCAACCGAAGGAATCACCCGCATTTCCAGCGCCAAACCAGCCGCTTCGCCGTGTCCAAGCGCACTTTGAACCGCTCGCCGATCCGTAATCCTTCCACCCAGAAGATCTCCCCGGCCCCGGATTCCGCCACCACCCGCCCGCGCCGTTCGGCGGCCGGCACCTTGTGGTTGGTGAAAAGATCCTGCAGCTTCACCGGCCAATCCATGCCAATCGGCTGAAACCGGTCCCCCGCCCGCCAATGCCGCAACACAACCTTGTCCCCCACCCGATCGGCATCAAAAGACTCCTCGCCTGTCCGCGACAGCCGCCTCAGCGACCCCCGAACGGCCAGCGTCCGCCAGGTGAAATCCCGCCCGGCAAACCGCACCCGGCCTGCGGCGCCCAGGCGAACCCGGAGAGCCTCGCCCATGTGCGCCAAGGTCCGTCGCGGCACCCGCATCAGCCTGCCGTCCGGGCTGAGCGCCAGGATCGCGCCCCCCGGCGTATTGACGGGCCGGCCCGGTTTGCCCAGAAGCTCTTCGCAGGTTTCAAAATCAAGCCCCAACCCCAGCGCTGTGGACTGGAGTTGAACGACCCGCCGCCGCAGCGCCAAGGGCAGCCGATCAAAGGGTTCCCCCCCATCCTTCAGCCAACCGGAGGCCAGCCCGGTCAAATACTCGTTCTCGGTTGAGAGAATGGACGCAACCCGAACCAGCACCCGATCGATCGCCGGCTGATACTTCGCCCGCAGCAAGGGAAGCAACTCGTGCCGTACCCGGTTTCGCAGGAAGCGGCAGTCGGCGTTGCTGCGGTCCTCGCGGAATCGGATTCCCGCCTGCCTCGCATAGGCCGCGATCCGGGCACGGGGAGTTTCCAACAAGGGGCGGACCAGACGGATACCCGCATCGGCTGGGGACGACCCGGCCACGCTCATTCCCCCGAGTCCTTCCGAACCGCTGCCCCGCAATAATCGCAAGAGCACCAACTCCGCCTGGTCATCGGCGTGATGAGCCATGGCCATCACCGGACACTTCGCTCTTCGGGCTGACCGGCTCAAGAACCGGTGCCGAACCGCCCGCGCCGCCATTTCGGTCGAAATCCCGCGGCGCGAAGCCAGCCCTTTCACGTCCCGACGCGCGCTCACACAGCGCACCGCCAACCGGCGGCACGCTGCTTTCACAAACCGCTCGTCGGCATCGCTGCTGCGTCCGCGCAGTTGATGATTCAAGTGCGCGGCGATCAGTGTCCAACCGCGGCCCGGCGCCAGCGCCTGGAGCACATGCAGCAGGACCATGGAATCCATCCCCCCAGACACCGCCACCAGAACCCGGCTTCCGCGGGGAAGTCCTCCCGGGGCATCCGTCCACCGGGCCACTTGCTCGCACAGGGCGCTCACCCCGACATCCTAGGCGGCCGGAGCCCCAAGGCAAAGCGAGCATATTCTCCTTCCCAATCCGCCCGCGCGCAGGCTGAATGGACCAGAAGATGATGGGAAACGGTTCCGACCATTCCACAATCGCGCGTTGCGGCCATGAAGCGAAACGCTTCGGGGTGGCGCATGCGTCCCACGTGCCCTTCCACAGCCCCCCCGTGCTCCCGGGAAACTGCCGCCGGTGGGACGCGTGTGCTACCTAAGGAGGCCAAGTTGCAAAACGCGTCGGCACCCAACCTCCTCCTGTCCGCTCCGGCTGCAGACGGGCCGAGCCGCGTCCTGCTCCTCAGCGTCAACCAATATGACTTCCCTTACCCCGTGTTCCCGCTGGGTGCCGCGTTGGTGGAAGCCGCGCTCCGCCGCGCCGGCCATGTCGTGCAGTTCGTGGACTTCAATCTGAACTCCCTTCCCCTGGCCGACGTGGTCGCGGAGTTCAAGCCGGATTACATCGGCATCTCCCTGCGCAACATCGACGACGCCCTGATCCAGAAGCGCGAGACCTTCTTTGAAACCCTATTGAATGTGGTTGGCGAACTGCGCCGCTACACCCGCGCGACCATCGTTCTGGGCGGCAGCGGCTTCTCGATCTTCCCGGATGAATTGCTGGAACGGTCAGGCGCGGATTACGGCATTCAAGGCGAGGGCGAAAGCCAGTTCGTTGAGCTCATCGATGCCCTGAACCACGGACGCCCTGTCTCGGATCTGTCCGGACTGGTGCACCGACAGAACGGCCTGGTGCGGATCAATCCCCGCAGCCGGATGGAGTATCCGGACGAGATCGTGCCCCCCGAGGTCTCGTCCGAACTGACGCAGTACTACCTCCGCAAAAGTTCGATGCTCAACCTCCAGACCCAGCGCGGCTGCGCCCTGCGATGCTGCTACTGCACGTATCCGTTGCTGGAAGGGCGGCAATACCGGCGTCGCCCCGCCGGGGCGGTGGTCGAGGAACTCAGCCGCATGCAGGCCCAGGGCGCCCGCTACGTCTTCATCGTGGACTCCGTGTTCAACACCTCGCCGTCCCACGTGTCGGCCATCTGCGAAGGGATCCTGAGGCGCGGACTTCGGCTGCAATGGTGCTGCTTCCTGCGACCGAAAAACCTGAGCCGTGACCTGATGGCTTTGATGGCGCGCGCGGGACTCAAGCATGTCGAGTTTGGCTCGGACAGCTTTTCCGACCGGGTGCTCGATCGCTACGGGAAGGCGCTCACGTTCGACGACATCCTGGCATCCAGCCAGCACGCGGCTGCGGCGAACGTGGACTGCGCTCATTTCCTGATCCTCGGGGGCCCGGGCGAAACCGAGGAGACGCTGGCCGAGACGTTCCTCAACTCGAAGCGCCTGCCGGACCCGACGCTCATGGCGCGCGTGGGCATGCGCGTTTACCCTGGCACACCGTTGTTCGACGAGCTGCGGGCGAGAACGGAAGTCCAGCCGCTGCCCCCGCTCTTGAAGCCGTTCTATTACATCGAACCGCCGCTCAGCCAGGATCAGGTGCTGGCTTGGCTGCGCCGCATGGCCGCCGAAATGCCCAACTGGATCTTCGACGATCCGCCGCCCGAATACTACAAGATGGCCGAACGCCTGCGCGCCCGGGGAATCATCGGGCCCCTCTGGAGCTACTTCGCCATGATGCAACGTCTCGGCGGCTTGGGCGCCCCGGCCGCGCCTGCCTCAACCTAGGCCCCTCCCCAAAACGGCCACTGTGCTTCAATAGACCTCGCAACCTGGATAGGAATCCGCACGCTGTTCCACAGGTGATTGGAGTACTGTCCCCTTGCCGGACGACAGCCCACGTTGACTGCGGCCCACGCCGTCCGCTATCTTCGTCGCAGATGAATCTGCTTCATGATTCGCTGCTGGAACTGATCCGCCGCACCTCCACCGAGATCCCGGATGACGTGCATCGGGCGATCCTGGCTTCGCTGGAGAATGAGCGAAAGGGCACGATCGCCGCATCGGCGATGAAGATCATCGATCAGAACATCGCCCTGGCGAAGACGAAGTCGCAGCCGATTTGTCAGGACACCGGCAGCATCATCTTTTACGTGGAGTGCCCGGTGGGTTTCGACCAGATGACCTTCACGGAAGCCGCCCGCGCGGCGGTCAAGCAGGCCACGGCCAAGGGGTATTTGCGGCAGAACTCGGTGGATTCGCTGACGGGCAGGAACGACGGGACCAATCTGGGCCCCGGGTCCCCCACCCTGCACTTTCATCAGCATGCGTCCGATGCGGTATCGGTGAAGCTGATCCTCAAGGGGGGCGGCTGTGAGAATGTGGGCGCGCAATACTCGTTGCCCCACACGGGGCTCAACGCCAACCGGGACCTGGACGGCTGCCGGAAAGCGATCCTCGATGCCGTGGTGCAAGCCCAGGGCAAGGGCTGCGGCCCGGGCATCCTGGGGGTGTGCATTGGCGGCGACCGCGCCACCGGCTACGAGCATTCCAAGGTGCAGTTGTTGCGCCTGTTGGACGACCGGAATCCCCACCCGGACCTCGCCAGGCTGGAGCAGGACATTGTGGAAACTTCCAACCAGCTAGGGATCGGTCCGATGGGGTTCGGGGGCAAGACCACCTTGCTGGGCTGCAAGATCGGGGTCTTGAACCGTCTGCCCGCCTCCTACTTCGTCAGCGTCAGTTACATGTGCTGGGCCTACCGACGGCACGGGGTGACGCTGAGGGCGGATGGAACAATCGCAGGCTGGCTCTACTGAATGAAACGGAGCGTTGGCGTGATGGAGAACGGTCAAGTGGGAAGGGGAAGCGAGCCGTTCACCATCACTCCGGCACTCCTACACTCCAACCTCTCCCTCCCATGATCAAACTCACCACCCCCATTTCTGAATCAACCATCCGCTCGCTCAAGGTGGGCGACGAAGTGTTGCTGACCGGCACGGTGTTCACCGGACGCGACGCGGTGCACAAGTATTTGCACGACGGCGGCCAACTGCCGCCCGAGGTGAACCTCAGGGAGGGCGTGCTCTACCATTGTGGCCCGGTGGTCATCAAGGACGACCAGGGCCGCTGGAAATGCGTGGCGGCCGGCCCAACCACATCCATTCGGGAGGAACCCTACCAATGGCAGGTGATTCGCGACCTCGGCCTGCGGGGGGTGATTGGCAAGGGCGGCATGGGTGACAAGACCCTCAAAGCCTGCCAAGAACATGGTTGTGTTTACCTGCACGCGGTGGGAGGCGCCGCCCAGGTGCTCGCCGAATGCATCAGGAAGGTGAGCGGTGTGTACCTGATGGAGGAGTTTGGCGCGCCGGAAGCCATCTGGGAATTCCAGGTGGAGGACTTCCCCGCCGTCGTCACGATCGATTCCCATGGCGGCTCCCTGCACCGGCAGATCTTCGCGCAAAGCCAAGCCGAACTGGCCAAGCATCTGTAATTCGCCGGCGTCCCCGGAACGACTGCCGCACACAGCTCACCCGGTGTCAGTGCAACAACCAGCTGGCAGGCCGGGAATGCCAGTTGTCATAAGCGACTTCTCTGTGCAGACTTCCGCCTCAATGACCGAGGGCAATGCCGCTTCGTTACGCGTCCGCGTGGCCGTGCTGGGCGTGGGTTCGCTGGGCCAGCACCATGCTCGCCTGTACGCCGAGCTGGCGGCGGCGGGAGTGGTCGAGTTCGCCGGCGTTTACGACACCAACCCCCAGGCGGCTGAACAGGTCGCACGGCAACATCGAGCCCGAGTGTTGAGCTCATTGGAGGAGGCGATCCAGACGGCGGATGCGCTGAGCATTGTGACCCCCACCGTCAGCCACCACGCCCTGGCCAGCGACCTCCTGAAACGTGGCCGCCATGTCTTGGTGGAGAAACCCATCACCAACACAGCCGCGCAGGCCGCGGAACTGGTCCGTTTGGCGCAGGAGCGCAACCTGGTGCTGCAGGTCGGCCACGTGGAACGGTTTAACCCGGTGTTCACTTACCTCGAAGTGGTCGCTCAGGACCCGCGTTTCATCGAGACGCATCGACTCTCTCCCTACCCCAAGCGCAGCACGGACGTGGGGGTGGTGCTGGACCTGATGATCCACGACCTCGATATCGTCCTGGCGTTCGTCCGATCGCCGATCAGCAGCGTGGACGCGGTGGGGGTCTCGGTCCTCAGCCAGAACGAGGACATTGCCAACGCGCGGCTGCGATTCGAGAACGGCTGCGTGGCCAACCTGACTGTCAGCCGGGTCAACCCCGAGCGGATGCGCAAGATCCGCGTGTTCAGCGCAGGCACGGAGCCCAGCTACGTGTCGCTCGATTACGCCGAGCAGAAGGGTTACATCTACCGGCTGGCACGGTCGGACGAGAAGGAGAGTTCACTGCTCAAGAAGTTGCTGTCGGCCAAGGACTCCACCATTGTCACCGAGTTTGCCGGGCGCAAGATCGTGCGCGAACCGGTCCCCATCACGCGGGAGGAACCGCTCAAGCTGGAGTTGAAGCATTTTGTGGATTGCGTGCGTGAACGCCAGCAGCCCCGGGTCAGCGGCGCGGCCGCCCAGGCGGCCCTGGAAGTGGCCCTGGAGATCACCCGCCAGATCGGATCGGTCCGTGTGCCCGCATGAAACCTCCCTGCATCATGGTGGTGGCCGGCGAAGCCAGCGGCGATCTGCTGGCCGCCGAACTGGTCCGGTCGCTGCGCGCGGAATCCGCCCGGCAACCGCTGCGACCGACGCGCGACGGGCAACCGCTACACACGGAATTGGAACCGCGCTTCTTCGGTGCCGGCGGCCGCCACATGCGGGACGCGGGAGTGGAGCTGGCGATTGAGCTGACCCGCAGCACGGTGTTCGGCATCACGGGGGTGATTCGGCACTACTTCAAGTTCCTGCGCTACCGCCAGCAGCTCCTCCAGGTGGCGGTGCGGCGGCAGCCCGACGTGCTCATCGGGGTCGATTACTCCGGGTTCAACCGCAGCCTGGCGGCGGCGGTATGCCGGCATGTGCGTGGGCAATCCCCGGCGTTTGGCAACTGGAATCCCCGCATCGTGCAGTTCGTCTCCCCACAAGTCTGGGCATCGCGGGAGAGCCGGGTTTACCAGCTCCAGCGCGATTACGATCTGATCCTGAGCATCTTCCCGTTCGAGAAGCCCTGGTATGCCGAACACGCGCCGCGAGTGCGGGTCGAATTCGTCGGCCACTTCATGGTGGATCGGTATCCCGAGGGACAACAGCTCCGCCAAGACCGCCCCCGCCCGGTTGGCTCGGAGGCAAGAATCCTTCTCTTGCCGGGCAGCCGGAAGTCCGAACTGGCCCGGCATCTGCCCACACTGGTTGCAGCCGCCCGTCGGATCCTGACCCAGCGCAAGGCCGTGTTTACGCTGGTGCTGCCTAACGAGGAATTGCGCAGCGGCTTCGCCACCCTCATCCACCAGTCGGGCGTGGATATCAACACCCAGATTGGCAGGCTGCACGACGCGCTGGCCGCCTCGGATGTGGCCATCGCCTCCTCCGGGACGGTCACGCTCGAGTGCGCCTGGTTTGGCCTGCCCACGGTGGTGCTGTACAAGCTCAGCCCATTCGAGTACGAAATCGGCCGGCGCATCGTGAAGGTGCCCTACATCGCCATGCCGAACCTGCTGGCCGGCGAGCCGGTCTTTCCGGAGTTCATCCAGCATCAGGCGACGCCAGAGAACCTGGCCAACGCGACGTTGCGGTTGCTGAGCGACGAATCCTTGCGCGCGGAGACGCGGCGGAAGGTCAACCGCGCGGTCGCCACGCTCGGGGCGCCGGGTTCCTGCCGCCGCGCCGCGCAAGCGGTGCTCTCGCTGTTGAGGAACGGATCGTGAGCCGACCCGGGCGCCTCAACATTCCCCGCAAGACGGTGTATCGACTGTCGGTCTATCTGCGCTGTCTGTCGCGGCTCCGGGAGAACGGCATTGAGACCGTGTCCAGCGAGGCCCTGGCCAAGGTCGCAGGGGTGAAACCCACCCCACTGCGCACGCACCGGATCCGCATGGCCATTCTAGCGGTGCCGACCGAGGCGGCTCAGGAAGTCACGAACACGCTGGTCGAGGCGGGCGCCGCGGGCATCCTGAACTTTTCCCCCAACGTGCTCTCGGTGCCGGAGGAGGTGATGGTCAACAACGTGAACCTGGCCATCGAACTGGAGAACTTGAGTTACTTCATCCAAGGTTGATCCGCCCCCGCCCAAGCCCGGTCAGAGGCTCCAAACACGAGGCGGCTTCCGTCAGCCCGGCGTCTTCTTGGCCGCCTTCACTTCCAAATACAGGTCCTTGAGCTGACGCGGCGTGACCGGCGCCGGCGATTCGGTCATCAGACAGGTGCCCTTGGCAGTCTTGGGGAAGGCGATCACGTCGCGGATGCTCGGTGTGCCACAAAGGATCGCAATCAACCGGTCGAACCCCAGCGCAATGCCGCCGTGCGGAGGCGCCCCGTAGCGGAACGCTTCGAGCATGTAGCCAAAGCGCAACTGCGTTTCCTCGGGCGAAATCTGGAGAATGTCCTCGAACACCGTCTTCTGCACGTCCCGCTGATGGATGCGAATGGAGCCGCCCCCCAGTTCGACCCCGTTCACCACGATGTCATAGTGCTGGCCCCGCACCCGCTTGGGCGCCTCCTTGAGCAGCGGAACGTCCTCCGTCACCGGTGCGGTGAACGGATGATGACTCGAGTACCAGCGGTTCTGCTCCTTGTCGAAGGCCAGCAGCGGAAAATCGACCACCCACAGGAAGTCGAATCGGCGCGGATCAATCCGCAGCTTGCCCTCCTTCTGCAGCACCTCGGCGCAGTAGAGCCGGATCTTGCCCAGGATTTCGCAGGCGTTGAGCCATTGATCCGCGGCGAACAGGATCAGGTCGCCCTCTTCGATCGCCAGTTTGCTCTGCAAGGCAGCCTTTTCGGCGTCCGAGAAGAACTTGACGATGGGGGACTTCCACTCGCCGCCTTCGACCTTGATGAAGGCCAGGCCCTTGGCGCCGAAACTCTTGGCATACTCGGTCATGGTCTCGATCTGTCCCTGGGTGGCACAGGCCAGGCCCTTGGCATTGAGGGCCTTGACCACTCCACCGCTGGCGATCGCACCGCTGAACACCTTGAACGCGGAATGCTCGAAATCCCCGGTGAGGTCCGCCAACTCCATCCCAAATCGTGTATCCGGCTTGTCGATCCCATACCGGTTCAGGGCCTCCTCGAAGCTCATGCGCTTGAACGGCACAGGAATATCCACGTTCAAAGCCGCCTTCCAAACCCGCTCCAGCAGGCCCTCGATCAACGCATAGATGTCCTCGCGCTCGATGAAACTCATCTCGATGTCGATCTGGGTGAACTCGGGCTGGCGATCGGCGCGGAGATCCTCGTCGCGATAGCAGCGGGCAAGCTGGAAATAGCGCTCCACGCCGCCCACCATCAGGATCTGCTTGAACTGCTGGGGTGACTGGGGCAGCGCGTAGAAGGTTCCCGGCTCACGGCGGTTCGGCACAATGAACTCGCGCGCGCCCTCGGGGGTGGACTTGAACAACGTGGGCGTCTCGATTTCCAGGAAGCCCTGCTCCTCCATGAACACCCGCGTGGCGGTGGCCACCTTGGACCGCAACCGGAGGTTGTAAATCATCTCCGGCCGACGCAGGTCCAGGTAGCGGTACTTGAGCCGCAACTCCTCGTTGACCTTGGAAGCCACGTCCGGATCATCCACTTGGAACGGCAGAACATCGGCACGGTTCTGGACCACCAACGAATCCGCCACCACCTCCACCTGGCCGGTGGGGATCTTGGGATTCTCGGTGCCCGAGGGACGCCGGCGCACCTGCCCGGTGACCTCGACCACGCTCTCGCTGTGCAGGCCGGAGGCCAGGTCGCACCACTGGCGCGCCGTCATGGAAGGGTCGAACACGGTCTGCGTGCGGCCCTCGCGATCACGAATATCCAAAAAGATCACCCCGCCCAGGTCGCGGCGGGAGTGAACCCAGCCGGTGAGCGTGACTGTCTGCCCGGCGTGGTCCGGACGCAGCGCGTTGCAATGATGTGTGCGTTTCATGTCAGCAGAATCCCGGAATCCGGATGCGGACCTCGGAATCCAAAGGGAGGCGGATATTGGCCCGGAACAAGCCTCTTTCAAAGCTTTTTTGGCGGAGCGGACCCGACGAAATCCACGCTGTTCAAAGCCGCGGTCATACCCTAGGGTGAACCCGCATGATCGATTTGCCCAAACCGGATGTCATTCTGACCCACGAAAGCGATTTGGACGGGTTGGTGGCGGGGGTCCTGATGCAACGGCTGGCGCACACTCTGCACGGCGAGGACGTTCCGCTGGAAGCCTGGAACTACAATGGCTGGAAGCAGCGTCCGATGAGCGAGCGCCGGGCCTGGGTGACGGACCTGAGTTTCGAACCCCGTCTGGACCGCACGGGCTGGGTGATCGTGGATCATCACACCACCCTTACGCAGCCCCAACAGGCCACGCTCATCCATGATGTGGAAAAGTCTGCCGGGCTGCTGTGCTACGAACTGTGCCGGGAGGCTGGCCTGGGGTCGCCTGAACTGGACCGGTTGGTGCACCTCAACAACGTGGCCGACCTGTTCCTGGCTCGGGATCCGGATTTCGTCCTGGCCAGCGACTACGCCAATCTGGTCAAGACCTACCAGTTCTGGAATCTGCACGATCTGCTGGACGGGCGAATCGAGCGCCTGCTGGAACATCCGTTGCTCGAGGTCATGGCGGTCAAACGCCGGATCGAGGACCCTATCGGGCTGGAGTGGAGTCTCAACAACATCCACACCATCACACCAGAGGTGGGTCTGGTCGAGATGACCGTGGGCAACACCAACCTCATCGTCCACCAGATGCTCGAACAGAAGCTCACCCCGTTCAAGGTGCTGATCACCCTGTTCAAGAAGTCCAACGGGCTCATGATCGCCAGCTTCCGCAGCGCCAATGGGGAGGCGTTGAAGGTGGCGGGCCGACTGCAAGGAGGCGGTCACGCCAACGCCGCCGGCGCCACCCTGCCCCGCTCGGCACGCAACCTCCACGACGCCGCCGACTACCTCCGTCGTGCCCTCAACCCGGGAACCGCTTCGGACCTGGACCCTCTGGACGACCTGTTCGCCGCCACTGAGATGACGAAGGGTTGAGGGACAGTCGGTTCAGCGTTGCCCGAGGCATCCCCCGCGCCTAGCATCGCATTCGCTATGGTCAATGACGTTTCCAAAGGCAGCCGTTCAGACGGCCGCAGCGCGCAAGAGTTGCGTCCCATCCGGTTTCAGAACGATATCGCCCCGCACGCCACCGGTTCCACCTTGATCGAGTGGGGCAACACGCGGGTCATTTGCGGCGTGACCATCGAGGAGACCGTTCCCCGCTGGATGAAGGAACAGGGTGTGACGGGCGGCTGGATCACGTCCGAGTACTCCATGCTCCCCTACTCCACCCTCACGCGAAAGCCGCGGGACAGTTCGAAGGGGCGCGTGGACGGACGGAGCACCGAGATCCAGCGCCTGATCGGACGTGCCATGCGCAGCGCCGTCAACCTGGAGAAACTGGGGGCGCGTACCGTGTGGGTGGATTGCGATGTCCTCCAGGCGGATGGCGGCACGCGCACCGCCGCGATCACCGGCGCCCAGGTGGCGCTGTCACTGGCCATCCGGAAGCTCACCGTCGATGGAAAATTGGACGCGTCCCCGATGCTGGCGCCGGTCGCCGCCGTGAGCGTGGGCATCGTCGCCGGCCAAGCCCTGCTGGATCTTTCCTACGTCGAGGATGTGGCCGCCCAGGTGGACATGAACCTGGTGATGAACGCGGCCGGCGAGTTCATTGAAGTCCAGGGAAGCGGTGAGGAATCGACATTCAATGAAGCCCAGCTGACTGAGATGCTGACCCTGGGCAAAGCGGGGATACAACAACTGCTTGCCGCACAACAGGCGGCGTTGACCAGCGCCCAGGCCTGAAGCCGGGGCACCCCCCCATGCCGCACACCCGACTCTATCTGATCCGCCACGCGGAGGTGGAACCGAAGTACCACCGGACGTTCGGCGGCCGCATTGACATGAACCTGTCGGACCTGGGCCGCGAGCAGGCGCAGGCTCTGGCCCGGCATTTGGAGCGTCACACGTTCCATGCAGTTTACGCCAGCCCGATGAAACGTGTGCAGCAGACGCTGGCGCCCTTCGCGCGGAACGGCCACCCGCCAGCGCAGCTTGTTGACGATCTGCGGGAGGTGGATTTCGGGGATTGGACCGGGCTGGTCTGGGAACAGGTTCAGGAGCGGTTCGGGGTGAGTCCGTATGAGTGGCTCGTGGAGCTGGAACACGCCCGCATGCCCAACGCCGAAACGGGCGCCCAGCTCTGCGCCCGGGTGGCACCCGTGTTGAAGGGCATCCGGACGAAACACCCCGGGCAGACGGTAGCCGTGTTCTGCCACGGCGGCGTGATCCGGGCCGCGCTCTCGGTTTTGCTGGAACTGCCCCTGGTCAAGACCGCGGCGTTCGAGGTGGATTACGCCAGCGTGACCCAGGTGAAAGTGGGGGCCAAGGGCGCGGAAATCCAACTGCTGAACTTCACGCCATGGCGACACGCCTGAGCCAGCGCCGCGGCCTTTGCCAGCTTCAGATCACCGTGCCCCAGACCGCCGAGGAGGCTGGCAGCGCACTGCTGCAAGCCCGCTTCGCTCAGTGGCCGGCCAGCTTCTGCAAACCCGGATCCGACCAGGCCGATCTCTCCGTCTTTCTGCCCGCGGATCAACATCCCACGCGACCGCAACTCGCCCACCTCACCGCCGAACTGTCAGCCCTGCTGAGGCTCGACCGCCGTGAACGCAGGCCGCAGATCCGGTTGATCCGGCTCGCGGACCGGGATTGGAAACACTCGTGGAAGCGGCACTTCAAGCCCATCGAAATGGGGCGCCGCCTCCTGCTTCGACCCAGTTGGAGCCGGCAAAGGGCCAAACCGGGCCAGGCGGTCGTGGTCCTGGATCCAGGATTGAGCTTTGGCACCGGCCAGCATCCAACCACCTCGTTCTGCTTGCGGGAACTGGTTCGAGCACGTCGTCGGGATCATGCCCAGTCCTTCCTGGATATTGGCTGCGGTTCCGGCATCCTGGCCATTGCCGCCGCCAAACTGGGCTACGCTCCCGTGCGCGCCTTCGATCATGATCCGGAGTCCGTGCGGGTCTCGAGTGCCAATGCCCGGCGCAACCGGGTCCAGGAGCGGATTCGCTTCCGCGAGGCTGACCTGTGCAAACTGCCCGCCCGGAGCCGTGAAGCATACGATGTCGTCTGCGCGAATCTCCTGGCCGACGTGCTGATTCAGGAAGCCCCCCGCATTCTGCGCCGCGTGAAGCGGCCTGGACTGCTGGTGATCGCGGGCATCCTTCGCGCGGAGTTCCAGCGGGTGAACCACTTCTACCGCTCCCGGGGCCTGCGGATCCTGCGCACCCGCGTGGAAGGCGAATGGCAGTCCGGCGCCTATCGATTCCCGGCCTGACTGCGCATTCCTCAACAGGCCTCCACCAGCGAGCCCGAGCCGCCTGGCGGACGCATGAACGGCTCCGATCATGCCCGAGGATCCTGCCGGTCCTCGGCCAGCGCCTCCGGATGCAGGGGGTAAACCATTCCTGTTTCGGGACTTATGGCCTTGGTGGAAATTTTGAATGCGGGGGATTCTGGGCTGTCTCATGATCATGAGCGTGAATACCGAGTGTCAACGCTGCCTAGGCAACATTCTCCGCCCTGGCCTGTGGCACCGATCTCGCTCAAGCCTGCAGTGAAAGGACCAGATCATGACCAAGAAACTCGAATCCATGAGTGAAGTCATTCGGAATCCCAAGTACACATTCCGCAAAGTCGCGTTCCAACCCAAGAAACAACTCCGGCACAGACACGAACGCCGGAAGATTCGGGAATTCCTGCAGTTGGGAGATTGGCTGGAGGAGGAGGCGATTTGATCACTGAACCCTCGATTTGCTAAAGCACGAAAGGCCGCGCTCAGCGCGGCCTTCTGTTTTTGCCTCAATGCTCGTTGCTCTCCCGGGGAGGCGGAGCCTTGACGAACGCAGTCTCGCGCAGATACACGGGTTCGAGCCTTTCCCCGGCAACGTAGTCCCCACCGTGCAGCGCCAAACGCCCCAAAGCCAGCGCGCTGGGAAACAACTCGCGGACCGACGGAAACGCCTGCTTTAGATCGGGCCCCCGCACCTCAGCGCCCGCAGCCAGCAGGGATTCGATGTCACCTCGCGAAACCAGGCGCAACAACCCCGTCTCGACCCAACGCCCGGCGCTCAACTCCCATGTGGCGCAATAGAACTCCCCCCGCTGGGCGTCCACCACGATGTGTACCGCGCCCCGCAATCCGTCCGCCTGCGCCTGGGCCGCCAGCACGTCCACCGTGCGGATCCCACACACCCGGACGTCTCGAGCCAACTGCCAGCCCTGGGCGATCGCAATGGCTGCCCGGATGCCCGTGTAGGATCCCGGTCCCAGTCCCACGACGATGCACTCGATGGCCTCGCGTTCCAGGCGCACCTCGGCCAGAGCGCGTTCGATCAGGCTGAACGCCTGGGTGGAGCGCCCACCCGCTTCGACAATTTCGCTTTGCAATACGGGTGCCGGACCGCCGGGCGGCGACACCACGGCCACACTCCGTTGTGAGCTGGAGAAATCAAGCGCCAGAATCTTCATAGGTGAGGCGTCGGATGTTCTCATCCAGGATTTCAATGCGCACCGGTCGGAGGTTCCGGGGCGGATGCGCCTGCTGAACAATGGCGGGAGAGCCATTCGGACCGGCGTGGAAGAGCTTCTCGGCCCATTCGATGACGGCCACGCCCTCAGGCTGAAGGAATTCCTCCACCCCCGCAGCCAGCAACTGCTGGGGCGTCTCCAACCGATAGAGGTCCAGATGCGCCAGGGGCAAGCGACCGTCGTCATAGAGGTTGACGATGGCAAACGTGGGGGAGTGAACGCGTGCCGCCGCCCCCAACCCGCGGGCGAGGCCCCGGACCAATTGCGTCTTGCCCGCCCCCAGATCGCCGATGAGCGCAAAGACCGTCCCCCGCGTCACCGTTCGGCCCCACGCTTCGCCCAGGGATTCCGTCTCGGCTGGGCTATTGGAAATGAACGTAGCCATGGTTCGTCAAGGGACGTGTGCCATTCTGATCACGCAGGTGCACACCGGGTCCGGCAGTGATCTTGCCAATGCATCCCAGCCGCAACTGGGGAAACGCCATCCTCCAGCGGTCCAACAGCGGCACGGCGTCCGAGGCCACAACCATGAACAGCAGTTCGAAATCCTCCCCGTCCGTCAGCGCAGCCGTGAGAGGCGATTGCGTTCCATGCAATGCCTTGGCAGCCAGCCGGGCTGACCGGCTGATGGGAATGGCGTCGGCGAGCAGTTCGGCCCCCACTCCGCTGGACTGAAGGATGTGACGCAGGTCCCCCGCCAGTCCGTCGCTCAGGTCAATCATGGCGTGAATATCAAACTGGCTGCACAGCCATTGCGCCTCCGCGAGCCGTGGTTCGAACGCCAGATGTCGCCCCGCCCGAGAGCCGCCCAATTCGCCAGTGACGAATATGGCGTCGCCGACTTTGGCCCCCGAGCGCAGAGCCGCCCTGCCCTGCGGCACCTGGCCCAACAAGGCCACCGACAGAAAGGCTCGGTCGGGAGAGGCCGTGGTTTCTCCGCCAACGATCGCCACGCTGTGCTTCTCGGCCAACCGGCTCATCCCTGTGTAAACCTGCTCCGCCCACGCGGAATCCCGGCCCGGCGGAAGGCCCAGGGTAACCACCGCGGAGCCGGGGGTGCCACCCATGGCTGCAATATCGCTGAGACAGCGTGCCAGCGCCTTGTGCCCGACCTGCTCCGGCGGGGCGTCCGGCAGAAAATGCACGCCCTCGACCACCGCATCGGTCTTGAAGAGCAGGTGCGAGCCGGGAATGCCCACGTCCAGCACCGCGCAGTCGTCTCCCGCCCCAACCACCACGGAAGGGTTGGAAGGCAGCGATGCCGTCAGTCGTGCGATGATCTCGAATTCGTTCACGGACACCGGAGGTTACTCGAAGAACCGCTTCACCACCATGAGCACCACCAGGTTGATCGCGTTGAAGCTCATGTGAGCCGCCATGCAGCTCAACAGGTTGCCGGTGATTTCGTAAAGGACGTTCAGCAGGCAGGCAAAGGCCAGCAAGGGCAAAAAGGTGGCCGCGTTGAAGTGAATCAGCGAGAACACCACAGCCGTGGTCCAGAACGCCACTTGCGGAAGCCCGAAACCCTTGATCGCCGGGTAAAGAATCCCGCGAAACAGAACTTCCTCAGCCACCGGCGCCAGGATCAACGCAACCACCCCCAGCACGATCCGGTCGGACCAGGCATCGGTCAGGCTGAAGATATTGACCGCCTGCTGCACCTCGGGATCCCAGCCCAGCGCGGTCATGAGCTGCACGGAAAGCCTCTGCAACCCCCAGGCCACCGGCAGGATGGAAAAGGCGCACATGAAGCCGATCAACATGGCGCGCAGCCCGCGCTGCCCCAAGCCGAAGGCTTGAGTCCAGCTCAAGCCATGCTCATGAACCAGGCGCCCCGCCAGAATCAGCACGGCCCCCTGGAAACTGAGGGTTGTGATGGTCAACTGCAACGCCTCGGTGCCGTCCGCGGGGATCCCCGCCAGTTTTTGCGCCGCCACACTCAATAGAATGCCCCCATAGACCAGCGAGACGAAGATGAACGAGCGCCCTCTCACCCCTTCGGTCCGCCACGGACTGGCTATCATCCACAGGGCCCCCAGCAAGCATCCCCCCGCCCCAACCAGCGCGAGGGCGAAAGCGATGGGCTGCTGGATCCCCTCGACCGGGTATCGCAGCGCCAGCGCCACCACCGACCCGAGAAAAACGCAAACCAGAACCCCTCCCAAGAGCCGGAGGAGCGGTCCAAGCTGCCAAGGCTGTTTGACGGCCACCGTCCAAGGCTAGGCCATTGTGCTGCTGGACACGATGCAATTCTTGGTGAAGGGTTGCGCCTAAGTCAGGATGGCTTAGGATCCGCATCCGACGGTTTGCACCGCCGGCAAACGACCTCATCAAGGGAATAGGCTCCGCCTGCGGGCCGCGCAACCGTCCAGAACGCCGCACGCATTCATGAGTCGCGACCCTGCCACGACGCGCCAGGCCAATCGGCTGGCTGCCGAGAAGTCCCCTTACCTGCGGCAGCATGCCTGTAATCCGGTGGATTGGTATCCGTGGGGGGAGGAGGCGTTCAGGCGGGCACGAGCGGAGGACAAGCCCGTCTTTCTGAGCATCGGATACTCGACCTGTCATTGGTGTCATGTGATGGAACGTGAATCGTTCGAGGACGCGCGCGTCGGGGCGTTCCTGAACGAGCACTTCATCAGCATCAAGGTGGATCGGGAGGAGCGCCCGGACATCGACAAGATCTACATGACCTTCGTGCAGGCCACGACGGGCTCTGGGGGCTGGCCGATGAGCGTGTTCCTCCTGCCTGATCTCCACCCCTTCTACGGAGGCACCTACTTTCCACCGGAACCCCGGCACGGACGTCCAAGCTTCCTGCAGTTGCTGGAGCAAATCTCCAGGGTCTGGCACACCCGCCGGACCGAGATCGAGCGGAATGCGTTCGAGGTCCAGGAGCAGCTCGCCGCGGCCCTGACCCGGCCGGCAGCCGGGTCAGACGCGGACCTGGATTCCGATCTCATCCGCCGGGCCGGGCAGGGCTTGAAGCGGATGTACGATGCTGAGCATGGCGGGTTCGGTGGCGCCCCAAAGTTTCCCCAACCCAGCCAGCCCGAGCTCCTGCTCCGATACGCAAGGCGGTTTGATGATTCGGAAGCCACCCGGATGGTTCTGGAAACCTGTGCACGGATGGCCGCGGGCGGAATCCATGATCAGCTCGGAGGGGGCTTTGCCCGCTACTCTGTCGATGCTGCATGGCGGGTGCCGCACTTCGAAAAGATGCTCTACGACAACGCCCAATTGCTCGATCTCTATCTGCACGCTTGCCTCGTCAGCGGAAATCTCATCCATGCCGAAACCGCGCGAAACCTCGTCCGCTACGTTCTTCGGGACATGACGCATCCCGAGGGCGGGTTTTACTCCGCCGAGGATGCCGACAGCGAGGGGCACGAAGGGAAGTTTTACTGCTGGACCAAGGCCGAGCTGCAATCGCTGCTCGATCCAGCCGAGCTCGAACTCGTCGTCCGCCATTTTGGAATCACGGAGCAGGGCAACTTCACGGACCACAGCCATCCCTCCCCTTTGCCGGGCCAAAACGTGCTGAGCGTTGTGGATACGAACCTGACCCCCGAGGACACCAGACGGCTGGCCGCGGCGAAGGCCAGGATGGTTAAGGCCCGGGAGCAACGGGTCCGGCCGCCTCTGGACGACAAGATTCTGACCTCCTGGAACGGCCTCATGCTGGGCGCGCTGGCCCAGGCCTCCGTGATCCTGGGGGATCATCCTCTGCGGGCCGCTGCCGAACGCAACCTGGCCTTTCTAAAGACAAGACTCTGGGATGCGGAAAGCAAAACGCTCCACCACCGCTGGCGCGATGGGGAGCGTGATGCCGTGCAGTTGCTGGATGACTATGCGTTCCTACTCGAAGGCGTGTTGCATCTCTATGAGGCGACGCTGAAGCCGGCACACCTCGAGTTTGCGATGAACCTCGCCGATCGCATGCTGGCTAAGTTCTACGACCCGACCCACGGAGGTTTCTGGCAGGCGCCAGCCGACAGCCCCCATCTGATCCTGCGAATCAAGGAGGATTACGATGGAGCCGAGCCATCCGGCAATTCCGTGGCGGCGCTCAGCCTGCTGCGATTGGCGGCCATCACGGCCCGGAATGGCTATCGCCAGGCGGCAATCAAGACGCTGGCCCTTTTCCAGGATCGACTGCAGAACACCCCCCAGGCACTTCCGCGCATGCTGCAAGCGGTGGACTTCGCCTTGCAGGAACCGTATCGGGTGGTTATTTGCGGAGATCCGGACGCGAAAGAGACACGTGCGCTGCTACAGGCGGCCCATTCCATCTACCAACCCCACAAGGTGATCCTGGGAACCGCGCCACCTGTGCAGGAGTTCGCCCGGAGCCTGTCCGCCCAACGTGAACCAATAGCTTACGTGTGCACGGGAACAGCGTGCCAAACGCCCACCAGTGAAGCGTCACGGCTGCGCGAGATGCTGCGGTGATTTACGAAGCCTGTTCCGCCAGCCCTCGCTCCTCCTCAAGGCGCGGCGTCATTTCCGCGATCACATCGGTGAGGATATCGTCCAGGGTGCGGACAGGCCGGAAGCCGATGAGCGAGGCGACTCTCTCCAGCGAAGGAATCCGCCGCTGCATGTCCTCGAACCCGGTCGGATAGGCTTCGTGGTAGGGAATGAACCGGATGGGTGACTGCGAGCCCGTCTTCCCAAGGATCTGCTCCGCCAGCCCCTTGATGGAAACCTCGCGGTCGGATCCCAGGTTGAACACCCGGCCATAGGCCTGGGGATGCTCGATCATGTCGATCATGGCCGGAACCACGTCCTTCACATGGCAGAAGCAGCGTGTCTGGGAGCCGTCGCCGTGGACCAACAGAGGCAGTCCCCGGAGCGCCTGGCAAACAAAGTTCGGGATCACCATGCCGTACCGGCCCGTCTGGCGCGGACCAACGGTGTTGAACAACCGGACCACGACCACGGGGAGACGGGTTTCCTGGAAATACGCCATGGCCAGAAACTCATCGGTCGCCTTGGAATTCGCATACCCCCAGCGGGCCTTGTGCGTGGCCCCCATGATCCGGTCATCATCCTCGCAAAACGCCGCCTGTTTGCTCTTGCCATACACCTCCGAGGTCGAGGTGATCAGGACCGGTTTCCGGTATCGGGAAGCACAACTGAGGACCCGTTCCGTGCTCACAATGTTGTTGATCAGCGATGCGGTGGGCTTCTCGATGATCAGCCGGACGCCCACGGAGGCGGCGAGGTGATACACCCGGTCGGCGTGTCGAACCAGTTCGTTCAGGAGCGATTCATGCCGGATATCTTCAACGTAACACTGGAAACCGTCGCGCCCCTCCAGGTGCTGGATGTTGCGGTAGCTGCCCGTGCTCAGGTTGTCGATAACCACCACCTTCTCCCCGCGGCCGAGCAGGCAATCGGCCAAGTGGGACCCGATGAACCCCGCGCCTCCGGTGATCAGGTGTGTCGCCATGGTCCGGTCAGATATGGTACATCCGATGCCCGTTGGCGCTCTCGTCCACCAACTGCTGGAAGGTTATGGCATCGGCCGCGCGCTGTGTGGCCTGCTGCAGCCCTTGCCACGCCCGCTTCAACTCCGGCGGGCATTCCGAATCAGTGAGGGCCGGCGTATCGAAGACTTCCCCGTGAATGGCGCGAAGCAGGTCGCCCATGGAAATCTCCGCGGGAGGCCGGGCCAATTGATAGCCGCCATCCTTGCCGCGCACACTGCGCGCGATGCCGTGCGCCTTGAGGTCAATCAGGATCTGCACCAGGTAATTGGCCGGAATCCCCTGCGCTGAAGCCAGGGCTTCAATGCGCAGCGGCTTGCCGCTCGGATGATGCAACGCCAGGCCCATGACCGCCCGCGCCGCATAATCGCTTTTGACCGAAAGTTTCACGGCCACAGAGTGGACACAGCACGGAACGGCGGCAACACCGGGCACCCCTCCAGGTCCGTGTGATTCGCCCCCGCCAGGGGACGCCAGGCGAGCCGTCCCGGTCGCCCTACCAGTTGAAGGTGCGCTTGGGAACCTGAACCGTGTCGAACGGCCTCAAGTAGAACGGTGCGGGGTCCTTCCCCTCCATGGCTTTGCCAAGATCAATCTGATAGATCACCTGACGTCCGTCTTCCAATCGAACCACGGTAACCTTCGAGATCTTGGCCCGGCTCGGGTCATATCCGCCAGCCTCCATCACCGCCTCCAGCACGGTCATGGGCCGATCCATCGGGATCTTCCCCGGCTGAAGAACCGCACCAATCACGTAAACAACCGAAGCCGACTGAACCAGCTTCACCGTAATCACCTCCGCTCGAACCTGCTGGCTGTAAAGTCGTAACAGGTCGTTCTGCAACTCCAGGGTGGTCCTTCCCGCCGCTTGCACCTGGCCAATGAAGGGCAGGTCCAGCTTGCCGTTCAGCGGAATCTTGGCGACGGTGTTGATGTTGGTCACCGTCTCGCAGGTGATGCTGATCACATCCCCCTCGCCCAGATCGAGAGAGGCGTAGGTCGCGGCTCCGGGCGCAACCGACGCCGGTCCCGCTTTGGGGGCGGACGACTTGCCCGAGGCACAGCCGGAAACCAATGTCCCAGCGACGCCGCAGATGAGGAGGATCAAGCAGAGCAGCCGCAGGCACCACCGCTGATGGTAACGAGTTGGGGAATCCGTTTCCCGCGGGGAGCCGGTTGGCCTGGGAGCCTTCATAGATTCAATCGTTTCGCGCAATTCGCTCATCACGGAGCAAGGCTGAACTCATTCAAAGCGGTAACTCAATCCCAAAGTAACGCGATTCTGGTTGTAGCCGCGGTTCGGCTGGTCCGATTCGCGCACGATGTATTCGTAAGCCAGATCGCTGGACAACCGCGCCGACAGACTCCACGAGATGCCGGCGCCGCCCCGCCACTGATCATAAACCTCCGAGGGGTCCACCCCGGCCGCAACCGTCTGCTCCCCATGGATATAGTTCAGCTGGATCCGGAGCGAGACAGGCTCGGTCACCGCCCAAGCGATCTGGTAATTCGCCTGCGTTTCCTCGGTGAACGAAGCGCCCTGCTCCACACTGTTGCGGACACGGTGATCCAACTGCAGCCGATGGGACAGGTGCCCGGTCAAGGTGTGGTCGGCATCCAGCCTCATGTAGTACGAATCGGCGCTGAACGATTCCTCCGGCAGGATCGTCAGGCTGTTGACCAGGTACAAAATGCCTCCATGTAGCCCCGCATGAAGAAAATCGCTGACCTGCCACTCCAGGTAAGGACCTAGACTCACAATCGTACTGTCCGAGTTGGTGCGGGACTCGTAGTCTGTCAGGGTCGTGGTGAACTCGACGCCCGCATTGGCGGCCCCGCCACCAAACACATACCCCCCCCTCAGAAAGGGCAGGTGCGACACGCTGTTCACGTAGCTGAAGTCGTCCGAGGTGGATTGATAAACCTCGTAGCTGTAGCCGCCAGTGACTAGAAAGTCGCCCGGCAGCCAGGTCGCCTGGGCCCCGATGGTGTTCTCAAACCTTGGAAACTGCGGCACATCCGCAAGGTCGGCCACCGCGGACACATCCTCCGTGTAACTGAACCGGTCAAAGAGGGTGACGAAGACATTCCGCACCTGAAGATCATAGGAAAGCGCGGATCCCGGAGCGATGGTCAGGCCGCTGAGATCCGTGTTGTGCCAATAGGCCCGGTATCCCAAGCCTGCCTGAAAAGCCAGCTCCGAGCGCTCGGAAATGCGCGCCGAGACGCCCACATCAACCCGGGGGACCTGGATCAGGTCCCCCTCGCGGTCGCCCTCGGAAGCATTGACATTGTCGTTGAACTCCAATGAATAGCTCGCGGCCAACGAAAATCGAACCGGACCGGCTTCCACGCCCTCAACATTGGAAAACGGTGCGGCAACGCGCGCACGCTGTCTGACATAGACGCCCTGGTCCGTCAAAACCGCATTCTGGAGTGCCGGCTGCGCCTGCACGGAAGCCGGGGTTGCGATGCTCGCGACGCCAACCGCAGCCACCCAGCTCCACCGGCGCAGCGGTCGGCAGCGCCAAGCGCAATCCCCATGCCTGTCCAGGAGGCGGGACCCGGGGAACCTCCTCATGGCGGCTCCCCCTGCCCGAGCTTGGTCAACCCCAGCTTGTTCATCAGATCGTAAAGCGTCGGACGGCTGATCCCGAGTTCCTTGGCGGCCACGCTGATGTTACCCCCGCTTCGGCGGAGAGCCATCTCCACCGCCATTCGATCGGCCTTCTCGCGTGCTTCCCACAGGGACATGGGAATGGAGTGAACACCATCCAGCTCGAGGTCGCCAGCAGAGATTTGCCGACCTTCCGCCATGATCACCGACCGGCGAACCCGGTTCTCCAGCTCACGAACGTTGCCCGGCCAGTGGTATCGTTCCATGGCCCGGAGCGCCGACTGGCCGAATCGAAGCGGGCGCCCATGGTTCTCATCAAAGCGCTTCAGGAAAGTATGGGCCAGCAGCCCCACATCATTCCCGCGTTCACGCAGCGGCGGCAACTCGATCACCACCACGGCCAACCGATAGTAGAGATCCTCGCGAAAGCGCCCGACACTCGTCAGACCCTTGAGGTCGGAATTGGAGGCGGCCACAAGACGGACGTCCGCTTCGATCTCCCGGCGCCCCCCGACCCGGGTGAAGGTCCTGTCCTGAAGGAAGCGCAGGAGCTTCACCTGCAAGGCCGGCGAGAGTTCTCCCACTTCATCCAGAAAAAGCGTGCCTCCTGAAGCGGATTCCACACGCCCAATGCGCTGGGCCACCGCGCCGGTAAACGACCCCTTCTCGTACCCGAACAACTCGCTCTCCAAGAGGTTCTCCGGAATGGCCCCGCAGTTGATCGCCACGAAGGGACCCGATTTGCGCGGGCTCGCACTGTGAATGGCCCGGGCGGCCAGTTCTTTGCCGGTGCCGCTCTCCCCCAACACCAGAACCGGAGCCAGGGTGGGAGCGACCTTCCGGATGCCGGCAAACACTTCCTCCATGACGGCACTGCGCCCCACAAACCCCTCAAAGGTTCCTGCCACCAGACGATCCTCAAGCCGCGCGTGCTCGCGCTCGATCTGGGAAACATGAAAGGCCCTCCTCAGAATGCACCGCAGATCCACCATTGCAATCGGCTTGCCCAGAAAATCGTAGGCACCCCCCCCAATCCCTCGCAACGCATTCTCACGCTCCGATTGCCCGGTGGTGATAATCACCTTGCAAAACGGGTCCCTTCCCAGCAACTGGGACAGCAGCCCGAATCCTTCCACCGGCGCGGCTGGCGTCGGCGGTAACCCCAGGTCCAGCAGCACAACGGGGGCCGGCTTGGCGGCAAACTGAGCCAACGCGGCCGCGCGGTCCTCCGCCAGCATGACCTCGTAGTCATCCGCCAGCCCCCATTTGAGCTGGGTGCGGATGTTCTCGTCGTCATCCACAATGAGGAGCCGTGATCTCATGCAGGTTTGGAACTCACAGGCAGCAGCACGCGAAAGATAGTGCCCACACCCGACTCACTCTCCACCTCAATCTCGCCGTGGTGGGCCTCCACGATCGCTTGAACCTGGTACAATCCGATGCCCATCCCCTTCTTCTTCGTGCTGTTGAACGGCTTGAACAGCTTGGCCCGCACCTGGTTGAGATCCATGCCGCACCCGTTGTCCCGAACGGTCAACTCCACCTGATGGGGGCTGCGCCAGGTGGTGCCGACCTCCACGCGCCCACCCTCGCCAATCGCGTCCCGCGCGTTTAGCAGCAGATTGGTCAGAACCTTCTTGATCTGCGACTGATCAACCCGGAGCCGGGGGGTCGCCTGAAGACAACAGCGGACCGCCAAGAACTGCTCCCCACCCAGGTCAGCCAGCGCCTCGCGCACTAGCTCGTTAAGATCCGCTTCCACGGGCTTGATTTCCAGATCCCTTCGCAGGACCGCCAGGGCACGAACGACCTCATGGATATGTTCGGTGCATCCCGAGACCGCCCGCAACGCGTCCTCCCGGAAGGAGGGATTGTCGAAATGCTTCTCACAGTTCTCCAGTGTAAGAGACAATGTTGAGGCGGTGTTCTTCAGGTCGTGAATCACGAAGGCCGACATCGTTTGGAAAGCCTCCAACTCGCGCTGGGTCGCCAGGTGTCTGGCGTTGCGTCGATTCAACAGGCCCCGGCTGATCTCGCCCGCAAGGGTGTGGAGCAGGTCCAGTTCCTCCGCCGTGTATGCCCGTGCACCCACACGGTCCGCAATCAGGAGCAATCCCACGAACACCCCGCCGGAGCGCAGGGGAACACAAAGCCGATGTCCCCCAGCCTCGTGAAACTGGCTGGCAAAGATCCGGCTCCGGGCATCCGCCCACGAGGTCCCCGGATCGTCCAGGTCCAGCACACCTTCCTGATCTTCAAGCCCGCTGATCAGATCACCCTCGTGCCCGTGGCTGGACAGCACTTGCTCCGCCGACTCTGCGGTCAGCAACGTGGAGCCTCCGAAACTCAGCTTGCGGTGGGCGTCCACCAGCCAGACCGTCACCGAGAGAGCGCTCAAGTGCCGGGACACAAATCCCGCGGTGCGCCGGCAGTACTCACTTTCCTCGGATGCGGGGGCCACTTGCTCGGTGAAGGTCTGCCAAAGAGCCCGGTAATCATATCGTGATCGATTGAAATGCCGGCTGCAGAACAGGATGGTCCGCTGTCGGAACCGATCGGAGACCAACAGCATCCCCATGAGCAGCAGCCCCACCAGAACGATCAGGGCGAGAAACGCCGGAGTACGATGCCCCAAGGGTTGGGACACCAGCCAGGCAACAGCCCCGACCAGGAAGCCATAGGCCAGCACAAGGCCGCTGGTCGCCGCCGTGACAATGACCTTCTGTGACGGATACACCTCCACCTCGGAAAGCCCGAGCCGCGCCATGGACCACACGATGAAGATACAGCCCGCGATCAGAATCACGGAATGAAGGAGATCGTGCGAGGCAAGCCGCTCCTGCCGCAGGATTGCCCATCCATTTGAAACCAGTCCTTCCAGGAGAACAATGCCCACCCCCAGCAACAGGAACTTGATCCGCCACCGCATCGTTCCCGTCACTGCCCGGAAGGTTTGTTCCAAGTTCACCAGGATCGCCAGCGTGGTCAGAAGCGCGCAGCCATGAAGGTAAATCGCCTTGGCCCCCAATCCCCAAGGCAACTCCCCGGTGGCAGCCGCCAGGCCGACTCGGGACAACAGATCGCCGGGGACAACGATTGCGGCGAGTGGAAGCCCAAAGGCGATCTTCAACGCTCTTCGCCAGCCTGAGGATGATCGCAACCGCGGTCCACGAGCGTAGTACAGGCTGAACAGCAGCCAGACCGGCGCAGTCATCCCCCTCACAACGACCGCACCGTCATGACAAGCAACCTCCCACGCAGGTCTGGGCACTTGTGTGCTGATCAGCAACAGGCTGGATTCCAATCCAAACAGCACCATTCCCATGCCGAACGACACCCGGGCGACCGACCGGGGCGGAAGGGCAAGGATGACCACACCCAGCGAAACGGCCATCACCGTCGCCAGCAGGTCAATCCAGAGCGTAAGCGTGCTCACAACCATGGGTCGGGGGCTCCAGCAGATTCCTGCAACACTCCATCCAGCGCCGGCAGCCGCGCTGCAATTCCACTCTCGGAAAGCCGATCCGTCTCGCAGGGATTCAGATCAGTTCAGAGGATCCTGGCCTCGCCGTGCGACCTTCACAAACGCCCCTCCTCCGGCGTTGCCTTCAAATGGCTGGACCCTTCCAGACCGGCGATCAAGCCTTCCAAACCTGCCCCTCGCGGACCGGAATGCCGGACATGGCATTGCGCGTGTCCACAATCAGCGGGCACCATTGCGCCAGTTGGGCATAGTTTACAGCCCGATGCGCGGTGGCGATCACCACAGCATCATAGCTCCCGATCGACGGCTGGGCCCAATCCACGGACTTCAGCCCTGCCCACTGTGGATGCTCGCGCGTTGGACGGATCTCAGGAACATGGGGATCATGATAAGCCACCTCGGCGCCACGTTGCTTGAGTGATTCCATGATGCGGTAGCTGGGCGACTCACGCTCATCATCCACATTGGGCTTGTAGGCGAGTCCCAGCACCAGAATGCGGGAACCTCTGATCGGCTTGCGAACCGAGTTCAAGGCTTCGCTCAGGCGCGCGATGACGTAGGAAGGCATCGCCGTGTTCACTTCCCCGGCCAGTTCGATAAACCGCGTGCTCTGACCATACTCGCGCGCCTTCCAGGTCAGATAGAAGGGGTCGATGGGGATGCAGTGACCGCCTAGGCCCGGTCCAGGATAAAACGGCATGAACCCAAATGGCTTGGTCTTGGCGGCTTCCACCACCTCCCAAATATCAATCCCCATTTCCTGGTAAACGACCTTCAACTCATTCACCAAGGCAATGTTGACACTGCGAAAGATGTTCTCGAGCAACTTGGCGGCCTCCGCCACGCGGCAGGATGAGACCGGCACCACATGCTTGATCGCCCGGCCATAGACAGCCACGGCCTTGGCCAGACACGCTGGAGTCAAGCCGCCCACGAGTTTGGGAACCTCCCCAACCTTGCTCGCCGGATTGGCCGGATCTTCCCGCTCAGGAGAGAACGCGAGGTGAAAATCGACACCTGCTCTCAGCTTGGATCCCTCCTCCAGCACCTCGCGCAAATCCGTGTCCGTGGTCCCCGGGTAGGTCGTGGACTCTAACGCCACCAGGACACCCCGGCGAAGATGTGCCGACATGCTGCGTCCGGTGTCCAGCACGTAGCTGATGTCCGGCTCGCGGTTCTTGTTCAGGGGTGTCGGGACACAGATGATCACCGCCTCCACCTCTGAAACACGACTGAAATCCGTCGAGGCCTCAAACCGTCCCGCCCGAACTTGCGCCGCAACTTCAGCCTCCGGGATGTGCTGGATATAGCTGACCCCACGATTCACGGAATCAACCTTGAAGGCATCGATGTCCAGCCCGACCACCTGCACGCCGGAACGAGCGAACTGAAGTGACAACGGCAACCCAACATAGCCCAACCCCACAATGGCAATCTTCATAAGATATCTTCAGATGGCGTCTCGAAAGGCGCACCCCTAGTTTGGAGCAACATGAACCACGCGGTAAACCCGCCAAGGCAGCGTCCCCACCGCGTCGGTGGCTGACGTGAGTGTCACGCTGGCACGGACCACACTGGGCGCAGAGGTCCAACTCGCATCCGAGACGCTGTCCTTATACTCGATCCGGTAATCCTGTCCAACGACAGCAGTCCAGGTTACCGTCGCCAGACCGCTTCCAACGACAATGGACTGAATCTCTGGAGCCGGCACTGCCAGCAGCAACTGAACGCGATAAAGCCGTTGATCATTGCCACCCGCCGCATCCGTCATTGACGTGGTCGGCCCGGTCGCCGTGATGCCGGGGGATACACTCGTCCACTGACTCCCACCCATCGTGTCCTGGTACTGCAACTGGTAGATTCGTCCGGGAACCGAGGGCCATTCAACCACGGCTACCCCATTCGTCACCAGCACCGACGTAATGACTGGATTGGCCAGGGTGGTTAACAAGAGCACGCGATAGAAACGCCGCGTGACAGCGCCAAGCACATTGGTTGCCGAGGTGGTCGGTCCCGTCGCAGTGATGCCTAGTGATGCACTCGCCCAATTCGTCCCGTCCAGGTCGTCCTGGTACTGCAACTCATAGATTTGCCCTGCGATGGAGGTCCACTCCAGCCGGGCCACCCCATTGCTCACCAGAATGGACGTAATCTGCAACCGGTTCGACACCGTGATGCTCACGGTGGCGAGTCCCGAGTTGGTCTGGCCATCCGTGGCTCGATAGGTGAAGGTGTCCACACCACTGAAGTGGTTGGTGAGGGTGTAACTGAACCCGCCGTTTGTGGCCAGCACCAGCACGCCTTGACTGGGCGGGCTCACTATTACAACGGACAGCGCACCCCCGTCGGGGTCGCTATCGTTAGCCAGTAGGCCTGGATCGGAGACGGTAAGGGTCGAGGCGGTGCCTAGGGTGTAGTTGTCATCATCGGCTACGGGCGCCTCATTGACCTCGATCACCGTTACCTGGAACGCGTTGGTGGCTTTCAGCCCCCCGTTATCTGTCACCACCGTGGTGAACGTATTCGTGCTTGGCCCTTGGACTTCCGTCGGCGACCAACGAATGATCCCTTCAGGCGAAATCGTCGCCCCGGCCGGCCCGGTCAGGGTGTAGAGCAAAGTGTCCTCCACGTTGCCATCAGTAGCCGTGTTCGTCACCGTCAGGGTCGTCATTTCGAAAATCGTCCGGTTGCCCTGCCCCGGCAGTTGCGGCGCGACATTGGTCCCTGCCAGTTGCTTGACCCGGTAGAACCGTGCCGGATTCCAATCCGTGCCGTTGGTCATTACCGTGACCAAACCCGTCGCTGTCACGTCCGGCAGGACGTCCTTCCACAGCAGGTCGCTCAGCCCGTCCCGATACTGCAGCCGGTACCGATTGCCGGGGAGTGAAGTCCAACTGACTGTAGCAACGCCGTTGGTGACAGCCACGGAAAGAACCCGGAAGTAATTGGTCACTAAGAGGGTCACAGTCGCTGGCGTAGAACTGGTCAGACCGTCGCTCACACGATAGGTGAAAGCATCCATGCCATTGTAGCCGCCCGTCGGCGTGTAAGTGAAAGCACCGTTGGCGTTCAGGCTCAAGCTGCCGTGCGCTGGCCCACCGGCCAACACCGCCTGAAGCGCCGGCCCATCCGCATCGCTGTCGTTAGCCAACACACCGGGGGAAGAAACATTCAACGAGGCGATGCCGTCAAGTACGTAGTTGTCATTCTGGGCCAGTGGCACGGCGTTTACTTCCAATACCACCACCGTGAAGCTGTTGGTGGTGCTTAAGCTGGGCGCCCCAGTGTCAGTCACCACCGTCCGAAGTGTGTTGGTGCTCGGACCCTGCGCTTCCGTTGGCATCCAAGTGATGACCCCCGCGTCCGAAATCGTCGCTCCCGCCGGAGGGTCCAGCAAGGTATAGCTGAGCCCATTGCTTGGCAGATCGGGGTCACTGGCCGTGTTGGTCACCATCAACAGGGTTAGTTCGTTTACAATGCGATCGCTCTGAACTGGCAGGACCGCCGGCAGGTTCACCTCCGTAACCGTCACGGTGAACGTATTGGTGGCTTTCATCCCCCCATTGTCCACAACCACCGTGGTGAATGTGTTGGTGCTCGGGCCTTGTGCCTCGTCCGGGGTCCAGGTGATGATTCCATCGCCCGACATCGTAGCCCCAGCGGGCCCCGTCAGCGTATAGAGCAAGGTGTCCTCCGCGTTGCCGTCGCTTGCCGTGTTCGTCACCGTGAAGCTGGTCATCTCGGCGATCAACCGACCACCCTGCGAAGGCAGTTGCGGCGCCACATTGGTTTCCGTCAACAGCTTCACCCGGTAGAACCGTGCGGGATTGCCGTCGGTGGCATTGGTCGTCACGGTGACCAACCCGGTCGACGTCACGTCCGGCAGAACGTCCTTCCACAGCAGATCGCTCAGCCCGTTCCGGTACTGAAGCCGATACCGGTCCCCAGGTAGAGAAGTCCAAGTGACGGTCGCAATCCCATTTGTGACCGTCACTGAGATGATCCGGAGTTCGAACACGACCGTCAGTGTTCCCTCCGCATAAGAGATGGCGTAATTGGTCAGGCCCACCCCCTGCGCCGCACTCGCAGTGATAGGGTAGGAATCGATGGGAGCCCCTGCTGACGTTCCTGCACTGGTCAAACTGACATTGGTGACCGTGTCGGTATTGCGCAATCCATCCACAATGAACTCGGTCCCCGCAAAGGTGAGCACCGCCCCATACACCTTGTTGGTGTCCAGCGCCTGCACCAGCAGGCTGGCCGAACCCACCGTCAAGGTCCCGTTGCTGTAACCGATCGTGTAGTTG
>JALOTZ010000095.1 GCA_025457615.1 Verrucomicrobiota bacterium
CTGGGGTTCATGGTTGGCGGGGGAGGTGGGGCGGGGGCTGGCGCTGCTCGCGCGCGCGGGCTTCCAGGCGGGCGCGGGTCATGCGCTCGCGCAACCCGCCTTGCTTCAGGAAATCCTGTTCCAGCCGGCGCAGTTGCTGGTCGAGCAGGTAGCAGGTCACCTTGATCAGGCCGGCAATCACGTTGGCGCAGATAGCCGGGTCGGGGTGCTCGACGCCTTTCTTGAACGTGTCGTAGTTCGCGCCGGGGGTGCGGTTGAGCCGGCGCAAACGCTGGGCGTAGCGGTGGTCCGGCGCCCACTCCTCGATGCCCCGGTTGCGCATGAAGTCGCGGTAATCCTCGAGCAATTCCTTGAGGCTGGCCTTGGCCACGCCGGTGAGCTTGATCTCGGTTTCCTTCGAGGTGCCGCTGGCTTCGCTGCCTTCCAGGATGTTCTGTTTGCCGGACCGGGCGGCCTGCACCATCTGGTCGTGGGTGCGCGAGCGCCGGTCTATGTAGCGGTCGCAAAACCGGAGCGTGGCATCGTACACCACCAGCGCCTTCTGGTAGGCCAGCAGGCTTTGATAACCACCATGCGGCGGGATGAAACCTTCAGGCATGGCGCAGCCTCCGGGGAAGGAACCACAGGGCCAGTAGGGACAGAGGTAGCGGCCCCCACGAGCCCAAGCGTGAGGCCTTCGGTCGCTTGTGTCCCTTAAGTCGGTTCTGGTGCTGTTTCACGACTTGCCCCCAATCTGCCTCAGCAGCGCCTTCCCGTGCTGCACGATCTCTTTCTCCAGCTTGAGCACGTCGCCCAGGATGTCCGCCGGGGCGTCGTGGTTCACAGCTTCCGTGGTCACGGGCTTGTAGCGGCCCGCGGCCAGGCTCCAGTCGTTCTCCCGGATCTTCTCGATGGGCACGCGGTAGCTGTTCGGGCCTTCCTCGCGTCCGGGCCATTTGGCCTGCACGTCGGGGATGTCGTTGGCCTCGATGGGCGTGCGTTTGTCGTCCAGGCTGAAGCCGTCGGCGGTGAGGTCGTAGAACCAGACGGACTTGGTTGAGGGTTGAGAGCTGATGGTTGATGGGCGAGCAAAGATGAGGGCGGCGGTGGCCACGCCGGCGTAGGGTTTGAACACGCCGCTGGGCAGGCTGATCACCGCTTGCAGGTCACACTCGGTCAGGAGCAACTGGCGCAGGCCGGTGGCGGCCTTGGTCGAGCCGAACAGGACGCCGTTGGGCACGATCACCCCGGCCCGACCGCCCGGGGCCAGGTGGTCCATGATCCATTTCAGGAACAGCAATTCCGTGGCGCGGGTGTTCAGCTTGTAGTTGAGGTCCGCCAGGATGCTTTCGTCCTGCACCTTTCCGGAGAACGGCGGGTTGGCGAGGAGGATGTCGAACAACTGGCCGGGATACGTGCCGCCAAAGCCGGTGGTGAGCGGGTTGAAATGCTCGATCCGGGCGCGTTCCAACTGGTGCAGGTAAAGGTTGAGGATGGCGATCTTCACCATGTTGGCGTCGTTGTCGTAGCCGGTGAAGGCTTGTTCCTCCAGGAACCGCCATTGCGCGGGTTTTAGTAATGCGCCGTCCATGATGCCGCGGCGGCGGTCGGCGGGTTTGGTGTGCTGGGTGAGGATGTGGTTGAAGGCGGCGATGAGGAATCCCACCGTGCCGCAGGCGGGGTCGCAGATGCGCTGGCCGGGCTGCGGATTCACCAGGGCCACGATCATCTGGATGATATGGCGCGGGCTGCGGAACTGGCCGTTGGTGCCGGACATGGAGAGCTTGCTGAGCAGATACTCGTACATGTCGCCCTTGAAATCGTGGCCGTCGTGGGCGGCGAGGTCCATCTGGTGGATGCCCTGGACGATGGCGCGGAGCGTGGGGCGGTCGTAGATCTTGAGGGTGGCGCGGCTGAACAGGAGCTTGCCGGTGTCGGTGAGGCCGGGCAGCTCGTGCAGGCTCTCGATGGCATCGCGGACGGCGTTGAAGAGGTTGTCGCCGGTGAGGGTGACGAAGTTGCCCCAGGCGTACCGGGACCATTTGCCGGAGAAGATGCGGGTGTATTTCTTGTCCAGCCGAGCGAGGGTTTCGTCCTTCTCGGTGAGCAGGCGGACAAAGAGCAGGTAGGAGATCTGCTCGATGGAATCCATGGGGTTGTTGACGCCGCCGGCCCAGAGGATGTCCATGAGCTGGTCCACCTTTTGGCGGATGCCGGAGGAGAAGAAGTTGGAGACCACGCCGTCTTGACCACGGATTTCACGGATGGGCACGGATGAAGGGGTAGAGGTAGGCATGGTCAGGCAGCCAGCATGGTTTGTCGGACAAGGGTGGACTGGCGCAGGGCTTCAAAGACAGCATCGCGCTGGTCGAACCGGGCCAGGGCGTCCAGCAGTTGCGCGGTGGCGTCCACCCATTTCTGCTCGCTGTAACGCAGGTTGAACCGGGCAGCGATGCTGTCCACGGTGTCCGCCACGATGGCGTCCCGGGTGGGCAGCGGTTTGCGCCCGACGGCGTTGTACACGAAGGCGGGCGTAGTGGCCGGCACGCCGTAGGACACCACCAGCTTGTCCGGCGAGTAGAACATCTCGGGCCGGTGGTAGAACCGCTCGTTGACCAGGGTTTCAACCGCGTCGTCGTCCTCGGCTTCAATGGCATCGCGCAGGTCCGGATCGGCTTCGGCAAAGGCTTTGATGTCGCGCTCGAACGAGCCGCGGAAGGTCATTACATCCACCTTCTCGCCGTTCGGGCCGACGATGCGGATTTCCTCGCTGACGAGGGTGTCCACGCCTTCCCAGGTGGGGATCTCGGGCGCCGGCGGGAACGGACCGACTTTAACCTCCTCGCCACCCTCACGCATTTCTTTGCCGCTGGGGCCGGCAGGCGGGTAAACGGGTTTCTTCTCGCGGGGTAGATCGAGCGGCAGGGTGTAATCGTAGGTTTCCTCGAAGTATTCGGCCACGGCGCAGAAATCGAGCAGGAAGAAATGCTGCTTCTCGTATTCGGTGTGGCCGACCTTGAAGGTGAAGCGGCGGGTGCCGCGGCCCTTGATCTGGATGTATTCGGTGGGCGAGAAGATGGGGCGGAACAGGCCGATGTT
>JALOTZ010000014.1 GCA_025457615.1 Verrucomicrobiota bacterium
CACCAACACGCCAACAAACCGAGTCCGCCATCGGGTAACACCCCTTTTGGCACAACGTATCACCCTCCCGGGTAACAGTAACTTTTGGCGCACGGCGGGTGGACAAAAGAGGTTGCGGATTGGGCAAGAATGGTGGGGATGGAGCGCGGGTTCTCCCGGCACGGTTCACGGGTTCACCTGAAGACGTTGGCAACAACTGACCAAGCGCAAGCTGCGTCTCATCACAGCGCGACCCTGGCAGACGGACGTTATGCGTTCAGGATTCGTCCGGTTCGGGCCCGATCGCGCCGTGGGGAGGGGCAGGGATCACCACGAACATGAAGACTGACCACTCTGCCTCACAAACACCCGCCCCCCCGGCGGCCAATCGTGGCTGGACCGTCACGCTTGCCGGGTTGGGCATCAACCTGGCCCTGGGCATCCTCTACACCTGGAGCATGTTCAAGGCCGCCATCGAAAAGGAGTTTGGCTGGAAAGGCGACCAGTTGAACGATCCTTACGCCCTCTGCTGCCTGGTGTTCGCTTTTGTCATGATCCTGGCCGGGCGATGCCAGGACAGGTTCGGACCGCGCCTCACGGCGTCGATCGGCGGGTTGCTCGTCGGCGCGGGATTCCTGTTGTGCTCCACGACCACCAGCTATGGCGTGTGGTTGATCGGTTTTGGCGTGCTGGCGGGGACCGGGATCGGCTTTGGCTATTCGTCCGCCACCCCGCCCGCCCTCAAGTGGTTTCCGCCCTCGAAGACGGGGCTGATCGCCGGCCTGGTGGTGGCCGGGTTCGGTCTCGCACCGGTCTATCTGGCGCCCGTCTCCCAGTACCTCCTGGGGACCTGCCAGGTGCAGAAATCCATGTTCATCCTCGGCATTGGCTTCGTCGTCATCGTGTGCGGCCTGGCCCAGTTGCTGGCCAATCCACCGTCCGGCCATGTGGCGGGCGCAAAACCGGCCGCCGGCGGCACCGCGCCCCCTCCCGCCGCCGCGCAGGCCACCCCCACCGAAATCCTGCGCCAGCCGACCTTCTGGCTGTTGTGGGCGATCTATTTCATCGGCGCGGGAGCCGGACTGATGGTGATCGGCAGCATCAGCGGCATGGCGAAAAAAAGCATGGGTGAACTCGCCTTCGTCGCCGTGGCCGTCATGGCCATCGGCAATGCCGGCGGCCGGATCCTGGCCGGAACGCTTTCGGACCGGATCGGGCGGCGCTGGACGTTGATGCTGGTGTTGCTGATCCAATCGGTGCTGATGTTTGCGGCGATTCCGGTGACGGGCTCGAAGGAGATGGCGGCGGTGGTGATCGTGACGCTGGCCGCGGTGATCGGCGCTAACTACGGCGCCAACCTGGCGTTGTTCCCATCGTTCACCAAAGATCTCTGGGGCCTCAAGAGTTTCGGCATGAACTACGGGGTGCTGTTCACGGCCTGGGGCGTGGGCGGCCTCGTGTTGCCCCGGCTGCAACAAACCCTGACCGTGAGAAGCGGGGGTAACTACACCTCGTCCTTCCTCACCGCCGGCCTCCTGCTGCTCGCCGGAGCCGCGCTCACCTTCCGGCTGCAGGCTAAGCGCACTGGGGCGGCACCGGCCAACCGGTGAACAACTTGTATGAATGGGAAATCGCGATTCATGTCGGATGCCGGACGGTCGCCTCGTCCGCTTATGAAAACTCATCCTATGAACCTGCCGTTCCGGAGCGCGGGTCTGCGACCCGCAGCGGCTGCGCCACGCTGGGCGTCCGCAAAAGTTCACTCACCCATTCGCCCGGCGAGGCGGCTGCGGCTCAGCGAGCCGCGCTCCGCCTCACGCCTCCATCTCCTGGCCGGGCTCGCGTTGAGCGCGCTGGGCCTTTCCGGAGTCCACGCGGGCGCCGGCGGCTGGTCGCTTGCCACCAACCTCACACTGAAGGCCGATGTGGCACTCAAGGAGACCTACGACAGCAATGTGTATTTGCAGGACGAGGAGCCGAACCGGGCTGTGGTGCCGCAGGCGGTGTCACCTTTCGTGGAATCCTTCGTCACCTCGTTCACCCCGCGGCTATCGCTGGATTGCAGGCCGGCGGACGCCTTCCACGCCACGCTCAGCTATGCCCCCGAGGTGGTGTTCTTCCATTCAGCATCCTCAGAGGACCACGTGGCCCATCGCGGCACCCTGAACCTCGGCGGCCAGATCGAGAAGGTCCGGTGGGACTTCCCCAACACCCTCAACATCGTCCAGGGCAGCCGCGAGGGACTCTACTTCGGCGGGGACCCCCTGGCCCCGCCCCCCACAGGCGGCAATGCGCCGGCGATTGGCGGGGTCCCCATTCGCGACCGCCGCGCCCAACTGGTGTATCGCTGCGCCCCGCGCGTGACCGTGCCGCTGGGACGCTGGTTCGTGCGCCCCGCGCTCTCGGGTTATCTGCACGACTTCCAGACCGAACAAAAGGACACCACCATCGCCGCCAACCGCGGCTACGAGAACTACGTGGACCGGCGCGAACTCAATGCGGGGGCCGACCTTGGAATGGATGTGGGGCGAGGGACGCGAGCCTTCGTCGGCTATCGTTACGGACAGGAGATTGAGGGGGACCTGGTGGGCTCCCCCTACCATTACGACACCGAGTATCACCGCCCGACGTTCGGCCTGGAAGGCCAGCCGTTCCGGTGGGTGAAGGCCAACCTCAGCGTGGGCCCGGACATCCACCACACCATTCACAACCCCGCGCCGGGATTCGAGCCCAACTACACCACGGTGTGGGCCGATGCCGTGCTGACCCTGCTGCCCACCACCAACGACACCCTCACGCTGACGTGGAAGCAGAACACCCAACCCGCCTTCGCCAGCACCTCGGTTTACGATGACATCGTCTATGACTTCGCCGGACGCCATGTCTTCAATCCACACTGGTCGGTGGGGGCCGCGTTCCGCATCTACATCGGCGACTGGTTCGCGCCGGTGGACCGCACGGACTGGATCTACACGCCCAGCGTCACGGTGGGCTATGTGCACGACCGGCATTGGGCGGCGGACCTGGGTTACTCCTACGACTGGGTGGATAGCAAAGTCCCCGATACCGACGGCCGCGAATTCACCCGCCACCTGGTGTGGCTGTCAGTGAAATACGCGTTCTAAGAGGCCCATTCCGGCAGGCTGCGAACTGCGGCCGGGTTCCAAACCACGGCGGCAGGTTTGGACAGGATGGCCGATGACCAGGATGAACGGGTTCAGGTTCCCCTCCTGACCATCCGGTTCATCCTGTCAGTCCAAGCGGCGCGGGCTCCGTTGCGCCCTCGGGACAAACAGGGCGCGCCCAACGGCAACCGGTTCCATCGCTTGTTCAACGGCTGGAAAACTTCCAACTCGCATTGCAGGTCGGGATTCGCCTAACCTCACGGCCTGGGTTTGCGGCTGTTGCGGGTTGAACGTCGCAGGTTGCAGGTTGGCTGCAACCCGCGTGTCACGGAACCTTCAACGCGCAACCGGTAACTTGTGTCCATGACCTCATCCGAGATCCGCCAGTCGTTCCTCGACTTCTTCCAGTCGAAGCAGCACACCATCGTCCCATCGTCCCCGCTGATGCCGGACAGCCCGAACCTGCTGTTCACCAACGCCGGCATGAACCAGTTCGTGCCCATCTTCCTGGGCGAACAGAAATGTCCCTACACCCCGGGGCGCGCCGCCGATACCCAGAAATGCATCCGGGCCGGCGGCAAGCACAACGACCTCGACGACGTCGGGCTGGACACCTATCACCACACGTTCTTCGAGATGCTGGGCAACTGGTCCTTCGGCAATTACTTCAAGCAGGAAGCCATCGACTGGGCCTGGGAACTGGTGGTCGGCACCTGGAAATTCCCGCCCCAACGGCTTTACGCCACCGTTTACCGCCCGGACAAGTCCAAGAACGACCCGAGCGAATTCGACCAGGAGGCGTGGAACTTCTGGGCCGGCAAGTTCCGCAGCATCGGACTCGACCCCGCCGTGCACATCGTCCACGGCAACAAAAAGGACAATTTCTGGATGATGGGCGAGACCGGTCCGTGCGGCCCGTGCTCGGAACTGCATGTGGACCTCACCCCCACCGGCGGCACCCGGGGCGCGCTGGTCAACCAAGGCAGCCCCGAGTGCATCGAGATCTGGAACCTGGTCTTCATCCAGTTCAACGCGAACCCCGACGGCACGTTCTCGCCGCTGCCGGCCCGGCACGTGGACACCGGGATGGGCTTCGAGCGCGTCACCAGCATCATCCAGGGCACCAAGGGCCTGACCGATTTCGCCCACGCCCGGATCTCGAACTACGAGACCGACATCTTCCGCCCGATCTTCGACGCGCTGGAGAAGCTCTCCGGCAAACGCTACGGCAGCACCCTGCCGGCGGCCCCCTCGCAAACCTCAGATCTGAAAGCTCAAATCGCCACCGACGTCGCCTTCCGGGTCATCGCCGACCACATCCGCACGCTGTCGTTCGCGATTGCCGACGGCATCCAGCCCGGCAACACCGACCGCAATTACGTCCTGCGCCGCATCCTGCGCCGGGCGGTGCGCTACGGCCGCCCGCTCGGCTTTCACGAACCGTTCTTCTACAAGCTCGTGGACGTGCTGGCCGACACCATGGGCGACGTGTTCCCCGAAATCCGCGCGAGAAAGGGACACGTGCAGGACGTGATCCGCGCCGAGGAGGAAGCGTTCAACAAGACGCTGGATCGCGGCATTGCGTTGTTCGAGGACGAAGTCACACGGCTGCTGGGGAGCGCGCCCGCCCCGGGCGCCGCCGACCGCGCCCCCCAAATCTCCGGCGCGTTCGCGTTCCGGCTCTACGACGAGCAGGGCTTCCCGCTCGACCTCACCGAGTTGATGGCGCGCGAACGCGGTCTCACCGTGGACGTCGCGGGCTTCAATCAACTCATGGACGAGCAGCGCGAACGCGCCCGCAAGGCCCAGAAAAAGACGGTCATCGAACTGGCCCAGTTCGAGACCGGGACGCCCACGACCTTCCTCGGCTTTGATTATCTTGAAAGCGAAGCGGTGGTGGAAGCCGTCCTGCCCGGCAAGAAGCCGGGCGAGTTTAACGTCGTCCTCGACCGCACGCCGTGCTACGCCGAAATGGGCGGCCAGGTGGGCGACGCCGGCGTGGTCCGCGTGCCCGGGCACGACCGGAGCGAAGTGGGCCGCCTGCACGTGCTCGACACGGTGAAGCAGGGTGCCGTTCACATCCACCGCGCGGTGCTGGCCGAGGGACGGGCGCCCGAATCGGGCGAGGCGGTTCGGGTCGCGGTGGACGCGCGCCGGCGCCAGGCCATTCAACGCCACCACACCGTGACGCACCTGCTGCACTGGGCGTTGCACGAGGTGGTCAGCCGGGAAGCATCGCAGAAAGGTTCGTTCGTCGGCCCGGACAAGCTGACGTTCGACTTCAACAGCGCGCCGCTCACCCCGGCGCAGGTGGCAGACCTCGAGAAGCTCGTCAACGAACGCATCCTGGAAAACGCCGGGGTCTCCTGGACCGAGGTGCCCTACGCCGACGTGAAAGCGCGCAAGGACGTGATGCAATTCTTCGGGGACAAATACGGCGACAGCGTCCGGGTCGTCCAGATCGGCGGCCACCCGCAGAACCTCGACGGCTATTCGATGGAACTCTGCGGCGGCACGCACACACGGGCCACCGGCGAGATCGGCCTGTTCCGCATTGTCGGCGAGAGCGCCATTGCCGCCGGCGTGCGGCGCATCGAGGCGGTGGCCGGACTCGAGGCCTGCCAGCAGGCGAGCCAGCAGGCCGGGTTGATCAGGACCCTGGCCGCCCGCCTGAACACCCCGGTGGCCGAACTGGAAAAAAGGATCGAGCTTCTGCTCGCGCAGCAGAAGGAGTCGGAGAAGGCGCTGAAGGCGGCGCAGCAACGCGAGGCCTCGAATGCCGCGAGTGAACTGCTCGAACGCGTGCACACCCTCAACGGCATCCCCGCCATCATCCACAACGTGGGCGCCGTGGATGGCGATTTCCTTCAGACCGTGGCGGATGCGCTGAAAGGCCGGTTCCAGGGCGTGATCGTGCTGGGCGGCGGACCGGAACGCGGCCATGTCGCGTTGGTCGCGGCGGTCTCGCCCGAGTTCACCGCGAGAGTGCAGGCCGGAAACCTCATCAAGCACATCGCCCCCATCGTCGGCGGCAAAGGCGGGGGGCGCCCGGACAACGCCCGGGGCGGCGGCAAGGACGCCCACCGCCTGGATGAAGCCCTGGCCCAAGCCCGAAGCCTGCTGGAGAAGTGATCCCCAAGCCCCGGCCAGACCCGGATGCCCCCAGCCAGGCGCAGACCAACCCGGCGCGTCCATGCCCTGTTCCTGGCCCGGCTCGAAATCCGGCTGCGAGGAGCAGGGTTTGCGTCACAAGCCGGGATTTGTCAGGCTCTGCCAGCCTATGAAGACGAGCGGCAACGCCGACAACCAGGACCGGTTCGCGATCATCATGGCGGGTGGACGGGGCGAACGGTTCTGGCCCGTCAGTCGCGAGAAGACCCCCAAACAACTGATCCGGCTGCTGGGAGATCGATCCTTCCTGCAACAGGCCGTGGATCGGGTAACCCCGATCGTGCCACTCAAGAACATCTTCATCATCACCAACACCGCCCAGGTGGACACCGTGCGCCGGCAACTGCCCAGGCTGCCCAGGGACAATGTGGTGGCGGAACCGATCGGACGCGACACCTGCGCCGCCGTCACACTGGGCGCCGCCCTGGTCGGGGTGCGGTCCACCACCGGGGTCATGGCGGTCTTGCCGGCCGACCACGTCATCCCCGACCCGAGGAAGTTCCAGCAGGTCTTGCGCGATTCCTTCGACGTGGCCGGCCGCGGCCAGGTGATTGTCACCCTCGGCATCCAACCCACCGAGCCGGCCACGGGCTACGGCTACATTCAGGCCGGCCACGAACTGCCACCGCCCCAGGGGGTGAAGCGCTACAAGACCACCTTCTTCAAGGCGGAGCGGTTCGTGGAAAAGCCCGACCTGGCGCGGGCGGTGGAATACGTGAGCAGCGGGCATTACCGCTGGAACGCCGGCATGTTCATCTGGTCCTTCGTCACCCTCACCAACAGCCTGGAGAAACATCAACCAGCGATGTACCAAGCCTGCCAGCGGTGGTTCAAGGTGGCCAAGGACCCGGCGAAACTTGGCCGGGTGCTCAAGAAGGAGTATCCCGACATCAAGAAGATCTCGATCGATTACGCGCTCATGGAACACGCGCAAAACGTGGTGGTGGCCGACGGCGCGTTCGATTGGGATGACCTGGGGGCCTGGCCGGCGCTCGCGCGGCACGTCAAACCCGACGCCGAAGGCAACTGCGCCGTGGCGGAGTTCATCCATGTGGACGGCGCCCGCAACATCATCTATGACGCGCGAACCAAGGCGCACCGGACGCCGATCGCCTGTGCCGGATTGCGCGACGCGATCCTGGTGCTCACCGATGACGCGGTGTTGCTGGCCCACAAGAGCCAGGCCCAGAAGATCAAGGATCTGGTCCGGAAGCTGGGCGAGGATCCGAAGTGGAAAGGATTGGTGTGAGGATACTCCCCATGAAAGGCCGGCTCCCCGTCCTGCTCGGTGCGCTCCTGCTGCTGGGGGCCGGTTGCTCGGCGCGTCACGACGGTACCTTCCAGGGCTACCTCGAAGGCGAATTCGTCTATGCCGCCTCGCCGGTGGGAGGGGAACTCAAAGAACTCTTCGTCAGCCGGGGAGAGCCCGTCGAGTCCGGACAACCTCTCTTCCAACTCGATCCCGAACCGGAATCTTCGACGCTGCGCGAAGCCGAACAACGCGTGACCCAGGCTGAGTCACGCCGGACCAACCTCACCAAGGGACTGCGCCCCTCCGAAGTCGCCGCGCTGGAAGCGCGCCTGGCCGGGGCCAGTGCAGACGCCGAGTTCGCCGAAAGCGAAGTGCAACGCCTGACACGCCTGAAGCAGGACAGTGTCATTTCGCCGGAGGAAATGGATCGCGCCCGCGCGCGCCGTGACACAGCACTCGCCTGGGTCGCCAGCCTGCAAGCCGACCTCGAGACCGCCCGGCTCGGGGCACGTCAGGACGAAATCGCCGCGGCCCAAGCCGAGGTGGACGCGGCCTTGGCGGCGCGGGACCGGGCCCGATGGACCGCTGCTCAGAAGCGAAGATCAGCCCCGGCCCGGGCCACCGTGGAAGACACCCTGTATCGGGTCGGCGAATGGGTGGCGCCCGGCCGGCCGGTCGTGGCCCTGCTGCCCCCCGAGAACCTCAAGGTGCGCTTCTTCGTCCCCGAACCCGACCTGAGCTCGATGGCTTTGGGCGCTCGACTGCTGGTTTCCTTCGACGGGGCGCCGGAACCCGTGCCGGCCCGGGTGAGTTTCATCTCCACCGAGGCGGAGTTCACGCCCCCCGTGATCTACAGCCGGGAGAACCGGGCCAAGCTGGTGTACATGGCGGAGGCCCGGTTCGACACCACCCCGTCCGCCAACCTGCGTCCCGGCCAGCCGGTGGATGTGCGTCGAGGCCCCTGAGCTTGTCCAGCCATGACCGCGCCTGAACTCGTCATCGACGTGCATGGCGTCACCAAGTCCTTTGACGGCCGGGTGGTGGTCAATGCCATTGAAATGCAGGTCGCACGGGGCGAGATCTACGGGTTCCTGGGTCCCAACGGCAGCGGCAAGACCACCTTCCTGCGCATGCTCTGTGGCCTGCTCACCCCCGATGCCGGCCACGGCCACTGCCTGGGGTATGATTTCCGCTCCGGCTCGGCGGAAATCAAGAAGCACGTCGGTTACATGACCCAACGCTTCAGTTTCTACGAAGACCTGAGCCTGGAGGAGAATCTCGATTTCATGTCGAGGATCTACGGCTTGCCCAACCGCAAGACCGCGGTGCGTGAAAGCCTGGATCGCTTGGGCTTGGCGGGACGGCGCACGCAACTGGCAGGCGAATTGTCCGGGGGCTGGAAGCAGCGCCTGGCACTCGCCGCCTGCCTGATTCACCAACCCCGCCTGCTGCTGCTCGACGAACCCACCGCGGGCGTGGACCCCAAGGCCCGCCGGGAGTTCTGGGAGGAAATCCATGTGCTGGCCGCCCAGGGACTCACGTTCCTGATCACCACGCATTACATGGACGAGGCCGAGCGCTGCCATCGGCTGGCCTACATCGCCTATGGCGACCTCTTGACGCGCGGCAGCCCCGAGGAGGTGCTGCGCCACGCGGGTCTGACCACCTGGCAGGTGCGGGGGCCGCAGTTGCATGACCTGGCCGAAGCCCTGCGCGGCCAGCCCGGCGTCGAGCAGGTGGTGGCCTTCGGCACCGCCCTGCATGTCAGCGGCCGAAACGCCGCCCAACTGCGCGCCAGCCTTGAATCCACGCTCACCCCGGCCCATCACTCCGAGCCCATCGAGTCGGGCCTGGAAGACGTGTTCATCAGCCTCATGGACCAGGCAAAAGACAAGTTCTAAGCGCCGCCATGAAACTCCATCCCTTCAGCATCCGGCGGTTCGCGGCGGTGGTGTCCAAGGAGTTCATCCAGATGCGGCGCGACCGGGTGACCTTCGGGATGATGGTGGGCATTCCGCTGCTGCAACTGGTGCTCTTCGGGTTTGCGATCAATTCGGATCCCAAACATCTGCCCACGGCGGTTTACAGCGCCGACCACAGCGTCTTCTCGCGCACCCTGGTCTGGGCCTTGCGCAACAGCAGTTATTTTGACGTGCGACGCATCGCCGACAACGAGCGGGAGATCGAAACACTGCTCGCCGAAGGGGATGTGCAGTTTGTGGTTCACGTGCCGGTGGATTTCTCCCGCCGCCTGCTGCGCGGGGAGCGTCCGAGCCTGTTGATGCAGGCCGACGCCACGGACCCCGCAGCCACCGGAAACGCCCTGGCCGCGCTGAACGCGCTGACCACGACGGTCCTCGACCGCGACCTCCAAGGGCTGCTGACGGATCTGCGCGCTCAGCCCGGACCGGTCAGCCTGATCATGCATCGGCATTACAACCCCGACATCATCACCCAATACAACGTCGTGCCGGGCCTGATGGGGGTGGTGTTGACCATGACGATGGTGATCATCACCGGACTGGCCATCACGCGCGAGCGGGAGCGGGGCACCATGGAAAACCTGCTGTCCACCCCGGTCCGCCCCACCGAGGTGATGCTCGGCAAGCTCGTGCCCTACATCCTGGTGGGCTACATCCAGGTCGGGTTCATCCTGCTGGCCGCCCGGTTCCTCTTCCAGGTGCCCATCGTGGGCAATGTGGCCCTGCTGCTCGCGATCATGTTGCTGTTCATCTTCGCCAACCTCGCGGTGGGCATCACCTTCTCGACCCTCGCCCGCAACCAGCTTCAGGCCGTGCAGATGGCCTTCTTCTTCTTCCTGCCTTCCATCCTGCTCTCCGGCTTCATGTTCCCCTTCCGGGGCATGCCGGTGTGGGCGCAGTGGCTGGGCGAGATCCTGCCCCTGACGCATTTCCTCCGCATCGTCCGGGGCATCCTGCTCAAGGGCAACGGCCTCGCCTTGATCGCCCCCGAGATCTGGCCCCTGGCCCTCTTCGCCGCCGTCGTCCTCACCATCGGCATCAAACGCTACCGCGAAACGCTCGATTAAGGGAGCCCCCTGCGAATCCCATCCACCACTCGAAGCCGCGGCGGTTCAACGGACCGCGAGTCCGCGACTCGCAGCGGCCACGCTGCTCCACACGCCCACAACCCACTCGCAGCCCACCCGCACCCGCGCAGCCGCTGCGGCTCACGGAGCCGCGCCCCAACCAAGGACCGCGAGTCCGCGACTCGCGGTTTCAGGATGGTGGAAACTGGCCCTCACCCATCCATTCGGAGTTCCATGTTGACGTGGCGGAACCGCCTGTTGCGCTTGCCCAACGACCGGCTCGCGTCGCACGATGACCCCGCATGAACGCCGCCGTGATCGTCGCCGCCGGAAAAGGCACCCGCATGGGACGCGGGGTGGACAAGTTGTTCCTCGAAGTGGCCGGCCGCCCCGTCGTCGCCCACACCTGGCAACGATTCGAGCAGGCGGATTGCATTGATCGGATCGTGCTGGTGGTGCGCGCGGACATGCAGGACGAATTTCTGCGGATGGCCGGGCAGTATCGCTACGTCAAACCGCATCGGATCGTGGTGGGAGGCCCCGAACGGCAGGACTCGGTCTGGAACGGCCTCGAGGCGCTGGAGCCCGGCACGGACATCGTGGCCATCCAGGACGCCGCGCGGCCTTGCGTGACCCAGGCACTGATCGAAGCCACCATCCTCGCGGCCCGCGAGACCGGCGCCGCCGTCGCGGCCCAGCCGGTGGTGGATACCATCAAGGAATCCTCGGATGGCCGGCTGATCGAGCGCACGGTTCCGCGCCACCGCCTTTGGGCCGTGCAAACCCCGCAGACGTTTCAGGTCCCGGTGATCCGCCGGGCCCTACAGGCGGCACGCGAGCGGGGACTTTCGCTGACCGACGACACAGCAGCCTGCGAATTGATCGGTCAGTCCGTGCGCCTGGTTGTCCGCAACGATCCCAATCCCAAGGTCACCCTTCCGGCCGACCTGCCGTACGTAGAATCTCTCCTGCGTCAAACCATCCGCCCGTGACGCTCCGTCGGCCATTCTCATTTTGGCCCGGAGATACGGCTCCCTGAGCCGCAGCATCCCCGCAACGGAAGGCCGTTTTCAATCTTCCAGTGGCCATGTTCCAGGCGAAGCGGCTGCGGGTCGCGGACCCGCGCTCCCAAATGAGAATGGCTGGACGCTCCGTTCCGGCTCCTTGCCAAGCCCCCGGGCGCCCCTTATGGTCTGCCAGCCGAACCTATGAAACGTCGCTTCATTTACGGGGTGGTGCTGGCGGTGCTGGCCGTGAATCTGGGCGTGGGGCTCAGCCTCTATACCACGCTGGCCGCGTCCGGCCAGGAGGACAACGCCTATCCCAGCCTCGAACAGTTCGCCTACGTGCTGGAGCGGGTGCGGCGCGATTACGTGGACGGCGAAAAGCTCACCTACCAGGACCTGGTCCACGCCGCCCTCAAGGGCATGGTCAGCACGCTGGATCCGCACAGCGAATTTCTGGGCAGCGACCGCTACCAGGATCTGATGGACGACACCCAGGGAAGCTTCGGCGGCATCGGCGTGGTGGTGTCCATGCGCGAGGGCAAGCTCACGGTGGTGTCGCCCATGGAAGATTCCCCCGGATTCAAGGCCGGCATCCTTACCGGACACCTCATCGTCGCCATCAACGGACGCAGCACCGAGCGCATGTCGATCGAGGACGCGGTCAAACTGTTGCGCGGCGAACCCGGGACCGATGTGGACCTGACCACGATGGATCCCGCCACCGGCAAGACCAAGGACCACCATCTGACGCGGGAGGTGATCAAGGTGGACGTGGTCAAGGATTCCAAGGGCGGACGCCAGTTCGAGCTGGGCGAGGACGGAATTGGCTACATCAGCATCAGCCAGTTCAACGAACAGGCCGGCGACGAGCTGGAGGCGGCGCTCACCAAGCTCAAGGAACAGGGGATGAAGGGATTGATCCTGGACCTGCGCTGGAACCCGGGCGGGCTGCTCGATCAGGCGGTGGCGGTGTGCAGCAAGTTCCTGCCGCGGGGCGACCTGGTGGTGACCACCGAGGGACGCACCCCGGCCCAGAACCGCGAGCAGCGCGCCGGGAGCCGAGGCCTGCGGTTTGCCGACGGACGCGAACTCCCCATGGTCGTGCTGGTCAATCTCGGCAGCGCCAGCGCGTCGGAAATCGTGGCCGGTTGTCTCCAGGACTACAAACGCGCCGTGATCATCGGCGAGAAGACTTTCGGCAAGGGCTCCGTGCAAAGCATCCTGCCGCTGGACGACGGCTCGGCCCTGCGCCTGACCACCGCCAAGTACTACACCCCCAGCCACAAGGTCATCCACGAAAAGGGCATCACCCCGGATATCCCGGTGGACCTGTCCGAAGACCTCCAGCAGAACGTCCGGCTCCGACGATCGCCCGGCGCGGTGGAATCCATGGACGAAGCCGAACGGGAACGCGTGTTATCCACCCCCGACCTCCAATACGATCGCGCGCGTGACCTGCTCAAGGGCATCCTCCTGTTCACCGAACGCGCCCCGGACCGCCTCGTCCCGGCCGGCACCGAGGAACGCTGGGTCCGACGCTAGGCCGGCCTTGGGATTGTGATCCTCGCCCTCGAGACTTCCTGCGACGAGACCGCCGTCGCCGTCGTCCACCAAGGACGCGTGCTGTCCAGCCTTGTCTCGTCCCAGACCCGGCTCCACCAGGAATACGGCGGCGTCGTGCCCGAACTGGCGGCCCGCGAACACCTGCGCAACCTCCTGCCCATCGCCCGGTCTGCCTTGAAGGAAGCCGGCGTGCGGAGGGAGGCCATCGACGCGGTGGCCGCCACACAGGGACCGGGCCTGCCCGGCGCACTGCTCGTCGGATTCAAGGCGGCGCAAGCCATGGCCTTCGCGTTACACAAGCCCTTCGTGGGTATTCATCATCATGAAGCCCACCTCTACTCCCCGTGGATCACGGGCGACCCGTGGGTTGCGGATTTCGCGGCGTTCCATCCAAACGTGGCCCTGATCGTCAGCGGTGGCCATACCATGCTCGTCCATGTCCGCGCCGAACTCGATCACCGCGTGCTGGGCTCGACGCTGGATGACGCAGCCGGGGAATGTTTTGACAAGGTGGGCAAACTGCTCGGCCTGCCCTACCCCGCCGGTCCGGTGATGGACCGTCTGGCCACCGGAGGCAATCCCCGGACCTACGACTTTCCGCGCCCGAAGAAGAACGATCCCGACGACGATTTCAGCTTCAGCGGATTGAAAACGTCCGTGCGCTACTTCCTGCGCGATCATCCCGGCTTGGCGGAGGATCCGCAGCGGTTGAAGGATCTTTGCGCCAGCGTGCAGGCGGCCATTGTCGAGGTGCTGGTCGCCAAGACGATGCGGGCCGCCGGGCGGTGCGCGGTGGACTGCGTCACCGCTGCGGGCGGCGTCACCTGCAACACCGAACTTCGGCGCCAACTGGCCCGCGCATGCGCCGCCCGGCGCCTGACCCTGCGCGTGGCCGAGGCAGCGCTCTGCACCGACAACGCGGCCATGGTCGGCGTGCTGGCCGAGCGCAAACTGGCGTGCGGACAAGGCTTGACCGGACTCGATGCCGAGCCGGCGCCCGGTCTGGCGTTGGGATGACGCGGCGGCCTGTTCCGACGGATGCCTCGCGCCAAGCTGCAAGGCCGCCAAGGCTGGGAGACTCGGCGCAAAGCGCGGACTCCAGCGGAAGCGTGAAGATGACTGGGAAGCCAGCTCTTTGCGACTTCGCGTCTTTGCGCGAGGTCAACCCTTGGACACCCGTTCAGGCGGACCCGGCTTGAGCCGCACCAGGGTGGCACCCCAACTGCCCAACGATTCGCTCGCCAGTGTGAAGGACTCCACGTTGGGATCCCGTGCCAGCAACGCATGCACTGTGCGGCGCAGATGACCGATTCCCTTCCCGTGAACCACCCGCACGGTCCGCAGGCCCGCCTTCCGGCACTCGGCCAGGTATTCCGGCACCAGATCCTTCACGTCCCGGGGCCGGAATGTGTGCAGGTCCAGTTCCCCCGTGATCGGAATGCGCACCGGTTCATCGTCCACCCCGCCAGTGTTCCTCTCCCAACCACGCATGAAAAGCCGGCAATTGTCCGAAAAAGCGGGATTTTCCGCGAAGTGCCGGTTGCAGGAACCTCCAGCCATTCCCTACCCTGCCCACCGGGCATGGCTGAATTGCTTCCCATCTACGAAATCGAGCCGGAGATCATCGGCGCGCTCCAGCAGCGGCGACGCCTGATCCTGTCGGCTCCCACCGGGTCGGGCAAGTCCACCCAGGTGCCGCAGATGCTGCTCAAGCACGGCCTGCTCGACGGCGGAGGACCCGAAATCGGAAATCCAAAATCGGAAATCCGCAATGGAATGCGCAGCCGCGTGGTTGTTCTACAACCCCGCCGCATTGCCGCCCGCCTGCTCGCCGCCCGCGTGGCGGAGGAGTTGAACGTCCGACTCGGCCAGGCGGTGGGTTACCAGATCCGGTTCGAGAATGTCACCTCGCCCGACACCCGCCTCTGCTTTGTCACCGAGGGCGTGTTGCTGCGGCAGATGGTCGAGGACCCGAACCTGACGGGCATTGCCGCCATCCTCTTCGATGAATTCCACGAGCGCCATCTCTACGGCGACATCACCCTGGCGCGGGCCCTGGACATCCAGGAAACGACGCGGCCGGACCTGCGGCTGGTGGTGATGTCCGCCACGCTCGATTCCGCGCTGCTCGAACGCTACCTCTCCGGGCAGCGGGCGGAGCGCCGGCCCGAGCTGGACTGCGTCACACTGTCTTCGGCGGGCCGGGTGTATCCCGTCGGGATTCACTACAGCGACACCCCCGCCTACACCCAGCGCGAGCCGGTCTGGGAACAAGCGGCGGATGCCTTTGCCCGCTACGTGGCCGAGGGCGGCGAGGGTGATGTGCTGGTGTTCATGCCGGGCGCGTTCGAGATCGCGCGCACGATTGACGCCATTGGGCAGCGGCCGGAGTCGAAAGGCTTCCTCCGCCTGCCTCTACACGGCGAGTTGAACCCGCACGACCAGGATGCCGCGGTGGCCCGGTATCAACAACGGAAGGTGGTCGTGGCCACGAACGTCGCCGAAACCTCGCTGACCATCGACGGGGTCCGGTTGGTGATCGATTCCGGCCTGGCCCGCATCCCGCGCTTCGACCCCTATCGCGGCATCAACACGCTGCTGGTCGAGAAGATCTCGCAGGCCAGCGCGGATCAGCGGACCGGCCGGGCCGGACGCACCGCGCCGGGCGAGTGTTACCGGCTCTGGAGCGAGGAGGAGCATCGCGACCGGACCGTGCAGGAGAAGCCCGAGGTACAACGCCTGGACCTGGCGGAAGTGGTGCTCACGCTCAAGGCGGCCGGCGTGGACAACCTCCACGACTTCCGCTGGCTCGAACATCCCGGCGACCAGCGCTTGGAGCATGCGGAGGAACTGCTGGTGGACCTGGGAGCGCTGGCCAAGGCGGAGGGCGGAGGGCGGAGGACAGAGACTGATCCGTCTGATCCATCCGCAATCTGCAAGCTGCATTCGGCCATCACCCCCCTGGGCCGTCGGATGCTGGCGTTCCCGTTGCACCCGCGTTACTCGCGCATGCTGCTGGCGGCACACGAACTCGGCTGCGTTTACCAGGCCTGCCTGGTGGCGGCGCTGACGCAGGGGCGCGACCTCCTGCTGCGCAAGGTGGACAAGTCCTCGAAGGATTACCGCGAGGATTTGCTCGGGGACAAGGCGCCGTCGGATTTCTTCCTCCTGATGCGCGCCTGGAACTACGCGGCGAAGAACAACTTTGCGCTCGAGGCCTGCCGACGCATGGGCATCCACGCCGTCACCGCCCGGCAGGTGGGCCCGCTGCTGGAACAGTTCCTCCGCATCGCCCGGCGGGAGGGGCTCGAGGCCGAACCGCGCCCCGCCAACGACGAGGCGTTGCAGAAATGCATCCTGATCGGGTTCAGCGACCGCGTGGCGCGAAGGCTCGATTCCGGCACGCTGCGCTGCGAACTGGTGCATAACCGACGCGGTGTGCTGGCCCGCGAAAGCGCCGTCCAACACGCGACGATCTTCGTGCCGGCGGAAGTGCGCGAGGTCGGGCAGCACGGCGGCGACACGCAAACCATCCTGTCGCTGGCCACGGAGATCAGACAGGAGTGGCTCACCGAACTGTTTCCCGAGGATCTGGCCCGGGAACTCGAGGTGTTCTACGACGCGACGGCCCGGCGCGTGTATGCCGAGGAGTTGCAAACCTTCCGCGGACTCGAACTCGAGGCGCGCACGATCGAGCCGCCCCCGCTCGAACCAGCCGCCAAACTCCTGGCCGAACAGGTGGTAGCCGGCAAACTCGCGCTCAAGGAATGGGACCATTCGGTCGAGCAATGGATCACGCGCCTGAACCTGCTGGCGAAGTGGTGTCCGGAGTTCGAGCTGCCGCCGCTCACCCCGGCGGATCACCAGACGTTGATCGAGCAACTTTGTCACGGCGCCTTCACCTACAAGGAAATCAAGGATCGTCCGGTCAAACCCGTGCTGCGCGACTGGCTCAATCCGATGCAACGCCAGCTCCTCGAGGAACACGCGCCCGAGCGGCTCAAGCTCTCGAACGGTCGCACCCCCAAGGTGGCGTATTCCGAAACCGAACCGCCCCACATCGCGCTGCGGATCCAGGAGCTCTACGACGTCACCGAGACACCGAAGATTGCGATGGGCCGCGTGCCGGTGCTGCTCCACATTTTGGCGCCGAACAATCGCCCCGTGCAGATCACCCGCGACCTGGCCGGCTTCTGGCGCGAGCACTATCCGAAGGTGAAGTCCGAACTTCAGCGCAAGTATCCCAAGCACCCGTGGCGGTAGCCGGGCTCAGTCTGGAAACGGCAGTTCAACCAAGGAGAACGCAGAGAACACAGAGATGAATTTTTTGTATGGCCCGACGCGTTCAAAGAACGAAAAGAAAAGGGGTCGGGCCAGAATGGCGCTTAGTTAAGGGCTCGGTAATTGCGGGGTCTTGCCTTCCAGTATCTGCCGCGATGTTGGACTTCAACGAACTGACGGCGTGGGCGGGTGAGCAACGGATACTGTTTGGGCCGACGCTTGAGCGCCCGGGGTTCGCGCCGGTGGGGTCGCAAGGGAACCGGGTCGCGCCCCAGAGTGAGTAGTAGATCGTTCCAGAGCTGACGGCGCAGTTGACGTGAGCGCGCCCGGCCGATGGCCGCGCTGTATTGGCGGAGCGCATCCAACGTGCCTTTGAAACTGAGTCGATCCAAGCTGGCATCGTGCAGCAGCGCCGCCTCGGCCATCACGCAGCGCACCAGGTTGTGAGCAATGAAGTAGGCCAACACTTCCTTGCGTGCCATTGCCGGAGACTGACAGCGCAACAACTCCATGCCCATCGTGGTCTTCACATCGCGCAGACACAGTTCCAAACGCCAACGTCGGCCATAAAGTGCGGCCAGTTCTTCTTCGTCGTCCGAATTACGGTCCAAAGGGAGGCGCTGAAGGATTTCGGCGGAGAAGGCGCGATAGCCGGTGTGGTATTCCGATAGCGTGGCGCCGAGAGCCAGGTTTTCGGTGAGGGTGAGGAACCGGTTGGAAACGTATTTCCACCAGGGCATGCCGCCTTTGAGCGCGTAGCCACCGAGAATGCGTGCCCCGATCACGCAAGGGTGGAGGCGGTTGACAATCATGGAGGCCATGGCCGGAATGAGGGCGGGGATATACTGGTAATCGGGGTGGATCATCACCACGACGTCCGCGCGTGCCTCGATGGCGAGACGGCAGCAGGTTTTTTGGTTGGCACCGGTCATGGTCACGGTCATCGGTCAAGGGCCAACAGCGGCCCCGCGGGTGGTCTGCGTTTCTCAGCAGCAATTCTCATTTTGGCCCGGAGCGCGGCCCGATGAGCTGCAGCGCCCCCGCCACGGAAGGCGGTTCTCAATCTTCCAGTGGCCTGATTCCAAGCGAAGCGGCTGCGGGTCGCGGACCCGCGCTCCAAAATGAGAATGACTGGTTTCTTGGCGCTTCCCGTTGACAAGCCCTTGGACGTTTGGCCACTCTGCACGCATGTCGAAGCCAGCCTTGGGTCGTGGACTGGGCGCGCTGTTGGGATCCTTGCCGGTCACTGCCAAGCCCGCCATGGATGTGGTGTCCCCGGTCACCTCCACGGAGACCGCACCCGTGGGGTTCGACGGCGAGCAAGTCCAGCAGGTTCCGTTGAGCCAGGTGCATCCCTGCCCCCTGCAACCGCGCAAACAATTCGCGGCGGAATCCCTGCAGGAACTGGCCGATTCCATCCGCGAAAACGGCATCGTCCAGCCCCTGATCGTGCGCCAGGGGGCGGCTGGATTGGAGTTGATCGCCGGGGAACGGCGCTGGCGCGCGGCCCAGATGGCGGCGTTGTCCACCGTGCCGGTGATTGTGCGCGAGGCCGACGACCGCGCGGTGCTGGAGCTGGCCCTCATCGAGAATCTTCAGCGCGAGAATCTCAATCCGATGGAGGAAGCCCAGGGCTACGCCCAGTTGGTGGGACAGTTCGAACTGACCCAGGACGACGTGGCCAAGCGGGTGGGCAAGAGCCGGGCCGCCGTCGCCAACGCCCTGCGTCTGCTGCGGCTGGAGCCTTCGATCCAATCGCTGATTCGCGAGGGGCGGTTGTCGGTCGGGCACGCCAAGGTCATCCTGGGCCTCGCCGATCCGCTCCAGCAAGCGCAGGCGGCCGAACGCGTCGTCAAGGAAGCCCTCAACGTGCGGCAAACCGAGGGCTTGGTAGCGCGGCTGCAGAAACCCGCCGATCAGGCGCCGAAATCGCAGTTGCCTACCCGGACCGACGCCCACGTCGCCCACCTGGAAGGCCGCATCCGCGAGCGGGTGGGCACCAAGGTTCGTCTCAGCTACAAGGCCGGCAAAGGCAGCGTCGAGATCTCCTTCTTCAGTGACGACGAACTGGAGCGCCTCCTCCAACTGTTGGGCGTCCAGGCCGGCTGATCCGCGTTCCATGGTCCTGCCTATCGTTTTCTACGGTCATCCGGTGCTGCGGGCCAAGGGCGCCCGGATCGAGAAGGTCACCCCGGACATCCAAGCCCTCATTCGAGACATGCTCGAAACCATGGAGGAAAACCACGGGGTCGGCCTGGCCGCGCAACAGGTGGGCAAGGCATTGCAGTTGACCGTGATCGATGTGCGGCCGGTGACGGACCGGCCATCGTGGGTGGAAATGGACGGACAACGTGTGGACCCGAACCGCCTGATGCCGCTGGTGTTGATCAACCCCCAGATCACGCTCCTGGGCGAGTCCGAAACCGGGCCGGAAGGGTGTCTGAGCTTTCCGGAGCTGTTCGCGGAGATCGCCCGTCCGGAGAGTGTGGAGGTGAAAGCCACCAACGGCGAAGGAAAACCCCTGACGTTTCGCTGCGGCGGCCTGCTGGCCCGGGCAGTCCAGCATGAGGTGGATCACCTCAACGGCATCCTGTTCATTGACCGGATGACGTCCAAGGACAAGCAGACGTTGCGGGACGAACTGGACGCGCTGCAAGCCGAGACCCGTGCCCGGTTGCCGCGGAGCGGGCCGGGTCAGTAAACCTTGCGCAGGTTCGAGGGCAGGATGTTCAGTTCGCTGCGATACTTCGCCACGGTGCGGCGCGCGATGACGATGCCCTTCTCCTTGAGCATCTTCACGACCTCCTGATCCGAGAGGGGTTTCGCGGTGTTTTCCTTCGCGAAGATTTCCTGGATCATGTCCTTCACGCTGGTGTTCGAGAGGCCGGCGCCGTCCTCGGTGGAAATGCCCGCGGTGAAGAAGTACTTCATCTCGAACAACCCCTGCGGCGTCTGCATGTATTTGCCGGACACCGCGCGGCTGACCGTGGTCTCATGGACGCCCACCACTTCGGCCACCTGGACCATGGTCAGGGGTTTCAAAGCCGACACGCCCCTTTCCATGAATTCACGTTGCCGTTTGACGATCTCCCGGGCGATGTTGGTGATCGTGCTCTGCCGCTGGTGCAGGCTCTTGATAAGGAACTTGCCCGCCCGGATCTTTTCCCGGATGTAATTCCGCACCTCGGGCTGATGGCGGCTGGTGGCCATGAGGTCCTTGTAGGTGTTGCTGATGCGCAGGTGGGGAATCTGCTCGTTGTTGGTGGTGATGACGTAGTCCTCTCCCACCCGCTGGACGAACACCTCGGGCAGCACATACTGCTCGTCCTGCGGCGTGAAGGCCCGTCCGGGACGGGGTTCGAGCTTGCCGATGTTTTCGAGGGCGTCCTGCACCTCGTCCACCTCGGTGCCCGTGGCCCGCGCGATTTCGGGGATCCGGCGTTTGCCCAGCGCCTCCATGTGGTCGCGCACGATGCGGTACTCGAGCGTGTCCTGCTCGCCCGCCCGCTCCAGTTGCAGCAGCAAACACTCGCGCAGGTCGCGGGCGCACACCCCGGGCGGTTCAAAGGTCTGGATCACCCGGATCACCTCCGCAACGGTCTCGACCGGAACCCCCGTGGACTGCGACATCTCCTCGACCGTATCCTTCAAGTAGCCCGTGTCATCAATGTTGCCGATGATCAACTCGGCCACACCCCAGAGGCGCTCGGGCAGTTCGGAATTCCGCACCTGCTCCATCAGCGTCTCCTGCAGGGAGGTGGAAGCCACCAGCGAGTCGAACATGAACTGGCGCTTCTCCTCGTCCTCGGCGCTGGCCCGCATGGGAAGGTTGGTCTGCGCAAAATGATCCCGCCATTCCTGGTCCAACTGCGCCAGCTTCTCGAACTCCGCGTCAAAGTCGTCCACCGGCTCCGGCGTTTCGGGACTCGAGGTGCTGTCGAAGTTCAAATCCGCGGGTGGCTCGCTGGGGTCTGCCGCTTCGGTCGTCCGGCTGTCCCCCTCGCCGTCCTCCCGCAGCTCTTGGTCGGTGGCTTCAGTCTCTTCGAGCACGGGATTCTGCTGCAGCTCCTGCTCGATCAGCGCCTTGAGTTCGAGGGTGGGCGCCTGCAGCAAAGCCAGCGACTGTTGCAACTGCGGCGCGAGCACCAGACTCTGCGTCAGGCGCGTCTGTAATGAAAGCCCTTGCGACATGCCCCGACTCTACGGGGACAGCCCCCAGCATCAAGCACAAACTGGCACGACATTCGCTTCACCTCGGAAACAGCTCCACCCGTGCAGCTTCCGTCAAGCTGCAGAACCCCTCAACCGGGTCTCCCGGTCACCGACCGGTTCTCGTCGGCGGCTTGCACCACAGCTCTGCCTTCCGCCAAGGGGTCATTCGTTGTTGTGTCTCATGTTCGCCTGTTTGCATCTTCAGCGCGCTTTGTCGGCGACGACGCGACCACGATTTCCTGGTTGCAGCCCTTGAATCGTCGGGTCCTCCAGCCCCGCTGGCGCAGCAAGCGCTGGAACTCCACCAGGCCCTTCTCCAGGCGGGGATGCGTCCCCCCTTCCAACCGGTGAATCCGATCGAAGATCTGGAAGCCGCGCGGCGACAAATCGCTCAGGACAAGTTTCCCGCCCGGCTTCACCACCCGCAGCATCTCCCGGAACACCCGGATCGGGTGTTCGAGATGGTGAAAGGTGTTCACGCTGACCACGGTGTCGAAACTGGCTTTGGGCCAGGGCAGGTGCCCGGCGTCGTGGGTGACGAATCGAATACGCCGGCCGGACCGCGTTTGGCGCACGTGGAGTCTGGCCGCGCGCTGCTGTTTGGCGTCCACGTCCAGCGTGGTGATACAATCCACGCGCTTCGCCATCGCGGCGAGGAAACGGCCTTTGCCGGTGCCGATTTCGAGCACGTGTCCGGGCAACGGCAGAACTTTGGCGAGGATGAACCGGAGGCTGGCTGCCGAATCGTAGCCAAAGCGGCGAAACAGCGCCTCACGCTCCTTCATCGAGCGGTGATTCCGACGGCTTGCGATGCTTGGTTTGTTCATGTTCATGGCTTTCAAAATCATGACCGAGGCGTGTCAACGGCTCAATGCCGCCGTTTGGGGCGCGATTCCTGTTTGCATTCCTCCACCAGCTCTGCTGGCAACGCCAGCAGGCAATGCCGGCACTGGGCCTCCTGTGTTGCCAGATCAAGCAGTGCATTTCTGCGGCGATATCGCGCAGGTTGTCACCGGTCAACCGGTTGGCAGACCCCGCGGAGAGAGCTGTCCGGATACAGCACCAGGCTCAACCGCTGAATGGGCGACAGGCTCATCGCGACCTCGTCAGTGCTTCAAATAGCGGTCACGAGCGGCCCCATCGCCCTGCTGCGACCCGTCTCGCCGACCATCCGCCCCGCCGAAGGCCGGAAGCACAGGCCGAGCGCGTTGCCCGCCCGGCAATCCTCCGAGGCGAAACCAGTGGAGCCGACCGTTGTCGCATCGGCGGGCTTGATGGACGAAGACGCTGTTCATCTCGCGATTTCCTGTTCATGTCGCTTTGCCAGTTGTCCTGCCGCGGGCGACTTCGGTCCGGGAGGGCCGCCGCCTATGGACGCACCCGCCGGCCCAGTGATGGCACCAGCATCCGGGCATCCGGAATTCCTCGCGATCCAGTTGACCACAACACGACGCCTTCAAAATCGCGTCCACCGGCCCGCACAAGTGAGGTCGGACGCCGATCCCGTGTCGTTCCAACGCGCGATGCAGAACTTCGGAAAGCGCGGCACAGCAGAGCAGATCCACGCGCAGTTCCGTCATGCTCTGCGCCAACCCCTCGGGCGGCAGTGGATGGAGCAGAACCTCCTTCCGGCATACTTCCCGGCCGCGCCGCCGGGTAACCACCAGCAGCCGCGTCGCCGTATCGAGGACTGGCGAAACACGTTCCTTCATCACTGGGATGGCAATCGTCACAAGGGCCAGTGGGGCAACGCGCGTGCCAGCCCGGCGCGGGAGCGGGGACCCGGCCCGTTTCCGCCGGTTACAATGGGGCAGGTTGGCGTTCAGCCCAGGCACGGCTCGCTGACCGTGGCGGAATGAGAGGCCCAGGAATCCGGAACGTGGCAGAACGCCACGGTCTCGATGCGCAGGGGATGCTCTTTCTCCTGAAACAACGCTTGGTGTTCGGTGTTCAGCGTTCAGTGTTGCGGCTCACTGCGTGGATATTCTCGCCCAACCCCGCCACCCGGAACAGCCCCTGCTGAGGGAGCGCCGTGGCCAGGTCGGACACTGGCCCGCCAACACATTATGAGAATCTGCATTCCCACCCTCGACGACCGCGGCTTGGACAGCCTGCCGCACATGCACTTTGGCTCAGCGCCCTGCTTCGTGCTGCACGATCTGGCGCGCGCTGAAACCAAGGTCATCCGCAATCGCAACGAACACCACGCCCATGGCCACTGCCATCCGCTCAAGGCGTTGGCGGGCGAAGCGGTGGACGCGGTGCTGGTGGGGGGGATTGGCGCGCGCGCGCTGGCCCGGCTGTCAGCCGCGGGCATCCAGGTCTTCCAGGCCCAAGAGCGCACAGTCCGGGAAAACCTCGAGGCGTTTCAACAAGGTCGGTTGGCCGCGTTCACCCCCGCGCTTGCCTGCCAAGGACACGGTCATTCACACGAGCACGACCATGAAGGCGGGCACCAGCCTGCCGATCCCCACCTGCTCCGCCGTCGAGATGAATGAGGGCGGTGGAGTGCTGGAGTGTTGGAGTATTGGGATTTTCAATACTCCAACACTTCAATGCCCCATCACTTCCTCACTCCCCCGTCCGCCCCCGACCCACCGGCGCCACTTTGAGGCCCAATGCCTTGATCCGGCGGAACAGGGTGCTCGGAGCGATTCCCAGCGCCTTGGCCGCGCGGGCCCGGTTTCCGTCATGGCGCTGGAGTGCGTCCTTGATCAACAGCGCCTCGGCACGCGCCAAGGTCAACCCCTCCGACGAGAGCGGGGATCGTCCGGTCCCCGCCTGGAGTTGGGGGGGCAGGTGCTGCGCCTCGATCAAAGGGCCGCGGCAGAGGACGAAGGCGTGCTCGATGATGTTCTCCAATTCCCGCACGTTGCCGGGAAAATCATGCGCCATCAGCCGCTCCAAAACCGCATCCGAGACCCCGGCGATATCCCGTCCCTGCAGCCGGTTGAAGCGCGCCACCGCATGCTCGATGAGCAAGGGAATGTCCTCCCGCCGTTCGCGCAAGGCCGGCAGTTCGATGCCCACCACGTGAACGCGATAATACAGGTCCTGGCGGAATTTCCCCTGCTCCACCAACGTGGCGAGCGGCTTGTTGGATGCGGCGATCACGCGCACGTCGCAGCGGACGGACTGCACACCGCCGAGGGGTTCATAGACCCGCTCTTGCAGCACGCGCAGCAGTCGCGTCTGCATGGCCGGCGAAATATCCCCGATTTCATCGAGGAAGATGGTTCCTCCCTCCGCCAGGGCGAAGCGGCCGGGCTTGTCCTTGCGCGCGTCGGTGAACGCCCCGGCCTTGTAACCGAACAGTTCGCTCTCCAAAAGCGTGTCCGGCAGCGCCCCACAGTTGAGGGCCACAAATCGCTTGTCCTTCCGGCGGGAGAGCTGATGGATGGCGCGGGCGAACACCTCCTTGCCGGTGCCGCTGGGCCCCTCGATCAGCACCGTGCTGTCGCTTTCGGCGACGGGCGGCAGCAGGTCAAACAGACGCCGCATCGCCGCACTGCGTCCAATGATGTCGGAAAAGGAATCCTGTTCAGCCGCCTGCCGCCGCAACTCCTCGACCAAGCGCAGATCGCGAAAACTCTCCACCCCGCCCACAATGCGGCCCCGCGCATCCCGGAGCGCGCCGGTGGAGATGCTGATGGGGATGCGTTCACCCTTGGCGTTGACGATATAAACCACCTTGTTGGTCACCGGGCGATGCGTAGCCAGGGTTTGGCGCAGGGCGCACGCACTCTCGCAGATGGAAGCGCGAAACACCTCGCAACACGGCTGACCCAGCGCCTTGTGGCGGGGAATGCCGGTAATCTGTTCAGCCGCTCGATTGAAGAAGGTGATCCGCCAGTCGGTGTCCACCACGAACACTCCGTCCGGGAACGAATCGAGCAACTGGTTCTGGATCTCGTCCTGCATAAAACCAGGAAGGGCCTGCCACCCCTTCGACAAGCCATCATCCGATGAGGACGCGCCCATGGCAATGCCAGGGTGTGCCGCCTTCGCGGCGGACGCCACGGTGTCCACCTCGCGACCGCTGGCACCGGTGCTGCTGGGCAGTCGTTCATGGCTGAACCCTTCCCAATGGCTCCCGCACCCGGGCAACTCGCCCAAACCCAAGGTGAAGCGCACCCTTATTGTTTTGTCTGCAGCGGATCCAATCCCATGGGGCTCGCTCTGCGTTGCCAACTGCAACCCGATGGGGCGGTCCGCGGCACCTTCCTGGGCCACTGCGCGGTGGAAGGGTACCCGGGTTGGCTCCATGGCGGTGTGATTGCCGCGCTGCTGGATGGCGCGATGACGAACTGCCTGTTCGCGCACGGCATCCGGGCGTTGACCGCCGAGCTGCAGGTGCGTTACCTCGCCCCCGTGTGCTCGACGGAACCATCGGAGGTGCGCGCCTGGCTGGAATCCTCACGCCACGGAGTGTTCCAACTCCGGGCAGAACTGAAGCAGGGGGACCACATCAAGGTCCGAGCCGGCAGCAAGTTTATGTCCCATGCCTGAGGAAATCCGCATCACCCTTCTGGTGGAAAACACGGTCCACGGAATGGGCCTGAAGGCCGAACACGGTTTGAGCTATCATATCGCCATCGGCACCCGGCAGGTATTGTTCGACACCGGCCAGACAGATGTGCTTCTGGCCAACGCGCGGCAACTCGGTCTGGACCTGAGCCAGTTGGACACCATCGTCCTGAGCCACGGCCATTACGATCATACCGGCGGACTGGCCGTGACCCGGCGCCTGGCCCCGGAGGCACGGATCGTCCTGCATGCCTCCGCCTTGGCCCCCAAGTTCTCGGCCAAACCGGACGGCAGCGGACGGGCCATCGGGATGAGCCCGGGCATGCTGGACAGCCTGACTGCGGCCCGGATCACGTTCTGCCGTGGCCAACCCGTGGATCTGGGGGAGGGCCTGTTCGCCACCGGCGAGATCCCCCGCACAACGCAGCACGAAGATGTCGGCGGACGATTCTTCCTGGATCCCGCCTGCCGACAACCCGATCCCCTGCTGGATGACCAGGCGCTGTTCTTTGAGTCGGCGGAAGGAACCGTGGTGCTGCTAGGCTGCGCCCACGCCGGAGTCATCAACACGCTGCGGCATATCGAGTCCTTGTCCCGCACCTCGCGCTTTGCCGCCGTCCTGGGCGGGATGCACCTGCTCAACGCCTCGGAGGAACGGATGCAATCCACTCTGGAAGAATTGCGCCAACGCGACATTGGCGCACTCGCCCCGCTGCATTGCACAGGCTGGAATGCGACGATGCGATTGTGGCAGGCGTTTCCCCAACAGTGCTGCGAGGGGGCGGTGGGGACCGTCTGGCGCTTCCCGCGCTGACCTTGGAATCACGCTTTTCCACCCGACCCATTCTTCCTCGATTTCTTCCTCCTTCTCTTTCTCTTTATCGCTCCCCGCACCTCAACGTGCCCAGATAAAGAGAAGGAGAAAGAGGGAGAGAGGTTCATGGGTTCAGAGCCGTCTGGGCCAGGAAAAATCGTTGCTCCACCGCCGTGCCGTTTCTAACGTCCGCGCGTGCCTTGCAGTGTGACCATTCTGGGAAGCGGCTCCGGCGGCAATTGCGCCTATATCGAGACGGCGGAGACCCGGCTGCTGGTGGACGCCGGGTTCAGCGCCCGCCAGATCCGCCAGCGCCTGGCTGGAATCGGCCGGACCCCCGAGAACCTGACCGCCATCCTCGTCACGCACGAACACGGGGACCATGTCCAAGGCTTGCCCCTCATCGCCCAGCGCCTGGGCATCCCGGTTTACGCCAACCGCCTGACCCTGGACGCGCTGGCGTTCCAGCAGGACATCCGCTTTGCCGGCCACGTCTTCGAAACCGGGGCCAGCTTCGAGATCGGCGATGTGCGCGTGGACACCTTCAGCATCCCTCACGACGCCCAGGACCCGGTCGGTTTCCTGCTGCGGACCGAATTGGGCAACATCGGCTTTCTGACCGATCTCGGACATGCGACCCGGCTGGTCATGGAGCGGGTGCGCAGCGCCAATGTCCTCCTGCTGGAGGCCAACCACGACGTCAAGCTCCTCCAGGACGACGTCCGGCGCCCATGGAGCCTCAAGCAGCGGATTCTCAGCCGTCACGGCCACCTGTCCAACGACGCCGCAGCCGAGACGATTGAACAGATTGTCTCGGAGAACCTGCGTCATCTCTACCTGGGGCACTTGAGCCGGGACTGCAACCGTCCGGAGCTGGCTCAGCAGACGGTCGGCGCGCGTTTGCAGCGGGCCGGCGCTCATCATGTGCGCATCGAGGTGGCCTCCCAGGACGCGCCCTCCCCCACCTTGAGCCTCTAACGCCTCACTCGCATGCTGCATGTTCAACGGGTTGAATCGCTGGACCATCCGGCCCTGGCCCCCTACCGCACCATGCGCCGCCCGATCGACCACGTGCACCAGGGCATCTTTGTGGCGGAGGGCGAGAAGGTGGTCCGACGATTGTTGGAAAGCCCGACGTTCCAGGTGGTTTCCCTGCTCATCCCGCCCAAGTGGTTGGAGGACTATGGATCCCTGGTCGAGGCGCGGCGCGAGAGCATCGAGGTCTTCGTGGCCGAAAAGCAGGTTCTGGAAGAGCTGATCGGCTTCTCGATGTACCAGGGCGTGCTCGCGGTGGGCCGGATTCCGCCTCAACCGTCACTGGAATCGGTGCTCGACGGCAGTCCAAAGCCGCTGCTCCTGCTGGCCACCGACGCCCTCTCGAACGCCGCCAACATGGGCGCGGTGGTCCGCAACAGCGTGGCCTTCGGATGCCACGCCCTGATCGTCGGCGAAACCTGCTCTCCCCCCTGGCTCCGACGCTCCGTCCGCTCCTCGATGGGCACCATCTTCGACCTGCCGGTGATTGAAACGGCCAGCCTGGTGCTGACGCTCCGCGGGTTGCGCCACCGGGGTGTGCACATCCTGGGGGCGCATCCGCATGTGGACGGCCACACCCTGGCGCAGGTCCGCCTGAACCGGGACGTCTGCATCGTGGTGGGGAGCGAAGGCAGCGGGCTCGGACCTGAAGTGTTGGAGGCCTGCGATGAACACGCCGCCATCCCGATGCAGTTGGGGGTGGATTCCCTCAACGTCACCAGCGCCACCTCGGTCTTCCTCTACGAAGCCAACCGTCAGCGGGGCCGGGGTTGAGGCCTTGGCTCAATCCAGAGGGTGTCCCCGAGCCGCCAGCAACAGCCGATACCATTCCTCGCGACTCAACTCGAGGCTGGCCGCCCGGGCCGCCTCCCGGATGCGGTCCGGCTGCGTGGAACCCACAATGGGCATAACCCGGGCCGGGTGTTTCATCAGCCAGGCCAACGCCACCACCGCCCGGCTTGCGCCATGGGCGGAGGCCACCTCGTCCAGCACCGGCTTGATGGGATCCGGGTCATACTTCTGCTGCCAGCTCAGCAACCGCCCGGCTCCGTCCGCCAACATCCCGCCGCCCAGCGGGCTCCAGGCCATCGGTGTAATGTCTTCCCTCAGGCATTGGTCCAAAGTGCCGTCCGTCAACGGATCCAACCGCATCAAGCTGAACTCGAACTGGTGGGTCACGATCGGCATCGGGCAGGCGGCCTGGAGAGCGGCGAGCAGGGTCGGGCGGAAATTGCTCACCCCGAAATGCCGCACCTTGCCCTGCTCCTTCAACTGCGTGAACGCCCGCGCCACCTCCCCGGGATCGACCAGGTAATCCGGACGATGCAACATGTAGATGTCAATGGTCTCAACCCCCAGACGCTTCAGCGATCCTTCGCAAGACTCGATGAGGTGTTCGGCGGACAAATCGTAGCGCTGCGGCGAGTGGGGATGCGGCAGGCCGGCATGCCGGACACCGCCCTTGGTGAGAATAACCACCCGCTCCCGCATCCCCGACACCTCCCTGAGCGCCTGGCCGAGAATCCTCTCCGCCGCGCCGCCGCCATAGATGTCCGCGTTGTCAAACAGCGTGTATCCGCTCTCGTAAGCGGCTATCACTGACCGGCGGCCGGCCGCCACGGCCTCGGGGGACGGCCCGGCGGGGCCCGCAGCCCCCGCAATCCGCCAACAACCGTAGGCCAGGCAGCCGCACCTGAGTTCGCTCGCGCCGATGGGAATCTGTTTCATAACATGTCGGGTTTGGGTGCGCGCAGCTTTCCAAACCCGCGCGGCTTGTCAATGGACAACGACGCTTGGTAACGTGGCGCGCTCTTGAAGAACGACACCTCCGCCCCCCAGCCGCCGTCTCCAACCACCGGCGGCGTGCCGTTGTGCGTGGACCTGGACGGCACGCTCATCGGCACCGACACCATGTGGGAAGCCATGCTCTGGCTGGTCAAATGTAACCCGTTGAATCTCCTCTCGTTGTTCTGGTGGTGGGCCCGCGGCCGGGCGCATTTGAAACGCCAACTGGCGGCGCGCGCCCGGATCGACATCGCCGCCCTGCCCTATCATGCCGCGCTCATCCAGTGGCTCAGGCAGGAGAAGGCGTCCGGACGCCGCTTGATCCTGGTGACGGCTTCAGACCAAAGCATGGGCGAACGCGTGGCCGCGCATGTCCACCTGTTTGACGAGGTGATCGGCAGCAATGGGCGCGAGAACTTGCGCGGCCACACCAAACGACGCCGGTTGAATGAACGGTTCGGGAAGGGCGGATACGATTACGCCGGCAACTCCTCGGTGGACCTCCAGGTCTGGCCTGACGTCCGCGCCGCCATCGTCGTGAACGCCCGGGCCAGCGTGCTGGAGCGGGCCCGGCGCCTGGCGCCCGTGGAGCAGGTGTTCGGTCCGCCGCCCGGATGATCCCCGCCAGGCCGGCCTCGTCCGTCCGGTTGTCGGAGGCGCAATGCGACACCGTCAGCCGCTTTCCGCGCCCAAGATCGGGGTCTGGGCCTGAATCCCGGGACAACCCGACGGCTGCCGACCCCGGGCACTTCGGGACAACGCACTTGTCCAATCCCTTGGCCGCGCCCATGATCGCACCGCCGACCTGAAACCCCGTCTCATGACATCTGCCAACGCATTCTCCGTCGTCCTGGTCACCGCCCCCACCCCTGCGGTGGCCCGGAAGCTGGCGCGCGCCGCGCTCGACCAACGCCTGATCGCCTGCGCCAATCTCGTGCCCCGCATCGAGTCATGGTACTGGTGGCAGGGCCGGATTGAATCCGGCAAGGAACAACTGATGGTGATGAAAACCCGCCGGACCTTGCTGCCCCGGCTGGAAAAGCTGATCCGCCAGTTGCACCCCTACGACACCCCCGAGTTCATCGCCCTGCCCCTGACCGCCGGCAACCGACGCTATCTGGACTGGATCCACCGCGAAACACAGTGACCAGGCGCCCCGCCGCCGGGACCCAACGGGGACAGGGTCATTGGTTCCCCAAGGGGACATGATCAAAGAGTCAGGACAAATCGGATACCTTTTCTTGCCACACCCCGGCGGCTGATGCACAGTGCGGCAAGATAAGGAAAATGCCATGTCACTAGAATTGGAGCTGAACAAATTCCCGAAGCGGGTGAACCTCAAGGGCGGATTCTCCTGTGAGCTCCGTCCCTTGCGGCGCACCGACGAGGAGAGCCTGCATGCCTTCTTCCGGATGCTCCCCGAGAAGGAGCGGATGTTCATCAAACACCGCGTCAACGAGCAGCCGGTCATCCGGGACTGGTGCCAGAACATCGATTACGCCCGGAATCTGCCCATCGTCGGCCTGGCGGATGGCAAGATCGTTGCCGACGCCACGCTGCACCAGCAGCAGGGCGGGTGGAAACGGCATGTGGGCCGGGTCAGCGTCCTCGTGTTGCCCGAGTATCGCGGCCGCGGATTGGCCCGGGCGCTCATCCACGAGATCGTGGAAGTGGCGCGCAACATCGGCCTGGAGCACGTGGAAGCGGAGTTCATGGGCGACCAGGAAGCGGCCATCAAGATGTTCGCCCTCATGGGCTTCAGCAATCTCCTGACCCTGGAGGATTACGTGAAGGACATGCAGGCCATCAAGCACGACTACGTCCTCATGGGACTGCAACTCAAGACGGACGAGGAATACGCCGGGATGGGTTAGGCGATCGCCCGCGGCGGCCCTTCTCCTGCGCCAGCCTCGGGTTCCCGGCCTTTTGAACCCCTGCCGGCCCTGGGTGTCGAATACAGACATTGTCAGCGGTGAAAAACATCCTTCTGCCCCCGGGGACACTCCTGTTCCTCGCTGCCGGGACGCTCTGGTGCCCGGCGCAACAGGTGCCTGTCCAGGAACGCCAACTCGACAACGGCCTGCGCGTGCTGCTGGTCGAACGGCACGATGAACCGAGCGTGTCCGGAGGCTGGGTGGCCCATGTGGGCAGCGCCAACGAGCGTCCCGGAATCACCGGCATGGCTCACCTTTTCGAACACATGATGTTCAAGGGCACCCGCACCATCGGCACCCGGGATTACCAACGCGACCAGGCCGTCATCCAGCGCCAGGAGGAGGTCCGCTCCGCCATCCGCGAGGAGGAAGCCAAGCTGCGGGCCGCCTGGCGCCGGGGCGAAATTGACGACCTTCAGAACCCGGACCACAAACCGCCGCCACTGCGGGCCCTGGAGCGGGAGTTTGACGCGCTGGTGGCCGAACAGCGCGAGCTGCTCGTCAAGAACGAGTTCGACCGCATCTACACCACCGGCGGCGCCTCGGGCATGAACGCCTTCACCAGCACGGACCTCACCGGCTACTTCATCACCGTGCCCGCCAACAAGCTCGAGCTGTGGGCCTGGATGGAATCCGAGCGGCTGCTCCACCCGGTCTTCCGCGAATTCTACAGCGAACGCGATGTGGTGTTCGAGGAACGCCGGATGCGCACCGAGTCCACCCCGCTGGGCCGGTTTGACGAGGCCTTTGACTCCATGATCTGGACCTCGCACCCCTACCAGTGGCCGGTGGGCGGGTGGCCTTCGGACATTGCGGCCATCTCGAAGGCGGAGGCGGACACCTTCTTTGCCACCTATTACGCACCCCAGAACATCACCTTGGTGCTGGTGGGCGATTTCGAGGCGGACGCGGCGATGCGGATGATCCAGCGGTATTTCGGACGCATCCCGCGCGGACCCCGGGCCGCGCCCGACCTGGTGACGAGCGAGATGCCGCAACTGGCCGAACGACGCATGAACGCCCAGGCCGAGACCAATCCCCGGCTGTCCATCGCCTGGCACACCGTTCCCTTCGGACACAAGGACTCCTACGCGCTGAACATCCTCTCCCAGATCCTGGCCACCCGCACCGGCCGCCTCTACAAGGGGCTGGTGCTCGGCCCGGAGGTCGCCACCGAGGTGGAGGCCGCGCCCGATTCCCGCAAATGGGCCGGAACCTTCGTCATCTCCGCCGAGGTCCGGGAACCGCACACCCCCCACGAGGTGGAACAGGCCATCAACGCGGAGCTCGAGCGGCTCAAACGCGAGCCGGTGCCGCCGGACGAATTGCAGAAGGTGAAGAACAACTTCGCCGCCTACGAGTACCGCCGCCTGACCTCCAACATGTCCATTCTCATCCAGTTGATTTTCTATGACGGACTCGGGGACTGGCGGGAGATCAACACCGCCGGGGCCAAACACCAGGCGGTCACGGCCGAACAGATTCAAGCGGTGGCTGCCAGGTATTTCACGGCCGAGAATCGCAACGTGGCCACCTACACGCGCAAGACCACGGAAGCGCAACCCAACCCCTCCCCCGGATCATGAAGCCCGCCGCCCTCTGGATCGGTTTGGTGATCGCCGGGCTCAGCAGCGCCGGCTGCCACACCCACCCCGCCAGCGCCGCACCCGCCGACACCACGTCCGCCAGCCCGATCCCGGATCGTCCGGAACAGTTGGTGTTTCCCCCCCTGGACTATCAACCGCCCCATCCCGATGAATTCCGCGTGACCCTCACCAACGGGCCGATCGCCTATGTGGCCAGCGACCGGGAGTTGCCGCTGGTCAACCTCCTGGTGCTCGTTCGCGTCGGCCACTACCTGGATCCCCAGGGCCAGGAAGGTCTGGCCGATCTGACCGGATACCTGCTGTCCAAAGGCGGCACCAAATCGATGAGCGCGGAGGATCTGGAGGAGCGACTGGCCTTTCTGGCCGCCGATTTCTCCTCCGAGACCGGCGATACACAAGGCCGGGTTCACCTGAACCTGCTTTCCAAGGATCTCGATGAAGGCCTGGCCCTGCTGCGCGAGGCCCTCACCGCGCCCCGGTTCCAGGAAGACAAGCTGACCCTGCGCAAGGAACAACTCCTCCAGGCCATGAAACAGCGCAACGACGACTCCGCCAACCTCGAAGCTCGTGAACGGGGCTTCCTGGCCTATGGCGACAGCTTCTGGAGCAACCAGTACGACACGGAGTCCTCGATCGCCGCCATCTCGCGCCCGGACCTCCAGGCCTTTCACCAGCAATGGTTTCATCCCCGCAACTTCGTGGTCGCGGCCAGCGGTGATTTCGACCGTCAGGAACTGATCGGAAAACTCGAGGCAGTCTTCGCCCACTGGCCGTTCCCGGGGCAAACACCCCCGGCCATCCCCACCCACACGACCTTCGCCGCCCCCGGAATCTACCTGGTGGACAAGGACGTCACTCAGGGCCGGGTCTCCGTGCTGCTGCCGGGCGTGATGCGCACCGATCCCGACTATTTTCCCGTGGTGCTCATGAACCGCATCCTCGGCGGCGGCGGGTTCACGTCGCGCCTGGTCAACCGCGTGCGATCCGACGAAGGACTGGCCTACGCCGCCGCCTCCACGTTCCCCGGCAGCGTGTATTATCCGGAACCGTTCGTCGCCGGATTCCAGACCAAGTCGCGCACCGTGGCCTACGCCACCTCGATCGTGCTGCAGGAAATCCACCGCCTGGCGCAAGAACCGGTGACGGCGGCCGAACTCGAAACCGCGCAGCGGTCCATGATCGACACGTTCCCCCGCGCCTTCGCCAGCAAGGCAGCCACCGTCGAACGCTTTGCCACCGATGAATTCACCGGGCGATACCATACGGAACCCGACTATTACATGAAGTATCGGGATCGCATCGCTGCGGTCACCATCCCGGACATTCAACGCGCGGCCCGGACGCATCTTGACGCCCGACCGCCCGCCATCCTGGTGGTCGGGGACAAGGAGGAGATTCTCAAGGGACACCCGGACCACCCCGGGCGCTTGGAGGACCTGGTCAAAGGCCCGATGGTCGCCGTGCCCTTGCGCGATCCCATGACCATGCGGCCCCTGACCGAGTAGGAATCGACCGCCAATCGTGAGCCAACCGGTTCCCCTTCGCGGACGAAAGGACCGCCCCATGAACCGGTGGGCAGAGGCTTCCTTCCAGCTCCCCGACCAGGGCGACGACCTCACGTCGGCGCCTGCAGCACCCACTCAAATCCCCTCGCCCCGCGCGCGATCCACATCCGCAGCCTTGGGCGGCGCCTCGGCGACGTGTTCCAGCGGGTGCTCCTCCTTGTGCCACTCCTCGGACACACGCCCATCCCACCATGCCCAGTTCATCGGGTAGGTTCCCGGGGCGAAGATGACGTGGTAGAAATGCCAGACCACGATGGCCAGGCAGGCCAGGATGGCCTCGTAGTAGTGAATCGTGGTGGCCACTTCCACCACCCACCGCGGCAGAAACTGCGTCACATCCACCTTCAGCCAGATGGCCAGACCCGTGACCCCCATGATCACCGTCCCCCACACCACCGCCCAGTACTCGAACTTCTCCACGTAACCGAACCGTCCGAACCGGGGCCGCTCGGACCTGTGTCCGGTGAGGTAACGCAGATTCAAGACGATGTCAGTCACATCCCGCTTCCGAAACCACAGGTCCCGGACCAACCGCCGTCCCTCCCGGAACAGGGCGATGTAAACCAGATGCCACACACCCAGCGCGATCAACACCACGCCGGCGCCGCGATGCACCCAACGGCGTACATTCTCGTCATTGGCAAACAGCCAGGCCACCCAGGTGTCCGGGTATTTCAAGGCAAACCCACTCAGCGCCAGCAGAATGAAGGTGCTCAGCAGGATGAAATGCTGCGCCCGCTGATGCCGATCCATCCGCATCACGGTCGGACCCCGCGTGCCGCGGGCCAGCAGCGCGCTGCGCATGAGGGAAAGCAGGTTGTGAAGAGAGAGCGCGCCCACCACCCCGAAGATCAGCAAGAGGTAGATCCGCCGCACCCACCAGTTCACCTGCTCCCCCAGGTTTCCCTCCGGCACGCCCTTCAAATGCACCCGGCCCAGTGCGAACTGCTCGGAAATGCCCGGATGACACTGCCCACAGGTGGTCACCAGATGCGCCGGGTGCACCGAGGACTCCGGATCGGTCGAGGGCAGGATCCGGTGGTAACCGTGGCAACTGGCGCAGTTGGCCGCCGTGGCTGACCCGCCTTGAATCGCCAGCCCGTGATAGCTTTCAAAAAAGGTCTTCACCCGGTCCGCCGGGAGTCCAAACTTCGTGTTCAACCGCTCGGACGCATGGCACTTGCTGCAGACCTGTTCCGCCACCTGCTCGCCGGGCGCTCCGCGCAGGGCCTGAATGGAATGTTCCATGTGGCAGTCCGTGCAGGTGGGCGCCTCCCGCACCCCCTGCGCGGCCGCCTTGCCGTGGACGCTCCCCGCCACGTCCTCCGCCTCGGTGGGATGACAATCGCCGCACGTTGCCGCCTGCCTCGAGAAATGCAGCCGCGAGCGCGGATCGGTCGAGGGCAGTACGTCGTGATGGTGGTGGCAATCCCGGCAACCCGGCGCCGCCGGGTCGCCCGACTCCGCAGCCTGGCCGTGAACGCTCAGACCGTAGGAGAGCGCCTGCCGCTCATGGCACGCCTCGCACCGGACCGGCTTGGGCTTCACCTGGTCGTCCGGATGCTCCCACGCGATGTCCGCGTGGCAAGCGCTGCAGGTGTTGGTCGAGTGGCTGGACGCGGCAAGCACTGAAGCGTCCACATACAGCGACCGCTCGCGCCCGTCCTCCGTTGTAGCGGTCAGATCCTGGTCCGCATGACATTCCAGGCATTTGTCGTCCGGAACCGGCTCGGCGGCGACGGTGGAAAGGCAACTGGCGCCGGCCGCCCCCCAAAGCATCAGCCCGAGACAGAACGACATCCGCCCGGCATGATTCGCCAACGCCCTTCTCAAAAGGGTGGGGCTGTGCTGTGCGTGGCCCGGGCGCCGGCGCCGTGGCGCCCTGCCCAAACGGAAGTCTGTCTCCGACATGGGTCTGATCATGGCGTTCCCGCTCAATGCACCAGGCGCGTGGCCATGGCGTAAACAATCAACAGCAGCAGCACCAATCCCATGCCGAAGAAGATGAATCCCACCGGCCGCGCAATCCGCTTCCACCGCAGCCATTCGTCCTTGACCCGATACTTGTCCAGCCGTCCGCTCTGGATCAACCGGTCGTACCACCGCCGCCGTTCGTGCAGCATTTCGGTCTTCGAGACGCGACCGGAGAAAATCACCGTGTCCATCGGGAACTTCTCGAGCCGGAAGTGCGTGTTGAAAAAGTGCACCGTAAAGATGAATCCCGCCGCCAGCAGTGCTTCATCCGAGTGCACAATCAACGCGACGTTGATGATCCAGCCCGGCAGGAAACGGGTGAAGAACTGCGGGAACCACATGATCAGGCCGGACGCCCCGATGATGAACACGCCCCAGAAGACGGCGAAGTAGTCGAACCGCTCCCAATACGTCCAGCGATCAAACTGCGGCTTCTCGCCCTTGCCAAAGAACCACTTCTGGTGCGCCCAGAAATCCACCACGTCCCGGTGCGTCGGGATCATCGAGTCCGGACCGAACACAACGCCGATCAATCGCCGGAACTTCCACCGTCCGGTTTGCGGATCGCGGACTGCGTGCCGGTTCTTCCAGGCCGAAACCACCAGGGCGCACAGGTGCAGCCCGAAGTAGAGGAACGTCACGATCGCCCCGAATCGGTGCATGGTGCGGGCCGCCTCCGCCCCGCCCAGGAACCCGAACATCACCCGGGCCCACTCGGTGTAGTAGAACTTGAGCGGCATGCCGGTGATCACCAGCAGCAGGAAACTGGTCACCACCAGGAAATGCAGGAACCGCTCGAAGGGCGAGAACCGCGTGAACCATTCGTCATCCACCTGCGCGTTCACCTTGGCTTCCCGGAACTTCTTCGAGTCGGAGACGTAGAGATAGATCGAACGCCCCAGCCACAGCAACGTGTGCCCGCCGAAAAAGGCAAACACCCCCAGCAGCAGCACGGTCATGAACACAAAGGTCGCGTGCAAAACGGGATACTTCTGGCCATCCAGCGGATTCGCGTGCGGCTGGTACTGGGTGAACCCGACCGTGCTGTGCTCGTGACACTGACCGCAGGTGGCCACGATGTTCTGCGAGGACAGCCGGGAGTCCGGACTGGTGGGAGGCAGCACGTCGTGATGGCCGTGGCAATCGTAACAAGCCGCCACTTCGGATGCCTGGTTGGGTCGGCCCAGCGCCATGGCCTTCCCGTGGTACGTGTCCTGGTAATGCAGGAGGCTGTCCTCATGGCACTTGCCGCAGCGCTGATCGCTCACCTGCTTGAAATGCCCGTTCCGGGGCTGCTCGATCTCGTGCGCCGTGTGGCAATCCGTGCACACCGGCCCGCGCGCATCCCCCCGGTTCAACAAGGCGCCGTGGACACTCCGATTGTAAATCTGTTCGACGCCCAGGTGGCACTTGCCGCACGTGTCCGCCACGTGCGTCTTGTGGATGGACGCGCTGCGATCCACGCTGCGCTTGATGTCATGCGCGCCGTGGCAGTCGCCGCAGGATGGCGCCACGATCAATCCCTTCCCCGACAGCGCCTTGCCATGGATGCTTTCGTGGAACAGCGAGCTTACGCCGGGGTACTTGATCCGGTATTCCTCGGTCAGACCGACGTTGCTGTGGCACCGGGCGCAGGTGCGCTCGAGGTTCATCTTGAACGTGGGCGAGTTCGGGTTGCGCGCGGAGAGGATGTCGTGCTTGCCATGGCAGTCCGCGCAGGATGCCGCCTCCGAGGCGCCCATCGCACGGCTCACCCCGTGAATGCTGGTGGCGTAGATCCCCGCTTCTTCGGCATGGCAGGACGCGCAATCCACAGGCTTGGCCGCCAGCCCGTCGTCCGGATGCTCCTCGGTCAGGTCCGAGTGGCAACTGGCGCAGGTGTTGGTGCGATGGACCGACGAGAGCAGGAGATCCTCGTGCACCAGCAGACTCTTCACCGACCCATCCGGCAAATCCTTGGTGAGGTCCGCCATGGAATGGCATTCCAGGCACTTGTCATTCGGGACCGGCTCGGCGGCGCTGACCTGCCGTCCGGCGCACAGCACGAATACGCCGGCGCAAAGCAGGCTGAGACGCTCAACAACCCGCCAACGGACCCGCGATCGGCCCCGGGCACAGGCCGGGAGCAACATGGGATGGGTGTCCATGACTCCACTGATGCGCTCTGCGAGCCCGGCTTCCCACACCTTTTTTGGGAACTAATCACCCAATCTTGTCATTCCCGCCGTCGAGGCAAGGGCCAGCGCGTTCAACACCGAGACACGGAGGACTCAGTTCATGGGGAGCCCCCACGATCAAGAGGTCGCGCGTGGGGACCATGAACCTGGCAGGGCGCCGGTGCCCCGGCGCCGGGCCGCGCGCAGCGCGGCCCGGCCTTCCCGCCGGTTCATGGAATCGCCTTCCGCGTGGCGATCTCCTCGACCATCCGCGCGGCGGCCACAAACCCGAAAGTGCCGGTCACGAAGGTGGCGGTGCCGAAACCGCTCCGGCAGTCCAGCCGTAGCTCGGCCCCCGCCGGACGGGCCTCGCAGACCGAGCCATCCGGCCGCGGATAGACCGGCGGCTCACTCGAATAGACACACTCGACCCCGAACTTCTTCCCGCCTCGCGGAAAACCGTGATCGGCCCGAAGCGTCCTGCGCACCGATTGCAGCAGCCGGTCCCCCTCCGATCGGGCCAGATCATCCACACGAATCCGCATCGGATCGCGTCGTCCGCCGGCCCCACCCGCCGTGAGGATCGGGAGGCCCCGCTGCCGACAGAGCACGATCATCAGGCATTTCTCCCGCGCCCGGTCAATCGCGTCGAACACGTAGTCGTAATCGTCGTCCAACAGCGACGCCGCGTTGCCGGGGGTGAGGAACGCTTCGATGGGCCTGACATCAATATCCGGGTTGATGGCGCGGACGCGGTGCGCCATCACCGCCACCTTGGTCTTCTTGATCTCCCCATCCAACGCATGGATCTGGCGGTTCACGTTGCTCACGCACACATCGTCCATGTCCACCAACGTCAGCCGACCGATCCCCGACCGGGCCAGCGCCTCCACCGTCCAAGATCCGACCCCCCCCACACCCACGACACAAACATGCGACCGGCGCAGCGCCTCGAGTCCGGCTTTGGAATACAGCCGGCGAATGCCGCCAAACCTGAGATCAAACGAGCGCATGAACGGGCTCCAGTAGTAACGCCTCCCCCAAGTCGCCCGCAATCCGTCTTTCACCTGTCCGAGGGCTATCCGCGATTCCATTGCCAACCCGCCGCATCCTGCATAGCCTTAGCCCATGCCGATTCCGGTTCTTACGGTGGACCAGATGCGCGAGTGGGAACAGGCCACATGGGCAACGGGTGTCACCGAACAATCTGTGATTCAACAGGTCGGACAACGCCTGGCCCGTCGCATCCTGACGTTGACCCGGTCCGGTGACTTCATCCTGCTGCTGGCCGGCAGCGGTCACAACGGCGACGACACCCGCGCCGCCGCCGGCCACCTGACGGATCGCGTGGTGCAGACCCTGAATATCCGGAATCCAGCGGCGGACCTGGCCACGCTGCAATCCCTGCTGGCACAACGCCCCGCGCTGGTCGTGGACGGGTTGTTCGGCATCGGCCTGGATCGCCCTCTCGACGCCGCCTGGAGCACGCTGGTCGAATCGGTGAACCACTCGCAGAGCCGGATCTTGTGCGTGGACGTTCCCTCCGGGCTGCCGGCGGACACCGGGAACCCGGTCGGTGTGGCGATGCGCGCCAATCTTACCCTGACCATCGGGGCTCCCAAGGTGGGACTGCTGGCCTCGGCAGCGGCTCCGTTTGTCGGGCGACTGGAGGTGGCCACCGACGTCGGCTTGATCCCGTGTTACCATCACCCTGACCTGTGGTGGACGTTGCCTGGGGACTTCGCAGGCTTTCCCCCGGCGCGGATGGCGGGGGCGCACAAGGGCGCGTTTGGACACCTCTCCATCGTGGCCGGGAGTGTGGGGTATCAGGGAGCCGCGGTGCTGGCGGCGCGCGGGGCGCAACGGGCGCGTCCGGGCTTGATCACCTTGCACACGCAAGAAGCGGTGTTTCCCATTGCGGCCTCCCAATTGCAAAGCGTGATGGTCCGTCCCTGGAACACCGCCGAGCTGGATCGCGGTACCGCCATGCTGCTGGGCCCCGGCCTGGCGGCGAATGACGTGGACGAAGAACTGCAGCAGCCCCTGCGCAGGCTTTGGACCAAAGACGGGCTGCAACCCATGGTCGCCGACGCCACGGCGCTGGACTGGTTGCCGATGGGACTGGCGGTTCCGCACCAGTTGCGCGTGGTCACCCCGCATCCGGGCGAAGCGGCGCGCATGATCAACTCCAACCCGGACCAGGTTCAGGCGGACCGGCTCGCCGCCCTGCGGAGGATTTCCACACGGTTCGGCAATTGTTGGGTGGTGCTCAAGGGACAGCACACGCTGGTCGGACGCAGCACGGGCGAGGTCTATGTGAACAGTTCCGGCAACGCCGGGCTCGCCCAAGGGGGCAGCGGCGACGTGCTGGCCGGCTACCTGGCGGGCCTGCTGGTCCAACCTGAATTGCAGCAGGATGCCCTGACCACACTCCGATACGCCGTGTGGCAGCACGGCGCCACGGCCGACCTGCTGGAGCAGAGCCGGTCCAACTGGACGGTGGACGATCTGGTCGGACAGATCGGGGGAGCGCAGCCGGCAGACTTCCACCCTTGAGAAAGCTGAAATTTCCTTTCTAAGCCCGGACCGGTTTGTTATTCAGCCCCCACTCTATGCGGACCATCCCACGCATCGTCCTCCTCTGCCTCCTATGCTGCGCCGTGCTGTTCCCGGCGGGTGCCGCCACCTATACCCTGGAAGACGGGTCCACGATCATCGGCGACCCGCTCCTGTCCACCGCCAGCGATGCCGGCGTGAAGATCCGGCAGGCGGACGGCACCTACAAGGACGTGTCCTGGGGCTCGTTCTCGCAGCCGGATCTCAAGACCTTCATGCAAAACGAGAAACTGACCGAGTTCATCGAGCCTTTCATCATCGTCAGCGCCGAGGACAAGGCCAGGCTCACCGAGGTGCCCATCAAGGAAGTCAGCCGGCTGTCGCGTCCGGACAAGGGGTCGGTGATCGGATCCCTGTTCGGCTCCGGAATCGGCTGGGTGGTGGTCCTGCTCGTTCTTGCAGCCAACATCTTCGCCGGGTATGAGATCGCCCTCTTCCGGGCGCGCAACGTCTGGCTGGTGGCCGGGCTGGCGGCCATCCCCTTCGCGGGTTTCGTCAGCAACATCGTCTGGTTGAGCCTGCCCACCTACATCGAGAAGGAGCCGGAACCCACCCCGGAAGAACTGGCCCACGCCGAGGAGATGCGGCCCGAGTTCAAAGTGCCGCTGGCCGGGGAAATCGAGGCCGCCCAGGCCGCCGCGGAAGGCCGGGACCTCAGCGTGCCCAAGGACGAGGTGTTTGCCCGGGGCAAGTTTACATTCAACAAGCGTTTCTTCGAGACCCGGTTCGCCGATTTCTTCGGCACCGTCCGCCGTGGCGAGCAGAAGTTCCAGTTCATGGTCATCAAGACCCCGAAGGCGTTGATCGTCGCCGATCGTATCACCCGCGTCACCGCCACCGATCTTCACGTCAATGCCATCAAAGGCGCCTCCGGCGAGGTGGGCGTGAGCTTCGGCGACCTCCAGGAAGTGCGTCTGACCGCCAAAGCCTGAGGCCGCCGCGCCCCCGGAGGACACCGCACCCCGCCGCGCAGCCCGAGACCTTATGAAATACCGCACCATCCTCCTCTTCGGCGCGCCGGGCTCGGGCAAAGGGACCCAAGGCAAGATCCTGGGCACCATTCCGCACTTCTTCCATTGCGCGTGCGGCGATGTCTTCCGCAACCTCAAGCCCGAGACCCCGCTGGGCCAGGTCTTCGTCAAATACTCCGCCGAAGGCAAACTGGTCCCGGACGATTTCACCGTCCAACTGTGGCGGGAATCCATCGAGGCCAGCACCCGGGCCAACCAGTTCCAACCCAAGGTGGATTATCTGGTTCTCGACGGCATTCCCCGCAACGCCAACCAGGCCCGCATCCTCGCGGAAACCCTCGAGGTGAAGGCGATGTTCTGGCTTCGCGCCCGCGAAGTCAGCAACCTGATCAGCCGGCTCCAGCGCCGCGCGCTCAAGGATAACCGGCTGGATGACGCCAACATCGACGTGATCCGGCACCGGCTGGAAACCTACGAGAAGGAGACACGGCCGGTGGTGGATTTCTACGGGAAGAAGCTGGTCCGGCAAATCGACGCCGACAAGACGCCGCTGGAGGTCTGCCACAGCATCCTTGGGCACATCAAACGGCTCGGCCTGCTGCCCTCCGTCTGAGTTTCATGGGCCGGCTCCGCATCGTCTTCCTGGGCACGCCGGACCTGGCGGCCACCTGCCTGTCCAAGCTTCTCGCGTCCGCGGAATCCGAAGTCGTGGCCGTCGTGTCCCAGCCCGACCGGCCCAAAGGGCGGCACCTCCACCTGCAACCCACACCGGTCAAGACCACGGCTGTGGCGGCCGGGATTCCCGTGTTCCAGCCGGACAAGGCCCGCGAACCGGATTTCCTCGAGACACTGCGGCAAATGAAGCCTGACCTGATTGCTGTGGCCGCCTACGGACAGATCCTGCCGCAGGCGCTGCTCGACATCCCGAAGCACGGCTGCCTTAACGTGCACACCTCGCTGCTCCCCCGTTATCGCGGAGCCGCTCCCATCCAATGGGCCATTCTCAACGGGGACCCCGAAACGGGAGTGACCATTATGAAGATCGTCCCCGAGTTGGACGCCGGGGATATCGTCAGCCAGGTGCGCACCCCGATCCAGGCCGAGGACGACGCCCTGACCTTGCATGACCGGCTGGCAACGCTGGGCGCGGAGTTGCTGGTCAAGACCATCCCGGATTACGTCGCCGGCAAGCGGCAGCTTCGACCGCAAGCCACCCACGAGGTGGTTTACGCCCGCAAGATCACCAAGGCGGACGGGCGTGTGGATTGGACGCGCCCGGCGACGGAGCTCTGGAACCAGGTGCGCGGCCTGACGCCCTGGCCCGGGGCCTTCACCTATCTGCCCGTCGCCGCAGCCCCGGAATCCGCCGTTCGTGGTTCCGGCGTGAGCTGTCCAACCGAAACACCGCCCGCCCTCCTGAAACTATGGAAGGCTGAACGGGCAGCGTGCAAAGGCCCGCCCGGGACGATTCTTGAATCGGATAAGGACGGCCTGGTGGTGGCCTGTGGGCAGGACGCCCTCCGCATCCTGGAACTGCAAACCGAAGGCAAACGCCGGATGACAACTGCCGAGTTCCTGTCCGGACACCCCCTCCGCGCGGGGGACATGCTGGGCAACTCCTGACCTCGCGGCCTGCCGCCCCACGGACCGCGAGTCCGCGACTCGCAGCAGCACCAAAGCTCCCCGCGCCCACGTCCAGGGCCAGAACCTCCCACACCTGCGCTGCCGCTGCGGCTCACGGAGCCGCGCCCCGGACCGCGAGTCCGCGACTCGCAGCACTCACGCTGCTCCCGACGCACACGACCCGATCACCACCCACCCCGCCCTGATGACCTCGTAGCCGTGGACGTGGAGTCCGCGCAGCAACCAAGCCGTTCGAGATAGGCGCCGACTCACGTGCGGCGGCTACAACGTCTCGGGAAAGGGGCGGCCGGTGTCTTACCAACCGACTACCTGCTCAACGTTCGCGCCTTGGCGATGAGCCGCTGGTATTCGGACTCGTCCACCTCGCGTCGAATCGCCCGACACCGCTCAACCGCTTCCGGCGTCGTCCACAGGTTTGGGAAGTCGCGGCATTGCTGGGGTTTCACGGGCTGCACGGCGCAGTCATTGCCGTCGAGGAACACGCATTCGCCACCCGGCTTCTCCTCCAGCGCCAAGCCACGGCGGTCCGGTCGCAGCCGCGTGAATTGCTGGATGAACTCGTGCTCGGACAGGCCTTTGAAGGCTGCCAGGCGCGAGATCTCGGCGTCCGCCAACTTCACCTGGCCCGGCCAGCGGCAGCAGGCCGTGCAGCGCTGGCACTCCAGGAAGACGGGCATGAAACAAAATGCCCGCCTCCCGGACACCACCGGCGAGGCGGGCACACGGGTCTGCGGCTATTTCGCCGGCTGATTCGTGTCCACCGCGGCGGCGACCGCGTTCGAGTTTACGCCAGAGGGGACCGCGTTGGTGACGGCCGCGGCTGCCGGCTTCTGCCAGAAGTAATGGCCCCGCTTCTTGTGATCCACGCGGATCCACACGGCGGCGACCACGAGCACCAGCAGGAAGATATACAAGCCCCACGGACGCTTCTTCTCGGCAAACGGATCGTCCAGCGAACGCTCGGCGTTCGCGGGCAGTTTGGCCACATGAGTCAGCGCGGCGCCGAACGGCACGTTCATCTTGGCGCGGGTGTTGATGGCCCAGCCATTGGCATCGAGGATGGGCGCGATGTTGCGCCGGCGCAGCTTGAGCCAGGCGATGATCATCGAGGGCAGCGAGATGATCAGGATGATGCCCACAAACACCAGCGGGATCTGCCACACCGCCAGATTCATCAGTCCGGTGGCAAGTCCGGTGACGGCCGTGCCAATGGCACCCACGGCAACGCCCAAGGCCGCCACGGTGCCGACATCGATCTTCTTCGGCTCGGCCGGCTTGCTCTTGTCGGCTGTGGCCACGGTCTCCGCCGCAGCCGCCAGCTTCTTGTCGGAGGCGGCCTCGGCGGCCGCCGCCCGTTTCGCAACCATCTCCTCGATCGTGCGCAGCAGCTTCTTGTATGGACTCCAGAACGCCTCGCGCAGGCTGATCGGGTTGGTCACCACCTTGGTGATGGTGGCGTCCCAATCCCGGCCTTTCCGGTCGTAGAAAACGCCGTTGCGGCCGACCATCAGGTTGTCGGCATCGCCGTCCGTGAACGCCGCCACGATGGTGCGCTTGGGGCTGTCCGGACGGGTGCAATCGCAGTAGGCGAGGTAGGCCCCGGCCAGCCCGGCCAGGGTGGCGTGCTTGCCGGCATCCACCACGTCCAGGCACAAGTGACAGGAACGGGCATCGAGGTAGAGGACACCGGACTGGAACACGGCGCCGCGACGGCCGTAGAACTCGGCGAAGTTCACGTAGTTGGCGAGCAACTTCACGAGGTCGCGCTGGAACCGGACCAGCTTCTCGACCGACACCATCTGCGCGTATTCCGGCGCCAGCGCGGCGTCCGCGGCGATGAGCTTGGCAATGCGCTGTTTCGCGTCGCCGGCCAGCAGTTCGCGGGCGCGGGCCACACCGATTTTCTCGACCCCGGTGACGGGCTTGGCCGCCTGCCACGCCGCGTAGGGAGCCAGCTTCGCCTGCAACGCCGCCCAGTCGGCTTCGCTCAGGCTGGTCTTGCCCGAACCCAGCAGCGGAGTCACCGCCTGACTGGCCAGTTGGCCGATCGCACCGGCCCAGGCGGGGTTCAATCCACCGGACAAGGACAGCGGTTTGCCGGGCTCGATCCGCGCCAGGGGGAATCCCGCCACTTCCTGCGCGGTGATCGTGAGGTCCTGAGCGGCAATGGAAAGATACTCCGCCTCCTGCCGGTTCACCGCCGCCGTGGCCCGGGCATCGAACGCAGCCAGGCGACCGCGCGCAAAGTAATCCTCCACCTTGACCTTGACGGCCTGCACGGCGGCATAAGCGGACGCCGTCTGGTCTCCCGCCGCCAGAACCGCCTTGTCCTGCTCGCCTTGCTTGTGCCAGTCGGACAGCGCCTGCGCCTCGGCAAAGAACTTGTCCAGCGTTGCTTGATCCACACCGGGCTTGCCGCTGCGATCCGTCACGCCACCGAGGGCGGCCAGGATGTCGGCGATGTCCTTCCGGGTGGCCTCATCCTCGGCGTCCCCCACGGGCACGATGCCGTCACCATTCAGACGCGTCTGGGTGAAGTCCTTGGTCATCCCCTCCACCTCCGCCAGGGAAATGCTGGTGGCGTTCGCCTTGCCAAGGTTGGACAGAATCCGTTGCGCCCCCTTGCGAATGCCCTCGTCCTGGATGGAAGCCAGCGGGACGGAGTCGCCCCCCTTGATCAAGCCCTCCAGGTCGCGGAAGGCGCCCCGGGCCCATTGAATCGCCGCCAGCACCTCCGGCGGCCGGATGCGGCCATCCTTGTCGGTGTCCACCAGATCGAGCGTGCGCGGATCAAACTCGATCCCGCGCGTAGGCATGGCCAGGGCCATCCACAGTTTGAGATCGAGTTGCTCCAAGTGCGCGATGTCCGATCCGCTGCGGATCATCACCTGATCCACGCCGCCGGACCGGAAGAACCGCCAGACATGCCGTGAAATTGTCTCTTGAGACGCTGAATTGCTCGTGGTCATGGGAATGCCTTTCCTGTTTGGTTGAACCTCGGACTTACTTCGCGAAATATAGGCCCGGCACGGGGCATGGCCAGCAGATTTGTGGCGGCCTCCCCGCAGCGCGGGTTCCCAGGCCCGGAACTCCTCATTCCTGAGCGCAGGTTTGTCAGAGGCGAGGAACGGGCGTGATTACAGCGCTGCCGGGTCAGGGGACCCGGCCTGCCAGGAGGCCCGTTGCGGGCCCGATGTCCTGATAAGGATCTAACCGGGCGGACCGCGAGTCCGCGACTCGCAGCACTCACGAAGCTCCCCACGCCCACGCCCAGATTGCTGGCCTTGCACCCGGGCGCACCCGCTGCGGCTCACGGAGCCGCGCTCCATACTCAGGCCCGGGCTAGTCCATGCTCTTCCGCAGCTCGACGAGCAACTGGTCGGACGCCGTGACCCGGATAAACCCCCGCCGCGGATGCTCGAGGTCCACGATGACATACACCGTCAGGGCGGTGATGGCTGCGAAGGCGATCATATGCGTCCAACTGCGTTCCCGCGCCGCGGCCATGCCGTAGCCGGCGAGCAGTGAACAACTGAGGCTGAGCCCGGATAACATGAAGAAAACGATGCGCGGCGGATGGCGCGACACCATGGCCGTGCGCACGGTGGCGACGTCATACATCTCGTTCAGCGCTGGCAATACCAGCATCGCCACGCCCCGGCCCGGGTCGCTCCGACAGGCTGTGGTGGCCTTTTCCCACATGGCCGCCTGCAATGCCTTGGAGTCCGCCAACCCCTTCTGGGCCGCCGTGGCGTCCGCTATCCGGCGGTAGCTCTCCAGACGCGAATCCACGTAACGCCGGAACAGATCCCGCAGCTCGAGACGGGTCGGGTCCGGAAGCGCGTCCAGCCTCAACCACGCGGTGCCGATGGCATTGGCCTCCTGCACGATCAAGTCGCGGCGCTGATCGAACCGGTTCGCCGCACCATTGAACGTGAAGGCCACGAGAAGGCCAAGCAGGCCAAACACGGAAGCTTCGACCGCGCCCAGGCCGGCTTTGGCGCCTTCCGGATCGCGGGCCAGGCGCCGTTTGCCGAGGCGTCGCCCCACCTCCAAGGCCAGGAGCATGCCCAGGAAGAGCGCCAAAACAAAAAGGGTCGCGGTCAGTGTGTTTCCGAGTTGCATAGGGTCTCAACGGGCCAGGCTGACGCCGTTGGCGTAGGAAGCCGGAAGCCGGGCGAACAGTTCGGGACGCTCCTTCCGCAACAGGGAGGCCAGCCAATGACGCATGAAGGTCCAAAGCCAGTCCCGACCGCCGTCGCCCGGGCTGCGGAGCTGGCGTCGGACGCGCGGGTTGCTGGCATAGACCGCCTCGGCGCGTTCGGTGAGGCGGACCAGCCAGTCGCGGGGCAATTCCTCGCCCAGCCATGCGGACGCCTCCTCCCAGACGCCAGCCGCCACGGCGCCGGGCACCAGGGGGGTGTCCTCTTCAATCCGGGCCGGCTCGGACCATCGCGGCCAGCCCCCGTGTGTCATCCGTTCTTCCAGTAGTTCCATGATCGACCAGGAGGGTTCAGACAGTCACAAACTCCAAAGCTTGGGGAATGAGCGGAGGGGAACGCTTGGATAGGTTCCGCCTCTCGATCCGTCAATTCAGGCTGAAGCCAGGTCAGCCTCCAGCGGCCTGTCCTTCCTGAACCGGCTCACGCCCAGCACGCTGAAGCCAATCACGCGCCCCTGAGCGTCCACCCGCTCCATCACCGCGTCGTGCTGCGTTTCCTTTTCGTAACCAGCAGCATCGGAAAACCGCACTTCCAGGTAGTCCGCCTCCGCGTCGAACCAGACTCTTACTTTATTGGCCATAGATCTTCTCCAGCTTTCGGTTTGTCGGTGAGGTATCCCGTAACCACAAACGCGTCGTTCTCTGCATACTTAACCACGACACACAGCCATTTGCCACCCACAATCGTCTGTGCGCAAAACCCGTAGAACAGCCGGATGTCGAAATCCGAGCGTGATCGCCGCACCAGATCAGGCTGGCGGAGGGCCCGTTCCAGTTCGGCCCCCATCCCGGCCATCTCCGGATGCTCCAGGATATGCGCAAGCCGCTCCTCCGTGAGGCGGACTCTGCGGCCGAAGCAATCGCCGATCGACCTCACGACGGCCTGCCCTCCACGATTTGGACTTCGTCCGCAGTCAGACCGTAGAGGTCATAGACCAGACGGTCAATCTGCCCGTCCGTCGCCGCAATCTGCCGCTCCAACGCCACCCGCTCCTGCGGGGTCCGCACCCCGGCCAACTGCCGATGCAACGCCAGCATCGTCTCCACGAGTTTCACCATGTGGACATGCAAACTCTCGCCAGTGACAGCACAGTTCATCACCGTTTACGTTGCTTCTTGGTTTGCTTGGATTCGGATACGCGATACGGAGAACGATGCTCGCGAAAGACACCTCCTGCTTCAGTCCAACTCAAATCCCTTCCAATCAATAGTTCGTTCATTTCAGCGTGGTGGGTGTTCTTCATAGCAACGGCTTTGGTCTCGAATCCGTGCCGCGCTGCTAGGGCACGAACCTCGTCCGCGTTGTCGTAGGTCATCAACAAATCACCACGCAGTTCCTCGCAAATCGAAAAAAGACGTTCATGGTCAACCTCGCAATGGGTGTAAAGCCGTGAACCGGCACTTTTCCCCCCAGCGGTGTATGGCGGATCAATGAAGAAGACTGCATTGCGATCTTTGCCGAAACGTTTGAGTTGCTCAAAAGCATCCCCCTGAATGAATTCAATCCGGCGGCTGACGAATTTGATGTTAGTAATTCGTTTGGCGATGGTTTGCGGATACCACCGGGAAAGAATGCCTCTACCGTTCTCGCCGCGCTTCAGAACTCCAGCGCCTTCAGCCAAAATTCCGCCATGGGCCGTGCGATTCTTCAAAATCGTTTGAAACGCAAGTTCCCGCTGACTTCTTACCTCCTTCGCAAATTCTTCCTTGGCGGATTCAGGGGTGAGTTCAAAGGAAAGAATCCGCTTGGCAAGCCAATCAGCATCACCTCCGAGAATCGTTTTCCATACCGACGAAATCTGGCCATCAAGCTCCACCATCACGATGTGATCAGCCAGTTGCTCGAAAGCGGCGGTCAGGCTGATGATTCCTCCTCCTGCGAATGGCTCAACCAGAATCGCTGGCTGATTTGGCAAGCTCATCATCCAACGGCGGAATAGCGGCACGAGCCACGTCTTGCCTCCGGGATAGCGAAACGGGCTTCGCTGCGGTACAGAAGCAACGTTTACTGGCTTCTCGCGCTGCTCGGTTTCAAATTCGGGTAACAGATAGGTCTGAGCCATAGCTTACTTGGCAAATGGATTATCAAGCGATCGATTCGTGGGGGGCGTTTCCAGTTTTTCGTCAACTTTGGTCTGAAGCTGACGTAAGAAGTCCTCCATCCTGCCAGGCCGCGATTTGGTAATCTGATTCAAGGCTGGCTCAAACCGAGTGTAAACTGTGCGCTCACGGAAAATCTCGTAGCGTGCGGCTGCGTTCGACGGTGATTTTAAATCGTAAATCAACCAAGCGATGTCTGCCTGCGCCTTTGGAACCTCGGGCAACTTTGGGAGTGTGTTGAAGAAACCCTTGTTCAAAGCAACGGCGGTCTTCTTTCCCCAAGCATTGATGATGCCGCCTTTGAAGATTAGCTGTGGAGCGAGCCTTTTGCGGGAGGATGATAAGTAATCGGGCCTCGGATAATTCTCCTCAGTGGTCCAATCCATTCTGGAGTTCTTCGCCGGAGCTTCCATGTAATGCTCAAACGGATTGCGGACGTTTCCGGAAATGTAAACAGCCTGCACTTCCAACGCGCCGAAGTCATAAACCTTGCCAGCTTTGTCGTATGCGCAGAGAACGATGTCTATGTTGCCAGCCGATCCGCCGTCAGCGTCCTTTAGGCGGACTTCGGTAAGAGTCGTCCAAGTTGCATTGGCAGGGAAAATGAAATCTGCTGCGTCATCAGCAATCATCCAACCCTGTCTGAATCGGATTGGGCAAGTGATGACAACTTCATTTTCATGGAACACACTGCACACGCCGAGCGGGTCTTGCGCCTTGTCCTTCGTGCAGTTCGGGACTTTATTGTTGAAAGGACAAAGGCGTTTGGTTCGATGGCGATTCGCTGCGGCGCTCGTATCGTCTGCGGAAAACCCGAAGACTTCGGCAAGTGGGTGTTTGGGGTGGTTTGGGTTTGCCATGTTGGAGAGAGGCTAGGCAGCGAGGGCCAGTTCTTCGAGCAAATTACGTTCGTCCGATAGTTTGATTATTGACTCCGCGTGCCAGTCGAAGACGTTGATGCGGTAGCGATCCTCGTCGGTGAGGCGGATGACCTTGCCGAGGAACTGTTCATAGACCTGGCCGAGAATGTCGGCGGAGAGGACGGAGAACTCGTAGGGGCTGTCGGGAAATAGAGGTCGCGCAGGATGCCGCGCAGGAGCTTGTCGTCGAGCGCCAGCGCCAGGGTGAGTTCGTCGGGATCTTCATGCCGGTCCTTCTCCCGCTTGAAATGGAACAGGCCGGAGTTGTAACGGTCGTCGGCGGCCTCGAACAACTGGCACAGGCGCGGATAGATGCGGTCGCCGTTGACCAGGGCCCGGAGGCGTCCGTAATCCTCGATGCCGCGGTCCTCGCAGATGCGCAGGAAGATGAGGCGGTCCAGGATGCGCTGGACGGCGAAGTTGAGTTCGCGCTGGGTGAGCCGGGCGTTGCGGAGGGCGAGGTTTTGGGCCAGCTCGCGACGCCAGCCCTCGATGGTCTCGAGGAAAGCGGCATCGACCTCGGACGTGCCGCGCTTGGCCTTGGTGGCTTCGGCGAACTGGTCGAAGGCGCCCTGGAGCACGGCGTGGCGCGAGAACCGTTCCTGGATCCAATCCCATTTCTGCGCGTAGTCCCGGAAGGTGCAATAGAAGATGCGGGCTTTGTCGGCGGAGTCGTTCTGGTGCGGCTTGAAGCGTCCGTCATAGACGGCGAACTCCTCGAAATCCGAGAGCAGGCTCAACGGGAGTTTGGCCGACCAGGCGTAGCGGCGGAGCTGGTAGGCCGGACCCGGTTCGTCCTTGATCACCACGGACGGTTTCTTGGCTTCGAGGAAGAACTTGCGGGTGCCGCCGATGCGGAAGCAGTAATCGGGAGCCTTGGTGGCGCCGCCGACCCGGATCTGGTCCTCGTGAATGACGTCCTTGTAGGCCTCGGCGAAACCCTGCTCGTTGTCCATGTCCCAGCCCAGCGCCTTGAAGAAGGGATCGAGGAACTCGCGTCGGACCTGGGTTTCGTTGTAGGCGCCGGACTTGTAAGCCTCGTGTTGCTGCTCGAAACGGGTGATCAGTTCGAGGACTTGAGGTGGCGCGACTCCCGGTTCCCGCGGCGACATGCGGCCAAATTACCGCGCAGGGGCGGCGGCATCAACACGGAACCAAGGCCATGCTACATGCCCTCCTGCAACTGGCCGTTGTGACATTCGCTGCAGGTGAACATCTCGAAGTCCGAATCGATGTGGAAGAAGGTGTGCCCCGCGGGATTCAGCCGTTGCAGATCCTCGCCGGCCCCCTGAGCCAGGATCACGTGGCAGCCGTTGCAGTCACCGGACGAGATCGAGTCCTTTCCGTCCGCGGTCGAGTGATCCCCCGCGTGGCAGCGGAAGCAGCCGGTCCATTCCTTATGACTGCGGTTGTCCGGATACGACCGCCAGTCGGCTTTCATCTCCGGGAAGAAGTTCGCGCCATAGATGCGCTGCAACTCGGCGACGGCGGCCGGCGCCTGGGGATGCCCCGGGTACACGGCGTTGACCTGCGCGGCAATCGCCGCCCGCGCCTGGTCCTTCGTGTCGTATTCGCGGGTGAGAATCCAGACGGCATTCGAGCGCAGCCACGGCATCGAGCGATCCAACCGCCCGGTGTGCAGGGCCAGGTCCACCTCGTCGTTGGGCGAGTTGAACAGGTGCGCCGGACGGTTGTGGCAATCCATGCAGTCCATGGTCCGCACCTCGTAATCGGCGGGATTCCCCTTGAACCCTTTGGTCCGGTACTCGACCACCTCGCCGCCGGGCTTGGTGTAGCGCACCCAGGGGATCACCTGCCGCTTGTCGTCGGTGGCGATGTATTCGACACGGTTCGACTCGGAGACATGCCAGTGGATGCCGCCGCTGGGGTAGTTGGGATGATCCCCGCCGCCGACGTTGAGCAGGAGGCGGACGCTGAACGGCGTGTTGTGTTCGTCGGAGAGGAAATGGTGGAAGGACTTGTCCAGGTTGCCGGAAAAGCGCTGCGGCCAGTGGCACTGTTCGCAGGTGTCCTGGGCGGGGCGCAGACCCTTGATGGGCGTGGGGATCGGGCGCTGATAACTGTTCCCGACCATGGCCAGCAACTGATGGACGCCGTTGAGTTTGGCTTTCACATAGTAGGCGGCCCCCGAACCCACATGACAATCCACGCACTCCACCCGCGCGTGGGGCGACTGCTGGTAGGCGACGAACTCCGGTTCCATCGGCTCGTGACAGGCCTGGCCGCAGAAGGAAATCGATTCCGTGTAATGATAGGTCTGCGTGCTGCCGATGGCCGTCAGGATCAGAAAAATCACCGTCCCCCAGATGAACAGGGCCAGGACCCGTTTGTCCCGCGGGCGCGAGAGGTCAATGGTGAACGCGGTGTGCGCGCTGACCTGGCCGCTGCGGATGGCCTGGCGGCGTTCCAGGTAGATGCCGAGCACGATGAGCCCGACACCCAGGAAGAGGAACATGGGCGCCACCACGTAGGCGAGAATCCCCAGGTAGGGATTGCCCTGGTGCTGCATGATGTCGATGACAAACAGCAGCAGAAACGCGAAGAAACTGCCCAGGGCGACGATGGCCCCGGCCAGGCTGATCCAGTTGCGATGAAAGCGCCGGCGGATGAGTGAGGTTTCCTTCATGATCGATGGTCAAACGCCTGAATGATGGGCAACGGCGCAAGCTGGCGTCCCTCCCCGGGGGCCCGGGCTTCACCGTCTTGCGCCGGCCCCCGGATGTTTGCCGCTCAAGTTGAACAGCCCGATCCAACAAACCCCGCTTCGCTGGTTGGACTTCGCACGCGCCGGCTTCCCCTCCCTTGCCAGCCGCTGGCGCCGCCGGAGGGGGGTGATCCCCCGACACCCGAGGGTGGCGGGGGACCGCTAACTACTTCTTAAAGCTGCGGATGTGAGCCACCAACTCCTTGATCTCGTCGTCCGTGAGCTTTTCGGCGTAGGGCTTCATGACGGGTTTGCCGTCCTTCTCGATCCCTTCCTTGGTGGCTTTGAAGGCCTGCTCGTCCGTGAAGCTTTCCTGGACTTTGGCGTCCGTGTAGTCCTTGGCGCCCGCCTTCTTGCCCATGGTGGTCTGGCCCTTGCCATCCGCCCCATGGCAGGAGGCGCAATGCTTCTTCCAGTTGGCTTCCACGTCAGCCTGCAGGCTTAACGCGCCACCGATCAAGGCCGTGATCACCGCCAGTTTGGTTGTGTGTTTCATGTCGTTTGTTCTGTGTTTGTTGTGTTGACTGTGCCACCCGGCCAGGTCGCCGGAATTCACTGCTTGGACGTCCCCACCCGGGCAAATCTTCAAAACCGGTACTGAACGCTCCCATAGACCAGGTGCGAGTCGTAGTCCAGGTTCCCGCCGTAGGTTTCGTCCCGATACTGCGCGAACCCGTAGCGCAGATTCAAGCGGATGTTTTCGCGCAGACGGTGGGTCACGCCGGCGGTGATCCCGTGCTCTGTAGCCCCCACCCCATAGGGAACCCCCGCCGTCGAGTTGTCCTCATAGTTGTCGGCCTGGTAGAAGAAGTAGCCCGCGTGCAGATCCGTCTTGTCGGTCAGGGCGAACCCGCTGGAAAAGTTCAACGTCCAGTAGTTGTTCTGCGCGTCGAGGATGGCCTGGGTGTAGTCCGAAGCCGGCGTCACGGTCTCGTTGAGCACATAATTGAAACCCACCTGCAGGAACAGCCGGCTCCAAGGCGTCCAACTCACGTTCTGGGCAAAGATGTGGCCGGTCGTCTGCGACGTCTCGGTCTCCCCCAGGCCGGAAACCGGATCCGGCTCGCTTTGGATGGTGTTGTATTGGAAATCGTAGCGGGTCACCAGGGTCACCCGGGTGTGTGGACGCAGGGTGAGCCGCACGTTGGCGTCATGGGTCTCGAAGCCCTGCATCACCAAGTAGGCCGGATACCGGTTGCCGCTGGCGTTGGGCGTGCTGTCAAAGGTGTGGTCGTAGTCGTAGTCGTGGAGCTTGTAGTAATACTGGGTGTCCAGGCTCACGCGCCGAACGGGATACCAGGTGATCCCGGCGACATACTTCTGGAAGTTCCGACTGTCCTCGGTCTCGCGCTGGATCACCGGCGTGAGCCCGATTCCACCCGCCTCGTTGAGTTCGCCGTCCCCCTGGGTCCACTCCCCGCGCCCGTAAAACACCCAATTGGTCACCCCGGTGTAGCGCAGCTCGAGCTCCTCGCTGACATCGAGCGCGTCGCCGTCCGACTGCCCGATCGGCGCGGCCGGCACGCCGGAATCGGCGTTCCAATCCTCCTTCTGCACGCGCACGGAAGGGACGATCGAGAAGTGTGTCCACGGCCGCGCCAGCAAATTGAGGTTGAGGGTGTATTCCTGTTGCCGCGCCCCGCCGTTCAGCCCGGTGTAGTTCAGGGTCGGCGTGGCCGCCGAGCTCCGGCTGCCGGAATAGTCGCTGTCGAGGTCGCTAAACAGGAACCCGGATGAGAAGAACACGTTCTTCTGGATCCAAGTCTCGCTGAACGCATGCACGCTCAACAGGTCGTAGGAAGATCCCTCGCGATCCGTCGTGCCTTGGGCGACCGACGCGGTGTAATTGGTGGCGTTGAGGGTGTTGTCCAGGTCCCCCATCTCGTAACGCCCACCCACCCCCAACTGCGTGGCCTTGATCCGATGCGTGGCGTCCAGCTCGAAGATGTCCACCCGCTCGTCAATGTTGTAGAAGCTGGGCCTCAGGGAACGGCGCACGCCATTCGGATCGATCGGGTCCGGGCTGTCGATCCCCCACTTCGTCGAACTCTTGTCGCCCTCGCGATACCGGTGGGTGTAGCGGAAGACCACCTGGGGAACGTTCTCCAGCGTGAGCCCCGTCTCGAACTTCAATTCACCCCGATCCAACCCCAACGCGTCGTCGCCCAGCGGATACCAGACGTCCGTCGGCGCGTAGTAGCCGCCATCGCCGTTGTACCAGGTGCGATATTGCTCAAAATCGAACTTCACGTATCCCAAGTCCGCCTTGTTCACGTCGAAGCTCAGCCGGTAGTCCTCGTTGTCGAAGATCGCCCGCCCATCCATTTTGGACCGGGTATCCTTGCCCAAATCGCGCTGGTAGTGGAAGTCCTCGACTCCGCCAAAGGCATCGTTCCCGGTGCGCTGCCCCTGCTGGAACTGGCTGGTGTTGCCGCTGGGGAACCAGCCGCCCGCCGCCAGCTCGATCCAGTTCTTGTATGGCTGCGATCCTCCCTCGAAAAACTCTTCGGGCGACAACACCGGGGTTTCCTCGGCTTTCGGCTCCGCCGAAGTTTCTTCCGCCCCAACGGCACTGGCCGGGGACACCGCGAGGCCGACGCCAAGCAGGGACACCAGCCAACGGCTCAAGCGGGGCAGGACGGGTTCAGGGTGGCGTTTCATGGGAAGGGCCATGTCGGTTCAGAACTGCAGGGAGGAGTTGACCCGGGAACCATGAACGGCTTCGTGGCAACCGGCCGACCAGCAGGTTCCCCGTTGCAGTCGCACCGTGTGGTTACCTCCGCCGATGTACACCTGCGGGCCGCGGCGCTCGGCCGGGTGGCATTGCAGACACAGATTCGCGTCCCGGATCGTCAGCATCTTGGCGTTGATGCTCCCGTGGGGATGATGGCAGATGCCGCAGCCCTCGCGCAGCGCCTCGTGCTCGAACACGTGCGGACCCCGCTGCGCCGGGTGACACTCCAGGCAACCGTCGTCCCTGTCCCGCAAAGCCGTGCCTCCTCCGACGAACGCCCGCCCCTTGTGCGGTGGATGACATTCGCTGCAGGTCATCCGCCCCTCGGGCACCGGATGATGCGACGGCAGATTGAACTGGCCCCGCACATCGCCATGGCACTGATAACACACCTGCTCCGTCGCCCGCCCAGCAGGAACCAGCGGACGCGCCCCGTAATCGGCGGTTTCCGGGCGGCCGGCCGTGTAACTGAACGGCGGCTTCACATCGCCGCCGGATTCCGCGTGCAGACTGCCGGGGCCGTGGCAGGACTCGCACCCGATGTTGATGGCATTGGTGCCGGCGGCGATCAGCCGGGCGTGGCTGGCGGTGGCGAAATCCCGGACGATTTCCTCATGGCACGTCTCGCACTCGGAAGTGCCAATGTAGTCGGCGCCGGGCACCTGGGGGGGCACCACCACCGCGCGATTCACCGTGGTGCAGGAGATGGCCACCGCGACCACCAAGGCCAGCCCGACGGCCAAGGCCAGCATGCGGCCCCGCGACGGGGTGAGCGCCGACTGAAGCCATCCGTGCAAGCCTTCCATGCACGGCAGGGTTGGGCTGCGCTGGGCGCAACCGGGGCGCCGGGGCACCGACGCCCTACCGGCTTCAGCGTCTCCTGGGGCGATTCTGAGATCGTGGTGGCTCTTCATGAACTGTTTCATCGACTGCTTCCGCAATCCGGGTCCGACAGGAATCCCGGAATGGTCCGGACCTACTCGGGCGCAACGCTCATCGCCTCGATGGCCCAGTCCTGCGCCGCCTCAAGCAGGTCCAAGGCGTAGAACGGGTTGTGTGATCCCCCGCTCCCATCGTAAAGCACCAAGTAGAGGTTGAACCGCGCCTTCTTGATCGCGTCCGGCACAGAGGCCTGTTGTTCCGCCAGCGTCGGACCATTGGCCCCCGGATTCAAGTCTCCAGCCGGCCGGTATTCCCAAGCCAGGGCCCCATAGTTGGTCAGCGCGGCTGGCGCATGCTGGGTTGCCCATTCATCCAACAGACTCTTGGTGTACCAGAGCTGCATCTCGATGGCCGCCGCGGTCAGTTCGACGAGGTCGCGCATCGCCGCCTCCCCCTTCTCCGGGTCCACCAAAGGTTGGTGACAAGGCAGGCAGGCGCCGTAGGACTCGACCTCGAAACGGTGTCCCGTCACCGCCGCCACTTCGGGCGGACCATTCTGGTGCTCCTCGGTGGGCATGTGGCAGGTCACGCACTGGTTGGTCACGGCGATGACCTGGCTCAGGCTGTTGGTCACCAGGCGGATGCCGTTGTGCGCGGAGGCCCAGACCGGCGTACCGGCCGGCAGCACGCCCACCGTGCCCAGCAGCATGTTGTACTGCGGCGAATGATGGGGCGAACGAACGGATGGGTTGTTGGTCACCACCGTGCCATTGGGCAAAGTGACGAGGTTGTTGGTGGCATCGGAATTCCAGAGCGCTCCGCGGTGATTGTGGCACTGGGCGCACACGTTGACCTGGGCATTGTACTGGCTGCCCAGCGTGCCGGAGGTGATCAGAAAGTAGTCGTTGGTGGATCTCGTGGGGTTGCGCAACTGATACGGGTTCGACGTGGTCGAGTGCGGGTTGTGGCAGACCACGCAGGTGATGCCCATGTTGGCGTCCCCATTGACCGCCGCCGTCAGGCTGGATCCGGTCAACCCGCTCAGTTGAGCCAGGCGGGAGGACCCCGAGTGGCAACGCCCGCAACCTTCCAGCCGGCCGCCATTCATGTCTTCCGTCACCCCCGCATGTCCCGTCGTCTGCCATTCGTCGTAAGTGGGATGATGCGAGCCGGTGTGGCATCCCCCGCACATCTGACCCGCAATCTCGACACGCGGCCGGACGGTCAGATCAAACGGATCGGCCACATGCAACGCAGCCGGCCCATGGCAGTTCTCGCATTGCACACCGGCGAGATGCGGGGTGGCCGCTTCGGAGGTGAATCCCGTGGGCAATTGATACCCCACAGTGTGACAAGGCAGGCAACTCGGATTGCTGCCCTGTCCGATGCTCTTCAGGGTCTCCAGGGCGCGGGGGTGCCGTGTCCCCTGCTCAGTCGCGTGAATGCCTTCATGACACTCCGCGCAGGAATCGGATCCCGCGTAGTTGGCCGAAGGCCCGATCACCCGGAAGAACTCCTGCGCCTGCAGCGCCGGCACCCGGGCCGATCGGTTGGCATTCCAAGGAACCGCCTCCTGCCATGTGCCGCTCGTCAACTCCAGCTTGCGCATCACCCGGTAGAGTCCGGACGGACCATCCCAACGGACTTCGACCTGGTTGGTCCCCACCGGGAAAATCTCCGTCATCAGCGGTACCCCAGGCATCCCGCCGGTCACCGGGACGGCCAGATGCGGAGCCTGGGCCGGACACCAATTCACCACCACCATCATCAGGCAGCCGAAGCTCGCCCGTCGCACTGCATCGAGGCACAGATTGAGTTGAAATCGATTCATGCCACGCTAGCCTTATCCACTGCATCGGCTATCCAAATCTTGGCAATCGCTCACCCTTCCTTGGCCTGCCCCTGAACCGTGTAGCCGCGGACGCCTGCCTGTGCGGGGCACGCAGACAGGTGAGTCCGCTCCATCTCAATTCGTTGGAGGAGTCAGAGCCGACTCACGTCGGCTGCTACAATGCGGAATCGCCGTTCGCAACCCTTGGAGGCCCATGACCTTCCCATGAACCGGCGGTTGGTGTTCAGTGTTCAGAATCGGTGTTCCGTGAACTGATTCCGAGTCCGAGCACCGATTCCCTCTCGCCGGTTCAAGGGTCACAAGGAGATTTGGTAGTCGAGGGGCTCGCGCCCCCCAGAAACCTCAGCTCCGCCTTGAGCAAGGGAGGGTGAAAAGTTGGCAAGATTTGGATAGCTCATGATTCGCAGAAGGCTACTGTGGCGCCATCCCACGTGTGTGGAAGAGCAACACGAACCGACGTTCGAGCAAATCGAGAATCATGAAGACCATTCCTTCCGTCAAATCCATCGCGGGTGCGCTGCTGGTCCTTGGGCTGACGACCGCGGCAACCACAACTGCAACTGCCGACCAGATTGTTTCCCGCTCCCTAAGCCGCATGGAGATGACGAAATACGGTCTGGCCTCGACGAACCGTGTCTCCGGAGGGCTCTACGCCGTGGGCGTGGGACAACCCGTGTATCTCGAGGCGCAGGTCGGCACCAACATTCCCGCCGCCCAGATTCTCGGGGTGACCTGGGCCGTCACCGCCAAACCGGCCGGATCGACGATCACCGCGCCCGGCCCCAGCCCGATCACCACCAACGTCCCCATCTTCAGTCCGGGCGACGCCGCGATCTACCAACTGGCTTTCCCCCGGGCGATGCTGGTCCCCACCAACGTCGGCACTTACACCATCCGCGCGACCGTCGCCACCACCACCACCAACATTGTGCTGGTGCGCAACATCGAGTGCGGGACTTACATGGGCTGGCAAACCTGCCAGCTCTGCCACAGTGGCGGCTACATCCCCGACAAGGTGGGTCCGTGGTCCAAGACCGGCCACGCCACGGCATTCAGCCGGGCCATTGATAGCGTCGACCACTTTGCCGAGTATTGCGTGGCTTGTCATGCCGTCGGCTATGACAAGGACGCACGGGCCGTCAATGACGGCTTCGACGACCGCGCCACCGCGTCCAACTGGGTTTTCCCGACCAACTTCGTTCCGGGCAACTGGTCCAACATGGTCGCCAACTTTCCGGACGTGGCGGAAGCCGCCAATGTCCAGTGCGAGAACTGTCACGGGGCCGGCAGCCAGCACGCCTACTCGCTGGGCGATCCGGACAAGATCAGCGTGAGCTTCAGCGCCGGCGACTGCGGACAGTGTCACGACGCCGCGCCTTATCACGTGAAGAACGACGAATGGCGCAATTCCCGCCACGCGATCGCCACGCGTTATCCCACCGGCGAAAGCCGCGCCTCTTGCGTGAAGTGCCATAGCGCCATCGGCTTCGTGGACTTCGTGGCGGGCACTACCCCGCCGCGGACCGCCTACGAGGCGATTTCCTGCGCAGGCTGCCACGATCCCCACGCCCCCACCAACAACCCGTACATCCTGCGCACGATCGCGGACGTCAAACTCGCTGACACCAGCAAGCCGGGCGGACAGACCGTGATCACGAATGGCGGCCAGGGCAAACTGTGCATGAACTGCCATCAAGGCCGCCGGGACGTGCTCACCTACGTGAAGCCCGGGGCGGGCAGCAGCAGCTTTGGCCCGCACCACGGCCCGCAGGCGGACATGTTGGCGGGCGCGAATGCGTGGACCTACGGCAAGGTCATCCCCAGCAGCTCGCACCTGGCGGCCATCGGCGACAGTTGTGTGGCCTGCCACCTCCAAGAGAACACCAGTGGCAACACCAACTCGATCGCCAAGGTCGGCGGCCACACCTTCCGCCCACGCTGGGATGGCGACACCCCGACCGAGGCCTCCGACGACGTGGCCTTGGTGGGCGGGTGCGTCAACTGTCACGGGGCGATCACCTCCTTCAACTTCCCGAAACAGGACTACAACGGGGACGGCATGATTGAAGGTGTCCAGACCGAGGTGGAGCATCTTCTCGAGGAACTGGGCAATCTGCTGCCTCCCGACGGCCCCACGGTCACCGTCACCAGTTCCTACACCACCAACCAGTTGCAGGCGGCTTTCAACTACCTGTTCGTCGAGGAAGACGGCAGCTTGGGCGTCCACAACCTCAGTTATGCCGTCGGCCTGCTCAAAGCCTCGATCGCCGACCTGACTCCGGATTCCGACAAGGACGGCCTGTTGGACGCCTGGGAGAACACCTACCTCGGCGGCCTGACCTACAACGGCAATGACGACGTGGACGGTGACGGGTTGACCAACGCCATGGAAGCCGGCGCCGGCACGAATCCCAACGTGAAGGACACGGACCTCGACGGCTTTGACGACCTGGCGGAACTGCGCGCTGGCAGCAGCCCAACCAATGCAAACGACAAGCCCGGGTTCTTCGTCCAGATCCTGCCGGCCGGCGAACTGGAGTTCCCATCCGAAATCGGCAAGACCTACTCGATCCAGATGATCTCGGAACTGAACGCGGTCTGGACGAACGTGAAGACCAACATGGCGGGCACCGGCGGTCCGCTCAACCACCTTATCTCAACGCATTACGGCGGTGGTCAGGCTTACTACCGCGTGGTCGCACAAACGCCGTAAACCGGATTATCCGGCAGAACCCGCTGCAGCTCAGCCCCTCCCCTCACCCGGGGAGGGGCTTTTCGCTGCGACCGGACATTGGGGTGGCAATGGACATCAAAAACTCGCACGACATCAGCGGCCGTCTGGCATAACGTCACGCCCGACATGTTCACGGATGATCCGGCAGAGCAGGATGCGGCAGGAACCCTGCCCGTAACCGGCAAACGACAGGCCATGGACTGGAGCCTGGTGCTTCTGAGCCAGGGGATCGAGTCCGTCGTCCAACATGAGCCGGAGACGGGCCAATGGTGGCTGGAAGTGCCGTCCGGACAACGCACCCAAGCCACCGCCTGCTTGCAACGCTACGAACGGGAGAACCGCTTCTGGCCCTTCCGTCAGGCGTTGCCGTGGCCGGGGTTTGCCTTCGATTGGACCGTCCTGGCCTGGGTCGGACTGATCAGCGCGGTGTTTGCGCTCCAAACCCAGCCGGGGTCGGTCATCGAACCCGCCGGCATTTTCAACATCGGCCTGGTGCGCTCGGGAGAATGGTGGCGGGCCCTGACGGCCACCACCCTCCACACCGATCTCGGGCACCTGGCCATGAACTCGGTGTTCGGCATCCTGCTCCTGGGCATCGCCATGGGGCGGTTCGGGTTCGGGCTTACCCTGCTAACGACGATGGTCTGCGGGTTCCTGGCCAACGTCGTCACCGTGCTGTGGCGCGAGGATCGGGTCAGTGGTCTGGGCGCTTCCGGAGTGGTCATGGCCGCACTGGGTCTGCTGGCTGCGGATGCCACCGTGCAATACTGGCGTCGAAAGCAACCCCCGCGACTGATCGCCGAAGGGGTCGCCGCCGGATTGATGCTGTTCGTGCTCGTCGGGGTATCCCCCACCAGCGACGTCGCCACGCACACCGCCGGAATCCTCGGGGGATTGCTGTTGGGACTGCCGCTCGCCAACCTGCCCTTGACCATCATCCGCCGTCCCCTGTGGAATCTCGTTGCCGGACTGGCCTATTGCGCGATGATGTCGCTGGCGTGGATGCGGGCGCTGCTCGGCCAGGGTTCGCCGCCATAGTCCGTGGGAGTGACGGGATGGGAATATGGGGATTGGGAACTTCAAATGCCAGGTGTCGCATCCGCTCTTGGGCGCCACCTGCCTCTACGCGGGCGGGGTGCTGTTGGCCCACTGGAGCCAGTTCCAGGTCGCTTGGTTGCTCGTCCCTTTCCTCGCGCTGGCGCTCACCGCCCTGCTTCTGGGTCTGGTCCGGTCAGGGAAGCACCAAGCCGCGACCACCAACCCTCCCCCGGAACCGTCGGTCCCGGAGCACGGGTCCGTCCAGCCTCCGCAGTGGCTCTGGCACGGAGGACGGGCGACCCGCCGCGGCTGCGCCATGTCCGGCGACCACCAAAGTTCGCTCACCCATGCGACCTTCGAGGCGGCTGCGGCTCAGGGAGCCGCGCTCCTCCAGCGCGCCAAACCAGGGATGCGCAATCTACCCGCCCCGCGCGGGTTGGGCGGCGCCTTCCTCCTGATCGCCGCCGGCTGGCTCAACCTCGCTGGACACACGCGGATCTGGTCCGATCACGACCTTCGCCGCTGCCTGACCGAAGACGCAGCGCTGGTGCAGGTGCGTGGACGGTTGGTGGACAGCCCGCGTCTGACACAGCACGTGCGCGACGAACAACCGCAAGTGCGGAGCTTGGTTGAATTGGAAGCGGCTGCACTTCGCCTGGGGGATGGCGACTGGACATCCGCGGAGGGACGGGTGGCGACAAGCACACCGGGCGAACTGGGACCCAACTTCTTCGCAGGCCAGGTGGTGGAAGTCAGCGGGGTTCTGTCCAGACCGCGCGGCCCCCTGGCGGTGGGCTTGTTCGACTACGCAACCCACCTGGAACGTCGTGGGGTTTACTTCCAACTTCAGACCGACGGGCCGGGCGACTGGGCGCTGGCCGAAGGGGCACAACCCACCGCCCCACTGACGGTCCAGTTCATCCGCTGGGCGCGCCGCACGCTGTCGCGCGGATTGCCCGAGGACGATCCCGCCACCGGTCTGGTGCAGGCGATGACCCTCGGCTGGAACACGGCGCTGACGGACGAGATCGAGGAGCCGTTCATGAAGTCCGGGACCATGCATGTGTTCGCCATTTCCGGGCAGCACATCGCCCTTCTGGCGGGGATCGTGCTGTCGGTGCTCCGCGTGGTGCGGATTCCGAGGGGGGCGTGCGGCACGCTCCTGATTCCCCTGCTCTGGTTTTACACCGCGGCCACGGGCTGGCAGGCGTCGGCCGTCCGCGCCACGGTGATGATGACGCTGGTGCTGGGGGGATGGTCGTTGCGGCGGCCCTCGGATCTGTTGAATTCGTTGGCCGCCGCGGCGCTGGTGATCCTTCTAATCGAACCCCGCCAGCTGTTCCAAGCCTCGTTCCAATTGTCGTTCATGGTCGTGCTGGCCCTGGCGCTGGTGGCGCCGCCGCTCAAGGAACACCTGGTCAAACAACGGGAATCTCGGAACAACCTCACCCCCTCCTCTCGCCTCCCACGCTGGAAGTTGTGGCTGGCAGGTGCTTGGCACTGGCTCAGGCTGACGCTGGCCACGTCCTCGGCCGCGTGGATGGGCTCGCTGCTGCTCACCGCGCAGTATTTTCATCTGTTCAGTCTCGGATCCCTGCTCGCGAACGTCCTGTTGGTGCCCTGCGCCGGCGCTGCGCTGGCCAGCGCGCTGGCCAGCCTGGCCACCGGGGCGTGGTGGCCCTGGCTCTCGGAAGTATTCAATCACGGGGCATGGTTCTGGATGCATTGCATGCTGTGGATCAGCAAGGTGGTTGCGGATCTGCCAAGCGCCTGGTGCTACGTGCCCGCACCCTCGGCCGCCCTGTGGCTGGTCTATCTGGGCGCCTTCCTCGTCGCCGCCTTCCGCGTGGTGGAGGGCGGAAAGCTGAAATGGCTGCTCGCCAGTTCCACGGTGCCGACGCTCATGTTCCTGTATGCGCAATACTACACGCAAAGCGCGTCGAGCACGGTCACGGCGCTGCCGCTGAACGGCGGCCTCGGCATCCATCTCAAGTCCCAAGGAACGTGGAATCCCGTCCTGCTGGATTGCGGGGATACCAACGCGTTCCGGTCTGTGCTCGCCCCGTTCCTGCGGGCCCGGGGCGAGAACCGGTTGCGCGCCCTGCTCCTCACGCATGGCGACGCTCGTCACATGTCAGCCGCACCCGCGCTGCTCCACGAGTTTCCCACCGCGTCGGTCGGGATCAGCACCGTCCGGTTCCGGTCCGCCCCCTACCGCAACCTCATCGAACGCGTCCTGCCCGGCTGGATCCAGCCGACGTATCTGGCGACCGGCGACCATTTTGAAGTCTGGGAAGTCCTGCATCCGCCCGACGGTCTCCAGACGACGCGGGCGGATGCCGGCGTGCTGGTGCTGCGTGGAACCGTGCGACGGACCACGTTCCTGTTCCTGGCGGACCTCGACCGCGAAGGGCAGCGCAGGTTGCTCGAGGCGGGGCCGGACCATCTGCGTGCGGAAATTGTGATTACCGGGCTGCCGACGGACGGTGAACCGTTGATCAACGACCTGCTGGAGACGGTGCAACCGAGCCTGATTGTGGTGGGTGACGACGAATGGCCGGCGAACCGACGCGCCTCAACTGAGTTGCTGGACCGGCTCCGGACCGGCGGCAGACAGGTCCTTAACACCCGCCGGACCGGAGCGGTGACCTTTCGTGTGACTGACAGGGGCTGGACGGCGGTCAACGCCCGCGGCGCGACGCTGGCAGAATCGGGAGAAAAGGCTTGCGAGCCGTCCGCAAGTGGTTTGTGATTCCTTCACAACCGCTTGATCCGGCAAAGGACGAGGCTGCGGGCTTGCCGAACCGGATTCAAGTGAACCCGGCCAGGTCCGGGCCCGATCATGGACGAGTGAACGCATGATACCCAACGCACCTGTCAGTGAATTGATCCGGTCCAAAGGCGGCACCGTGTGGACCGTCACCCCGGAGACGATGGTGTTCGACGCCATCCAGATGATGGCCGAAAAGAACATCGGCGCCCTCGTGGTGGCGGAAGGGGGCAGGATGGTGGGACTGATGTCCGAACGCGACTACACCCGCAAGGTCGTCCTGAAAGGCAAGTCGTCCAAGACGACCCCCGTGCGGGAGATCCTTTCCGAAAAAGTGGTCAGCGTAACCCCGGAAACGACCGTGCAGGAATGCCTGCAACTGATGACCCAAAGCCGCATCCGCCATCTGCCGGTGATGCGGAATCACGATCTGCTGGGCATCGTCTCCATCGGCGACCTGGTGAACTGGGTCATCCAGGCCCAGAGCAGCACCATCCAACAACTCGAGACCTACATCTCCGGCTACCCCACGGAAGGGTAGTCGCACGAGACCGAGACATAACGGGCCTGCGGGATGATGAATTTCTTGATCTCCACACGCACCCGTCGAGGTTGGTATTTGGCCAGAATCAGTCCCGCCAGCTCGGCCGACAGCCGCTCCAGCAGCTTCCAACTGCGATTCTCTCCATAACTCAGGACGTCCTGGCTGACGCGGTGGTAATCGATGGTGTCTCCCAGGTGGTCGGTGGTGGCGGCGCGCGGGGCGTCCACGTCCATTTCGACCGTCACCAGCAACCGCTGGGGCTCGGCGCGCTCCTCGTCGGGCACGCCCACGCGAAAGAACACCTCCAAGTCCACGATCCGCAGGGTAAACATGGTCACAAGAGCACTGCCCGGGCCGGCTCGTCGATGGAATGGTCCTGACGCCGGGCCTGGACATGATCGACAAGCACGCGGGTGGGGTGATTCAGGTCCAGCCCCAGCGCCCCCGCCAGGGGCACCCATTGGAAGGCCTGGGCTTCGTCGTTAAGCTTCACCTGGATGTCCCCCAACACCCGGCAGGTGTAGTTCAGCAGGATAAAGTGGGCGTCGCGATAGAACTCACGGGAATGAATGCAGTCCTGCACCAGTTCGAACCGGATGTCCGTGACCGCCAGGCCCGTCTCCTCGAGGATCTCGCGTTGGAGGCCGGCCACACTCGGTTCGCCCCACTGGATCTTGCCGCCGGGGATGCCCCAGCGATTGGACCATTTATGCGTGCGCACCATCAGCACCTCGTCCTGGTCGTTGAAGATCAACGCCCCCGCCGTGACGATGGGACGGTGCCGACGGGCCCATTCGCCCCCGGGCACGTGCATCCGCATCTCGTTCTGTTCGAGCAGATCCTGCAACTCACCCAGGTGCTCGACGATCAGGTCCGGTTTCGCATTGCGCAACTGCTCGAGCGTGTTGTAGCCCGTCAGAACGCCGCACGAGTGAATCCCGCCGTGACGCGCCGTTTCGATGTCGTGCTCCATGTCCCCGATGAACAGGGTTTCCTCCGGATGCAGTCGGTGCTCGACCAGGATGTCATTGATCCGCCTGCGTTTGTCCCGGACCCCAAGGTAGGCCGTGTGGATGTAATCGCCAAAACCGGTCAACCGGGCCTGGGTCTGATAATAGGCCTCGGTTACCGTGCTCAGCACGAAGGTGCGAAGCTGCCGGGCCCGACAGAACTGCAGAAATCGTTCCGCGTGCGGGAGCGCGCAGACCGATGCCTGCAGCTCCGTGAAGCGGCTGTGAAACCATTGCTCCAGGTCCGTGAGCGACACGTGCGGCACATGCCGGTCATAGAAGCGGGTGAAGGGCAGACAAAACTCCGCGCGAAACTCATCCACCGTCATCCTCGGCCGGCCGGCCTGGGTCAGGACATGATTCGTGGCCTCCAGCACCGCCGGCAAGTCATCGACCAAGGTCCCGGACCAGTCGAAGATGATGTTGCGAATCACACCGGGAGTGTACGGCAGCCCCCCCCGAAGGCAACCGCCGACCCGGACCGCCCCTCCCCCATCGGAAAGCCATGCGAGAACCGACCGCAACCCGCCAGTGCTGCTCCTGGCTCCCGGTCAATGTGCCGACCAGCGCGAAGAGGACTGGAAGCCGGGAAGGATGCCGACGGGGGATGAAAAATGGCTCCAGAGGTAGGGCTCGAACCTACAACCACACGGTTAACAGCCGCGTGCTCTACCATTGAGCTACTCTGGAACCCCAAATGGGCGAGAATCCTACGCGGGTCGTCCAAACCCCGTCAACTCGCATTTGCAGCAGCGCAGCCGTTCAGTTTTGATATCTGGCCGGACGGCAAGGGCGCACCAGACTCAGCCTTCGGTCTTCCTGGCCAGATGCCGGTGGACGAACAAGTAATAGAGAGCGCCGACCACCGCCAGAAACCCGACGGACCACAGGGTGACCTGGTGCATCGCTCCCTTGCTGATGTCGCCGCCAATCTTGACCCCGAGCCAGCAGAGCACGGCACACCAGATGCCAGAACCCAGCAGGGTGTAGAGGGAGAACTGCAGATAGTTCATGCGCACGATCCCGGCGGGGATGCCGATGAGATGACGCACGACCGGCAGAAGCCGGGAGGCAAAGATGCCAAACGATCCGTAACAAGCGGTCCAACGTTCCGCCCCCTCGACCTTGCTGGAGGGGATCAGGACGTATTTCCCGTAGCGCATCACCAAGGGACGCCCAGCCAACCGCGAAGCCCAATACATCGCCGACGCCCCCACCCAGGATCCAATCGTCCCCGCCAACACCAGTCCCGCCTGCGCCGTCCAGCCGGTGAACGTAATGCCCAGGAACACCAAACCGTCCTGCCAGGCCAAATGAGCCGCCGGCGGAATGACCACCTCGCTGGGCAAGGGCACAATCGAGCTTTCGATGGCCATGAGCAACGCCACCAGCGGATAACCGCCCGCCTTGAGCGATTGCAAGTACCAGTCGAGCAGGGGTTGGAGGAATTCCTTCATGTTGTGGACCTGCTTTATAGCCGAAAGACCGCACGACGCAAACCCCGTTTGACTCTTCGCGCACTGGCTTTCTCCAGTTGCCCAGGCCAGGGCGGCCTCCGCGCGTCCGGCGGCTGCGGCTCACACAGGCAGCCTTCGAGCCCGGCGCCATTTTGAACGGCCCCAGGCGCTCCGGGGTCTCGGGTTAAAAGAGTGCCGAGGTCAGGGATGCTTGGCGCTGGCCTCCGCTCCATCCGGACCTGCATCCACTGGTTCCTGAGGGGCCTCCCCGTCCGAGGGGTGTTTGCTGGCTTCCTCCTTCTCGTTCACGGACGTCAGGATTCTCTGCTTCAGGTCCTGGTACATGGCATTGGTGATGATGCCGAGCTGGCGCCGGGCTTCGTCGTAATGGCCGATGTCGCGATTCCACCGGGCCAGGTGGAGATGCACCCCGTCCCGCTCGATCTGGTCGCGGGCGACGCTCATCGCATAATTCCAGGCTGTGAACGCCTCGTTGGTGCGCATCGGCTTGATGCCGTAGTAGCTCTGCGCGATGTCGGTCGCCAGCGGGAAATTGCCCGGATCCCGCCGGATCGCCTCGGCGTACAGGCTGAGCGCCTTGTCGAACACCTCCTGCTCCGTGATCCCGAAATGCTCCCGGGCATCCTTGCGGAAGAGGAATACCGTGGTGCCGTAGTTGTGGTAATAAATGGGTTCGTTCGGGTTCAGCTCGATGGCTCGGGCGTAGTAAACGAAGGACTTCTTCACGTCCCCCCGGTGGCCGTGGTAATTGGCCAGGTTGTTCCAAGCGGCCGGATTGGCCGGGTCCAGGTCGCACGCCCTCTCCATATACCCCACCGACTCCTCCTCACTGCCGATGTCGTTGAGAAAACTGGCGTAGGCCAGGTACGCGCGGGCGTGGTTGGTGTGTGTGGCGAGAAAACCCAGGTAGTTGGTCCGGACGACATCAAAGCGTTGAAGAATCTTGAGGTTGAGTTCCACGTTCGAAAGGCCGCCGCCCTGTTCGGCAAACGCGTGGTTCTCCCGGATCCAGCGGTCCACCTCCGCCTGCGCCTCGTCGTCCAGCTCCAGCACGCGTCGGAACTCCCGTTCGGCCGGATCGTTCGGGTCGGGGATCGACACGGTGATCCCGGTTTGTTGCCGGATGAGGTTGCTGGTGGCCGCCGGGGTGTTGGTGGCCATCAACGTGCTCAACAGCGCCAGCAGGAGATCACTCATGCCGGCCAGCCTAGCACGGGAGGAGGCAAAGTCGAGGGGATGCCCGACCCGCCATTCTCATTGAAACAAGATTGGCCATCCCACACCTTTGCATCGTGGGTCATCTGAGAACTCAACAGAAACTTGACGGACGCAGCCAGGCCCGCCTCGGGAATCACCAGTGAACACGGTCCAGATCACAATCCTTGGTCTGCTCCTGGCCCGATGGGCCATGGAACGGTGGCTCTCCCACCTGAACCGGCAGCATGTGCGGGCCCACGCGGACAGGATCCCGTCCGCCCTCAAGGATGTCGTGGACGAACCGACCTATGCGAAATCCGTGCGCTACACCCTCGCGCGCAACCGGTTCGGTCAGTTCAGCCATTCGTACGGCACCTTGATCCTGGTGGCTGTCCTGTTCAGCGAGGTCTTGCCTTGGGCCTTTGACTGGACACGGGCGGAGGTGGGGGAATCGGCGTGGTCGATGGCCGCCTGGCTCGTGGCCACGGGCATTGGGCTGGCACTGCCCAACCTGCCGTTGGATTGGGTCGAGCAATTCCGGTTGGAGCAACGGTTTGGATTCAACACCAGCACGCCGAAGACGTGGTGGCTGGACCGCCTCAAGGCTCTGCTGCTGGGTGTCGGGCTGGGTTATCCACTCCTGGTCCTGATCCTGAAAACCGTGGAATGGACCGGTGCGCTGTGGTGGCTCTGGGCGTGGGGTGCCTTCATCGGCTTCCAACTGCTCATGACGGTGCTGGCCCCGGTGCTGATCCTGCCTTTGTTCAACCGGCTCACCCCGTTGCCCGAAGGTTCGCTGAAGGAACGGCTCACCGCGCTGGCTGAACGCACCCGTTTCCAGGCGCGCGGCATCCAGGTCATGGATGGCAGCCGGCGTTCGCGGCACAGCAACGCATTCTTCACCGGCTTCGGACGGCTCCGCCGGATTGTGCTGTTCGACACACTGGTCGAGCAACTGGGCGAGGCGGAACTGGAATCCGTGCTGGCCCATGAGATCGGGCACTCCCAGCGCCAGCACATCCAGAAACGGCTGGCTTGTTCTGCTTTCGGGACCCTGGCCGGTTTCTATGCGATTGCATGGCTGGCGGGAGAAGCCGGGTTTATCGAGGCGTTCGGGTTCCGCGCGCCCGGGGTTGAAGCTGGATTGTCGGCGGGAACCATCGCTCCCGTGCTGGTGCTGTTTGGCCTGCTGTCCGGAGCGATCACGTTCTGGGTGTCGCCGTTGTTCCACTGGCTGTCGCGCCGGCAGGAGTACGAGGCGGATGCTTATGCGGTGGAGGTGATGGGGGATGCCGCGCCCCTGGTGGGGGCGTTGCGCAAGCTCAACGAGAGGAACCTGAGCAACCTGACCCCACACCCCGTGTACAGCCGCTTCCATTACTCGCATCCCACACTCCTGGAACGCGAGGCAGCCATCCGGGCCATCCCGGCCCGGCCTTTCACCCCGTCAACCGCAGCCGGCTAGGCGGCGACGGAGAGGACGCAATTGACGGTGCCGAAGGCGTTGGGCAACTGCTCCGGGCATTTCGGATCATTCTGCCATTGGCCATCCACCAGGAGGCGGTATTGGTACTTGCCGGGCTTGAGCTCGACGGTGGTCTTCCAGAATCCGCCGTCCTGCTTGGCCAGTTGAATGGGCGCGGCCTCCCACTGGGTGAAGTCACCCGCCACCAGCACGCTGCCCGCCTGGGGGGCGAAGTAGGAGAGGGTGATTCTTTGCGTGTCGGCCACGGGCGTGGCCCCTGTCGGCCTGGCCTTCGGGGCAGGTGTGGACGGCTTCGCAACGGGAGCGGCGGCCTTCACCAGGGCTGCGGCGGCTTTGGGGGCGGGGGCGGCGGTCACAGGTGCGGCGGCAGCGGGCTTCTTCCTGCTGACGGGCGAAGTAAACGCGGTCTCCTTCGGCTTGGTGGCTGTGGACGCCACGGGGGTTCTCTTGGGTGTCGGTTTCAGTGCCATTTTCTCGATTTTCAGTTTCAAGGTTCAGGTTTAATACAACAGGAGGTAAAACGGTCTGCTCCCTCCTGCCCTTCAGATTGCGAGAGGCGGGGGCGGGGTCAAGATGGAACTTGGAAACCGGCGGAAAAGTTATTCGCAGGGTGTGATTGAAAGTGGGTGAGGATTAGTTCCACAGGGAAGCCCACTGGCGGTTGGCCCTGAGGACACGCAGATGGGCAATCTGGTCGGCATGGTTG
>JALOTZ010000015.1 GCA_025457615.1 Verrucomicrobiota bacterium
GTTGCTGTAGGGCGAGTTGAGCCATTCGAGGTAGGTCGGCTCTGAGATGGGGCCGGTGTAGGTGTGGTTTTCGGCGGGGTCATTGGCGTCCTGGTGACAGGCCGCGCAGACTTCGGCGACGAGTTGCGGCTGGTAGGCGGGTCGCATCAGGCCGGCGGAGTTGTAATCCGTGTCCCCGAGCACGCCGTATTGAACTTGATGCGCACTGTCGGTTGGGCGTGAAAATTCCACCGCGCCGGGGAAGAGGCCGGGGAAGTTGATTTTGTTCGTGTCCACGTTGGCGACCTTGTGGCAGACCTCGCAGGAGACGCCGTGAACGGTGGCGGCATCAGGCGACAAGGTGGGATTTTGCAAGGGCGTGAAGGGAGAATGAATCCAGCGCACCGGCTGGTGGCAGGCGGCGCATTCGGAATTTGGGTTGTGCGGGGCGAGCATGGAATCGCGCACATAGACGAAGCCGTTCGTGCCGTTGGCAGTGCCGAGGCCGCTGTAAGTGTCATGCACCCAGGTGTTCGAGCCAGCGCGGGCCATCGGGGTGCCCTGCCATTGGGCGAGTTGATTGGGATGGCAGACGCCGCAGGTGTCCGGCGGAAGGACGGCGTAGTTGGAATTTTGCATGACGGGCACGGGTTCGAGCCACAAGGTCACATTGGTGCCCGGGGCGTTGGTGGTGATTGAGGCGTTGTAATGGCCCTTGTGCGCCCCGACGAGCACGAGGCCGGAGCCGTTGTTCATCAATAGCGTGAAGGTGCCGTCCGGCGCGGTGTTCGTGTGGTTGGCGGTGGCTTGCAGGGTGACGCGGGCACTGGGAATGGGTTGCAGCGTGACCGAATCCCGCACGGTGCCGGAGATGCCCGTCGGGGCGAGCGCGTTGACGGTGAGTTGAAAGCTGTTGCTCGCACTGAGGCCGCCCGCATCACTGACAACCACGGTGATAGTGGCGCTCCCGGATTGATTGGATTCGGGAGTCAGCGTGAGGGTGCGATTGGTGCCGCTGCCGCCCAGAACCAGCCCCGCGTCAATCAGCGCGGGATGGGACGACGTGGCGGTGACCACGAGATTGCTGGCGGCGGTCTCAATGTCCGTCACTTGGAATGGCACCGCGCTGGAGGTGGTGTTCTCGTCCATCACTACGTTGGTGAAGGCGGAGATGGTGGGCGGATTGTTCACGTTAGGGCCGGTAAGCAGGAGGTTGTCGAATGCCGCAACGCCCAGTGTGTTCGTGTCATGCGACGTCACCGCCAGCCCGGCGTAAATGGTGCCGGTCATGCTGATGGCTTGGGGGCTGCCCACCTGGGTCCAGGTGGTGCCGTTGGGGGATTGATAAGCCGTGAACGTGTTGCCGCTGCGGGTGAGTCGGACCCAGTAGGGCGAGGCGACGCTGGCTCCGGCGGTGTATTGGCTTGCGCCGTCCGCAGCGGGCCGCCAGGTGAAGGAGATGCCCTGGCTTGGCGTGCATCCCACGAAGGCATGTTGGGATCCGGCGGACAGATTCTGCCGGAGCATCACCCCGGCCAGTGCCCACGGATCGGTGTTTTGCTGGCTGGCCACGCGGACGGTCAGGGTCGCGTCGCCGACCAACGGACGGTGCATGAAATGGAAGCTGTCTTGCGCGCCCCAGATGTCCACACCCGCACCGGCGAGGGTGAAGGTGCCGAGTGCGTGGGTGGCATTGCCGGCCAGGCCAACGGGGCCGACGTCCTGATTGGTCCAAGGCGGCGGCAGGTTGACGAGGGGCGGCAGGCTCGCGATCCATTGGGTGAGCACGTTCAAGGCGGCGTTGTCCGTGAGTTCGCGGCCGAGCGGGGGCATGCGCAGGGCGGGGGCGTTGGTGGCCTGCCGCAGGTGCATCAGCGACTGCGGGACGCTCTGGGGCATGATGACGCGGGCGTTGGTGATGCCGAGGGAATTTTGCACCAGGCCGCCCACGATGTTTTGGCTCTCAAGCGGAGTGTCGAACCGCGCATCAAAATTGGCGCGGGCACCGTTGGGCCGGTGGCAATGGGCGCAATTGGCATCCAGATAGGAGCGGACCCTGGATTCGAGCGAGGCGGTGGGGTGATCCAGCGGGACAGCCTGCGAGAGGGAGGCGATGGTGTTTTCGGCAGGGGCGTTGGCGAAGTAGCCCGCGTGGCCGAGCGCGCGCAACTGGTTGTCGGTGACGCCAGTTTGCGGGTAGGTGAAGGTGCGGTTCATCTGGCAGGTGCGGGGGCCGAGCACGCTGCCGGCGTTGGCGTTGTGGCAGGTGCGGCAGTCGTCGCGTGAGGGATAATTCCAGACCTGGGTGCGGACGCCCGTCGCAGTCGTGATTAAAATGTTTTCTACGAGGCCGCCGGGGAGGAGGTCGGCGTCGGAATCATCCGCCCGCCATTTGTAGGTGAGGCCATACCATTGCTGGTTGGTGCCGTGAATGAGCAGGCGGGTTTCGAGCCGTTTGATGGCGGCAGGGTTGGTTTCGTTGACTGGCAGTTCAAAGTGCTTCACCAGCACGCTGCCCACCGGCCAGGTCCAGTTGCCGTTGGTGGCAAAGCCGATGGTTTCATTGGTGCCATAGGGGAAGCCATCGTTGGGAACCACCAGCCAGCGTTGTTTGCGGGCGCCATCGGACCAGAGGGGTGAGGCAATATCATAGGGCATCAGGGCGGCGGCGGGTGTCAGTGAAGCAGCGTCCGTGAAGGTGCCGGTCTGGGAGAGCAGCGCGGGCGGGGGCGTGCCTCCGCCGGAGGCTGAAAGTTTGTAAATGGACGTGCCGGGACCGGCCACCAGCAGGTAAAGCTCCTGATTCTGGTCCGTGCCAAAGGACGCCAGCCCGTAACTGCCGGGCGGCGCGGGCATGACACAGAGTTGCGTGACGACGGTGGGATTGACGCCGTCGTAGGTCATCGCCCAGATGCGCCCGGAGCCGTTGTCACCGAAAACATATTTGCCGACCAGCGACGGGAACTGGGTGCCGCGATAAACGTAGCCACCGATGACGCAGTTGTTGCCGCTGGCGTGCGCGTAGTCATGCACCGGCGGTGTCGAAACGCCGATGACGGGATCGGGCTGGCTCTTCGGTCCGGTGGCGAAACCCTCGCGGAAGGCCCACTGGTAGTTGTGGCCGGACTCGATGACGGAGACTTCCTCCCAGGCGTTCTGCCCCACGTCGCCCACCCAGATCCGGCTGGTGGGCGGATCAAACGTCATGCGATGCGGACTGCGCAGCCCGATGGCGTAGAACTCCTCCAATACACTGCCGCCGGCATCCTGCCACGGGTTGTCATTCGGGATGAAATAGTTGCTGGAGTAAGTGGCTGGCCAGCCGCCGGGAGGCGAACTGCTGGCCAACGGCTGCCTTCGGATGGGATGGCTGTTCGTGGGATTCATATCCACGTCAAGGCGCAGCACACCGCCAAAGAGGCCTGCGTTGATTTTCTGAGACCGGTTTAATTCATCGTTGGCATCCCCTTCATCACCAACTGTGAGGTAAAGCAAGCCATCGGGGCCAAAGAACATGCCGCCTCCGTTATGCCACAGGTGGCGGTCGAATTGGTTGATGAGCACCCGTTCAGAATCCGGATCCGCCACCAGCGAGCCGTCCGGCACGGTGAAGCGGGAGAGCCGGTTGTAGCTGTCCGTGTCGTTTGGCGCGTAACCCTGGCTGCCGGGGCCGACCGGCGACGGAGAATACGAATACCAGACATACACCCGGCCCCGGTTGGTGGAGCCCGCCACGCCATACTGCGGATGAAACGCCAGGCCCAGCACGCCGCAATCGTTGTAACCCTGCGTCTTGGCGGTCAAATCAAGGAACAGCGTCTTGGTGCTGGTCGCAGGCGAGTTGGTGATAAAGAAAATCTTCCCCTGCCGCTCGCCGATGTAGAGGCGGGTGGAATTCGGCTCCGCAGCAAACACAATCGGGTCATCGAATGTCAGGGCTGGAAAAGCCACCGTGGCCTGCCACGCCGCCGGACTTGGTTCCACCAACGGCAGGGCTCCATTCAGAAACGACCCGACAGGTGGGCGGTTGGTCAAGCCATAAGGCTGGGCCAGGGCACCTGTCAGGATTAACAGCAACAGTCCGCCGGTCAGCCATGCTCGGTAAAGGCGTTGAATCTTGGGAGTATTCATGGACTGAAATGATCTGAGTTTAAGTTGTTAGGGTTGCGGAGCCTTGGCCGGATTCGACGCCATCCAGCCAACGGCGGATCGTCCTGCCCGCCATTCTGCTTGGATATCCGCCTGACTCCTTGACCTGGGTCAAAGCCAGGCTGATGAGCTGCTTTAAAATCACTTCAACCATGCAACTGCGCTACGACGAGGATTTCATCGAGTCCGCCGCGTTTCTCTGCACGAGCGGAAAACGTAAGAGCGTTCCGTCGTTGCAGATCGTCCGCTTCCATCGCGAGCGTGAGAGGCTCTACGCCATTCTTGATCCCGACGAGCGCAACACGGCCTTCTTCAACCTGCACCTCGACTGGTTTCGCGAATGGGGTCTGGAGAAACTCATCACGGATCTGCTGAAGGAATTCCCGCTGCTGCCGGAGAAGCTGGCCGTGCTCGCGGTGCGGAAGACGCGCAACAAGAACGACGATGGCGCGGAACTTTACGTCAACGAAACCGGCCAACGCAGCGCCATCCTCGCCTTGCGCCCGGAGTCCTTCGAGCGCGATGCCGCGCTGCGAGATTATGTGCGCCACGAGTTCACCCACTTGAGCGACATGCTTGATCCCGCCTTCGGCTACGCGCCCACGCTGGACCTTCCCGGATTGAACGGCGCGCAGCAACGCCTCGCCCGCGAGCGTTACCGCCTGCTGTGGGACATCACGATTGATGGCCGCCTCGCCGCCGCCGGGCGCTCGCCGATGCAGCCCCGCGAGCAGCACGCCGCCGCGTTCGCGCGCGGCTACTCGTTCTGGTCGGAGCAAAGGCAAACTGAAACCTTCAACTCGCTCTGGGAATGCCGCGCGCCGCACCACGCGGATTTCCTCGCACTGATTGCCGACCCGCGTGGGTTGCGCGATGCGCATCGGCCCGAGCCGGGTGCGTCCTGCCCGTTGTGCGACTTTCCGACATTCCAATGGGCGGATGCGACGGTGTTGCCACCGGCAATTCTCCAGCGCATCACGGCGGAGTTTCCCGCGTGGCAGCCGGAGCAGAGCTTGTGCAGCCGCTGTCTGGAGACCTATGAAGCAACGGCCAGTCTGGAGTTGGCGTCGGCATCATGAAATAATTTGGCAACTATGTTGCGCGTTGAACATCTTTGCGTTTCGCCCGGTCATAATTTCTTTGGTCATCACGGGCAGGCGGCTGGTGGGCATCCGATTGTAGTCGTTGAACATATCGAATGCGTTGCTGGACGTGGGATTCGCGGCGACCGTTTCTTTGATTACAAGGCGAACTACAAGGGGCAGATAACCTTTTTTGCAATGGAAGTGCTGGAGGCGCTGCGGCGCGAATTGAATCTGCCTGACGCCCAACCACTGGCTACCAGACGCAATGCCTTTACTCGCGGCGCAGATTTGAATGGGCTGATCGGGAAACAATTCGAGGTGCAGGGCGTGCGATTCGAGGGCGTGGAGGAAAGCAGGCCATGTTACTGGATGAACTCGGCGCTAGGGCCGGGCGCGGAAGAGTGGTTGCGTGGCCGGGCAGGATTGCGTTGCCGCATCTTGACGGATGGCAGGCTTCATCGGGAAGGGTGTTGATATGCAATTCAGTGCTCTCATCCTTGCGGGCGGCGAGTCCAAGCGCATGGGCCGCGACAAGGCGTGGATGGAAGTTGGCGGCAAGCCCTTGATTCAACTGGCCGTGGAGAAGGCCCGCGCGCTAGGCATCAAAGAAATCTTCATCTCGGGCCGTGCCGGTGGAGACTATTCGGCATTGAAGTGCCCAGTCCTGTTCGATCTTGAGCCAGGCTTTGGACCTATGGGTGGAATCGAGCGCGGGTTATACGAGTGTGCTTCCCCGTTATTGCTCGTGCTCGCGGTTGATTTGCCCCGGATGAGCCTGACACTCCTGGGCAGAATGCAAAATGCCTGTGACCGCCTGACCGGCGTCGTCCCAAAACTGAACGGGCAGCTTGAGCCGATGGCGGCGATATATCCTAAACGCTGTCATGCATTTGCTTTTGCGGCCATTGCCAGGTCTCATTATTCAGCACGCGCTTTTGCCTCCGCTTGCTTGGGCGAACGAGCCGTGCGGACGTTTGCTGCGACCCCGCGTGAAACCTCGAACTTTTTGAATTGGAATCGGCCCGCCGATTTTTCCGACGATACAGGAGTGTCCGCACCGAACTAAAGCCGTCATGTGCCTACAGAATGAATCCTTGAACGGCGCTCCCGCGCAATCTGCCGACGGAGCAAACAACACCGTGTTCGGACACCCTCGGGATTATCTTAACAAGCGGTTTGTTTATGCGGTGATCTCGCAGCGTGCGCACGGCCTTTCCATCGGCATCAACCTCACGCCGGACCATCACTGTAATTTCGACTGTGCCTATTGTGAAATTGACCGCGACCGTCCCGTGCGCGACCGGGAGGTGGACATCGCCATCCTCCTAAGCGAACTGGATGAGTTGCTTGTCATGGCCAAGGAAGAGCGGATGCGGGAAATTCCGTGGTTGCGCAACGTGCCTGACGAATTGCTGGAACTGAAGGAAGTAGCACTCAGCGGCGATGGCGAACCGACCTTATGTCCGAAGTTCCGTGAGGCTGTCGAAACAGTTGTCCATCGGCGGGCACAGGAACAGCATCCATTCAAACTCGTTCTTGTCACCAACACAACGGGCCTTGGATTGCCCGATGTTCAACGTGCCCTGCGTCTATTTGCATCTTGGGACGAAATCTGGGTCAAACTGGATGCTGGCACACAACCCTATATGAATCGCATCAATCGGCCTGGCATCAGCCTGAAAGAAGTGTTGGACAACATCCATAGCATAGCCAAGACGCGCCCGGTCGTGGTGCAAAGCTTGTTTCCATTGTTGGACGGACTAGAGCCGCCAACCGAAGAGATTGAGGAATACGGACGCCGGCTGCTGGAATTGAAACAGGCGGGCGCGCAAATCTCGCTGGTTCAGATTTACTCGGCGCATCGTCCGCCGCATCGCCCGAACTGCGCACATCTGCCGTTAAAAACACTGTCCGATATTGCACGTCGTGTCAGGCGGGACACCGGTTTAAGAGTCGAGGTGTTTTGAAATGACTGGAAACCTGGTGTTGGTCACTCAACACGCGATAGCCGAACAAAAACCGTGGCTGTCATTCCAGTGCCGGAAAGACGATGGTGTGCTCCTTGTGATTGTGTGCGGCCAGCAGCCTTTGCAGCGCGGTCTCCTCGGTATCGGTCGCTCTGTCCAAGCGGCTTAACTTCGCCTCGATGGCGGCTAGCAGTTTTATCACTTCCCGGTGCTCCTCCCGCAACAAATCGCAAGTGCCTTCCAAGCCGCCTCCAACTCTATGAAGGAACTCGGGAAAGACCTCGGCTTCTTCCCACTGAATCCGCCGAGTGATGGCGATTTTGAATTCGGCGAAACACTTTGCCGCCGCAGGAAAGTTTGATGCCTTGAGGGTTTGAAAGCGATGAAATGGCGCGCCAATCTCCTCGTCGTTCAACCACGAGTCGCCACTATGAGGCTGCCTTGCATCAGAGATTTTCACTCAGACATTCTAGGAAAGCCGTGGCAAGAAGCCTTGACGTAGGTCAAAGCCCGTCGTCGTCAGGTTCTTTACCCTTGGGAGCGTGAGTCAAAAGGCTCGCGTGGCATGAATGACGACAAAAAGCTTCCGTTGGTTTACGCCTGTTCCGGCGCATCAAGCGCGGCGCAGTTGGCCAATCACATTGCGGTGAAGCTGGACCGGCTCAAGGTCGCGGAGATGTCCTGCATCGCGGGTGTGGGCGGCGACGTGAAGCCGTTGGTGAAAACTGCCTTGTCCGGGCGGCCCATCATCGCGCTGGACGGTTGCCCATTGCAGTGCGCGGCGAAGATTCTGGCGCGGCACGGCTTGAAGGCGGACAAGCATCTGGACTTGAGCGAACTCGGCGTGAAGAAACGCAAGCATGAGGATTTTGATCCGCAGGAGGCGGCGCGCGTGCTCCAGCAGTTGCTTGATGCGCCAGATTTCCCGGGTCGTTCCCAGACTGCCGCCAACACCTTGACTTCGGCGATGACACCCACGCCTGCCGCTGCGGCGGACGAGCCAATGAAAAGCGCCAGTCCGCCCTGTTACCTGGCGGAGTTTGATCGCTCGCCGCCAAAAACCTGAGCGGGCTGACCGTCTGGCTGGGGTGCGCTGGCGATTGAATGTCGGAGTTGAGTCCACTGGAGTCAGAGGGCAATTGGCACTGGGCTGTGGCAAGGCTCTAAATTTCTCACATCATGTTGCCTCAAACCCAATCATGGCTTCAGTCGGCCGCAGCCGCGCCGGATGCGCGGGACGATTATTCGCGTCCAGCGGCGGCGGAGCCGGTGGTGGGCAACTACTTCGTCGCGGCCTATCCACCGTTCTCAGCCTGGACCGAGGCGCAAGTGCCGGCGTTGCACGATGCGTTGGGGCGGCACCCGACTTCCGTGCCGTTGGGTGTCTATGTCCACCTGCCGTTTTGTCATCACAAGTGTGATTACTGCTACTACCTCTCCTACATCGGGCAACCGGCGGCGGTGATCAACCGTTACCTGGACACGGTGATGCGGGAGGCGGCGCTTTACGCGGCGCAACCGGCGGTGAAGGAGCGACCCGTGGCCTTCGGCTATTTCGGCGGCGGCACGCCGTCGCTTCTGAGCGTGGCCCAACTGAGCCGGCTGATGACCGGCTTGCGCGCGGCGTTCCGTTGGGACGCGGCGGAAGAAATCACCTTCGAGTGCGCACCGCGCTCCGTGACGCGCGAGCTGCTGGCGGCCCTGCGCGAATCCGGCGTGACGCGGGTGAGCATGGGCGTGCAGAGTTTCGACGACGGGTTGCTCGCGTTGAATGGCCGGGTGCATCGCGCGGCGGACGTGCGCCGGGCGTATGTGTTGATCGCGGCGGCGGGATTTGCGCAGGTGAACCTCGACTTGATGTGCGGGCTGTTGGGCGAAACCGACGCGCACTGGCACGCGACCCTCCAGCAGGTGCTCGAACTGCAACCGGACGCGGTGACGCTTTACCAGACGGAAATCCCGCGCAACACGAGGCTGGCGCGGGAATTCGAGGCGGGAATGCTGCCCACGCCGCCGCCTTCCTGGGAGGTCAAGCGGGCGCGGCTGGACGCGGGCCGACGGGCGTTTGAGGAGGAGGGTTACACGGCCACCAGTGCTTACAATCTGGTGCGTGATCCGGCCCGGCAGCCCTTCCGATATCAAGACCTGCTCTGGCGCGGCGCGGACATGCTGGGCCTGGGCGTGGCGTCGTTCGGTTACGTGGGCGGGGTGCATTACCAGAATCAAACCAAACTCGAAGCTTACGAGGCCGCCTTGGCCGGTGGCGCGTTGCCCCTGCAACGCGCCTTCCCGCTGACACCGGGCGACCAGCTCATCCGCGAGTTCATTCTCCAACTCAAGCTGGGCCGCGTGGACCTGGCACCGCTGCATGCACGCTTCGGCGTGGATCCGCTGGAGCGCTTCGCCGCGCCCTTAAAGGCGTTCGCGGACGACGGCTGGCTGACGTGGAATGAGCGCGCCGTGGAACTGACCCGTGCGGGATTGCTGCGCGTGGACCGGCTGCTGCCGGCTTTTTACGACGCCCGCTTCCAAACCATCCGTTACTCGTGAGCCTGCCCGTGACCGCAATTTTATTGTGCAAACCTAATCCACCATGTTTATACAAAACTCCATGAGTAAAAAAATCCTGCTAACCAGTGTGTGCCGCCCGTTGGGGCCGGAATACGGCGATGCTCCCTCGGTGGGTTATGAACTGCTTTACCGGCAGGTCCTCCGCGCACAAGGCATCTTCAGTCCGCGCACGGTCAACATCCACTTTGGGCTGGAATACATCGCCGAAAATCTCGACGCCCCCACCGTGGTGTTGCAATACCCCTCGAAGCGCGAACTGATCCAGGAACTCAAAAAGGGCTACGATTACGTGGGCGTCTCCTTCCTGATGGCGGTGATGCACAAGATGAAGGAAACCGTTGCGCTCATCCGCCAGTATTCACCGCACAGCAAGATTGTTTTGGGCGGTTACGGCACGGTGCTCAAGGATGAAGTGCTCAAACCCTACGGGGATTACATCTGCCGCGAGGAGGGCGTGGCGTTCTTTCGCCGGTTGCTGGGCGAACCCCCTATTCCGATGCCCTACAAACACCCGCTGATCGTGAGCTGGCTGAAGGTGTTTGGCATCAAAGTCTCCGGGACAGGGAAAATCTTCGCCGGGCTTGGCTGTCCGAATGGCTGCGACTTCTGTTGCACGTCCCATTTCTTTTCGCGCAAACACATCAAGCTGCTGCCCGAAGGCAAAGACATTTACGCCGTGGCGGAACGTTATCTCGATCTTGATCCCCGGCTGGTGTTCTTGATTCTGGACGAGGATTTCCTGCTCAACAAAAAACGGGCGATGGAATTTCGCGATTGCGTGATGAAGGGCGGGAAGAAGCTCTCGATCTTTGCCTTTTCCAGCATCAAGGCCATCAGCCAATATACCGTGGAGGAAATACTGGAGATGGGCATTGACGGCTTCTGGATCGGCTACGAGGGAACGCGCTCCAATTACGCCAAGCAACAGGGCCGGCCCGCCAACGAGATCCTCAAGGAGTTTCGCGACCATGGCATCACCGTGCTGGCCTCCATGATTGTCGGTTTTGATTATCAAACTCCGGAAGTCGTGGCGCAGGAACTGGACGGCCTGATGAAAGCGAAACCGGCTCTGGCGCAGTTCCTGATTTACGGACCCGTGCCTGGCACGCCGTTCCACGAGCGAGTCATCAAAGAGAATCTGTTGCACGACATCTACACGACCGACAAGGACCTGTTCTATCGGCGGGCGGATGGGTTTTGCACGATGATGAAACATCCGACGCTCTCGCCGGAGCAAATTGAAGACATCCAGCGCTGGTGTTTCGAGCAGGATTTTCACCGGCTCGGGCCGAGCATCTATCGGGTGCTGGAAGCCCGGCTGCTGGGTTATCAAAAGCTCAAGCATTCCTCCAATCCCATTCTCCGCCAAAAGGCGGAATACTACGCCGCCGAACTGCGCACCGCGTATCCGGTGTTTCTCGCCGGGCGATTGCTCGGACCGAACACCTACGTGCGCCGTTGGATCGATGACTTGGAGCGGCGCATCCATGCCGAATTGGGCCAGCCCACGCTGCGCGAGCGTGGCACTTCCGTGCTTGCGGTGGGGGCCGCATTGTGGACGGCGCTGACCCTCAAGATGAATTGGTTTCAGCACCCCAAATTGATCCGCACCACGTATCGCCTGCCCGGGGAGCGTGGAGGCGGCTTCGCCAGATGGGAGGAATTTCAGCGCAAGGTGACTTCGCCGGAGTTCTCCATCCAGGTCGAGTTGCAACATGCCAAGCAACAAGTCTGGATGCGGTTGGAAGGTGTCCTTTCAACCTTGGAGGCCGAGGGGCTGGGCGAACGGATTAGCGAGTCCCTGGCCCGCAGCCGCAGCCGCCTGATTCTGGATTTGAACAAACTACACTGGGACAAGACCCAGGATCTGCGTCCGCTCCGGGAAAAACTGGCGGCCCATCGCTCGCGCATCCGGCTCGTGCTGCCCAAGCTCGCCGCGCCCCATCCTGAGTTGCTGCTGCTCGCCAGCCTGTTCCAACATTACCACCATTGACCGGTCGGCTGGTCACGACTCCACCACGAAACGCAACTAAATCCTTATGAGCAAGCCATCAATTCCTCCTCCTTCAAACCAATACGACGTCGCCGTCATCGGCGGTGGTCCCGGCGGCGCGGCGCTCGCGACCTTTCTCGCCCGCCGCGGACGCCGCTGTGTGGTCTGCGAGCAGTCCGCGTTTCCCCGCTACCACATCGGCGAATCCCTCGTGCCGCACACTTACGGCATCCTCGACCGGCTGGGGTTTCTGCCGAAGTTGAAAGCCTCGCCCTTTCCGGAGAAATACAGCGTCCGGTTCGTCCCGCCCGACGGCAAGGAAGCCACTCCATTTTATTTTTCCGAGACGATTCCGGGTGACGGCGCGCGCACCTGGCAGGTCGAGCGGTCGCTCTTTGATCGCATGCTGCTGGATCACGCCCGCGAGGCGGGGGTGGAAGTGCGCGAGGGCGTGGCGGTGGACCAGGTGCGGTTCGACGGGCCGCGCGCCACGGGGATGGTCGTGAGCAACGGCACGGGCACGCAGAACATTGCCGCGAAAGTGGTGGTGGACGCCTCGGGCCGCGCGACGGTGATTGGCCGGCAGTTAAAACTCAAGGGCAACGTGCCGGGGCTGAAAAAAGCCTCCTTGTGGGGGTATTACCGCAGTGGAGAGCGTCTCCCGGGCATTGATGCCGGCGAGACCACCATGTTCCTCATCCCGGGCGGCGGCTGGTTTTGGTATATCCCGCTGCCCGAGGACATCGTGAGCGTGGGCATCGTGGCGGACCCGGAATATCTCTTCGGCACCGGCGGCACAGCGGAGTCCATCTTCGAGCGGGAAGTGGCGCGGTGCGGGTCGTTGAGCGAGCGGTTGACCGTTGCGCAACGCGTTGGCCCGGTGCGCGGCCTCCGCCAACTGGCCTATCTCAACCGCCAGACCTGCGGCGACGGGTGGGTGATGATCGGTGACGCCCGCGCGTTTCTCGATCCGATTTATTCCTCCGGTCTGTTTCTCGCGCTCGGTTCGGCGGAACTGGCGGCCAACTGCATTGAGGACGCGCTGGCGGCCAATGACGTTTCTGCCGCACGCCTGGGCGCGTTCGAGCCGGCGTTGTGGGACGGGGTGGATTCCGTGCGCCGGCTGATCCACGCGTTCTATGATCCGAACTTCAGCTTCCGCACCTTCACCGAGCGCTACCCGGAGCATCGGCGCAGTCTGATTGACTGTCTCGTGGGGGATGTGGTGAAGGACATGTCCGCGTTCAAAGCCGCGCTGGCCAGCCTGACTCCGCCGCCGCCGCCGTTGACCGGCTCCGTTCCCTTTGCCGGTTCTGCTGGTCCGGCCGATGAAGAGTTGAAATGAGGTTGGCTGCCGTGAGGCCGGTCTGCTGACCGCCCGGCCTCGCTGGCTCGCCCCACCGGGGCGCATGGTTTTCAGCCGTCCCAACAGATTCGGCGGCTGAAATCGAGGGGTTGGCAGGCGGGAGTTGGAGGTGAAAACTCACAAATCTTTGACTTGGGTCAAATCCCGAACCATTCGGCCGGATTAAAAAAGGCATAAGCATACCTCGCCTACGGATCGCCTGCCCGGCGCAACTGTGGTTGCGCGCGGGGGAGCGTTTTGCAAGGCACAGTGCCTGTCGGATCATTCGTTCATCGTCCGACGGCGCGGCGTGTGATGCATGGATTGCGGATGGCTGGGCGGGTTCCGCGCATGGGTTAGGGCGTGGCTACTCTTCCATTTCCGGTCTGCCAATCCGGCAGCATTGGAAGAAACAGTCATGAAGACGCCAAGCTTCCGGACGGACCGCGTCCCGCGCCGCATTCACCAAGTGGCCGCCGTCGGCTGCGTCCGCATCCTCCTGATCTTCAGCGGGACGTTTCTAACTTGTCTGCTCGCGCTGCGTCCCGCGCACGCGACGACCAAGACTTGGGACGGCAGCAGCAGCGGCAACTGGGCCACGGGCGCCAACTGGTCTGACGGCACCGCCCCGGCCAATGGTGACGACCTGGTTTTTCCGTCGGGCGCGGCGCGGCTGGTGACCACTAACAATTTCAGCCCCAACCGCAACTTCGCCAGCGTGACGCTGCTTGCTTCGGGCTACGTGCTGCGCGGCAATCCCATCGTGGCCAGCAACCTCGTCGCCTGCGGCCAGGCAAGCGGCACCGTGACGGTTGACGCGGCGCTCGGCATGGTCTTCAAGCCCGTCATCACGGTTTCCAACGCGGCGGCGACCCTACGCCTGCGCGGCACCAACGTCAGCCTGCTGGGCACCCTCACCGTCCGGGGCAACGGCGTCACCGAGATTGCCAGTCCCATCGCCGGCTCCGGCGGCCTGGTCAAGAGCGGCACCAACGTGCTGCTCCTGCACGGCATCGACGCCAACACCTACAGGGGCATCACCACGGTCAACGAAGGCATCCTGCGCTTGAGCAAAACCAACGTCACCGCCATCCCGGGCAACCTGACCATCGGTGACGGCGTGGGCGGCGTGGAGGCCGACGTGGTCGAACTGTTGCGGGCCAACCAGATTGCCGATGCCGCGAGCGTCCGGGTGAACAAGTCCGGCCTGCTCCAGCGGAACAACGGGGCGGCGGAATCAATCGGGACGCTGGAACTGGCCGGTGGACGTCTCGATGCCGTGGGCGGCGCCCCGCTGACGCTGCTCAGCAACGTCACAAGCCTCGCCTCCGACACCACCGCCTGGATAGATGGAGTGATTGAACTCGCCGCCACCCGCACGTTCACGGTGGCGGACGGCACCGCCAATCCAGACGTGGTCGTGAGTTACCACATTGACGGCGGCGCGGGCATCGGTTTGGTCAAGGATGGCCCCGGGACAATGCAGATCAGTTCGCAATACAACTCCAGCGGCCCGATGACCGTGAGGGCGGGGACGCTGGAATGGAGCGGCAACGCGCCCGAGGGCGATGTCGTGGTGAGCAACAACGCCGTGCTGCGGATGACGGGGACGGGCAATTTCTTTGACTGGAACCTGACGCTGAACGGCAACGGCGACGGCAACGGGGCGCTGCAGTTCACGAACGGCGTGCGCAAGTGGGCCGGGCGGGTGACGCTGGCCAGCGACGCGGCAATCGGTGTTTGGGGTTCAAGCAGCACCTTTATCGTGGGGGACTTCGAAGGGCGTGTCGCTGGCCCGGGCAATTTGACCAAACTGGGCGATGGAATCCTCCGGTTCGCCAACACGTCCCTGAACAACAACTATTCGGGCAGCACCTTCGTCAACGCGGGCACCCTGGAACTCACCAATGCGCCAGGGCTTACAGCCATTCCGGGCAATCTCGTGGTCGGTGATGGTGCCGGCAGTGAGGACGACGATGTGGTCCGCCTGCTGGCTGGCGGGCAGCTTTCGTCTTCCACGGCGGTGACGGTCAACGACTCGGGATGGTTTGACTGCACACCCATCCCGAACGGCCAGTTTCCAACCGTCAGCAGCCTGACTCTCAACAATGGCGCTCACGCCACCGTGCCCTCCAGTTCGGAACTTCACGTGTCCGGCACGATCACCGCCACTGGCGAGTATCAATCACGGATTGACGGCGGCGGGTATCTGGTCCTTGACGCCGCCAACGCCCTCATCAACGTGACCGGCAGCGGCGAGGAGGTCAATCTCCGCATCAGCCCGCCCACGATCGCCGCCGGCAGCGTCACCAAGACCGGACCGGGACGACTGCTATTGGGGCCGGGCTACCTGGCCACCTCGTCGCTGCGGGTTGCCGCCGGCACGGTCCAACCTGCTTCGACCACGGCCTTGGGCCATTTCGTTGCCAACCCCACCGTGACCGTCTCCAACGGCGCCACCTTGTATCTCACAGGCGGTTCGCCTTACCCGCAAACGCTCATTCTTCACGGGCATGGCGTCGGCGGCACGAACGGTGCCCTACGCGTCAGCGGTGCCAACAGCAACAAGGTCTGGGCCGGCGCGGTCACGCTGGCCACCGACAGCACCATCCACGTCACCGGCAGCAGTTGGGTCTCCGCCACCGTGCTCACCCTCACGAACACCATCAGCGGCGCGGGCCGGTTCATCAAGGAGGGCAGTGGCCGGCTCGAGTTTGCGGGCAGCGCCGCCAACACCTATTCCGGCGGCACGTGGGTCCGGGACGGCTACTTCGACCTCATGAAACCCGCCGGCGTTGCCGCCATTCCCGGCAACGTCGTCATCGGCGACGGCCAGCCCGGCAAGTCGCCCACCCTGCATCTCGCGGATTCCCATCAAATTGCCAACGGCTTCGACGTCACCATGACCAACGGCATGTTCGAACCCAATGCGAATTCGGAGAGCATCGGCACGTTGAACGGGCGCGGCGCGGTGGATGTGAGTGCGGGCGGCTTCCTGACCGTCAGTCCGGGATCGGGCGTCACATGTGTCTTTGACGGCGGCATCGGCAACGCCGGCAGTGTCGTGAAGGGCGGCAACGGCACGTTGATTCTCGGCGGCACGAACACCCACACCGGCGCGACCACAATCAACGCCGGCACGTTGCAGGTGGACGGCGAGATCCGCAGCAGCCCGCTCACTCTCAACGGCGGACGGTTGCAGGGGTCCGGCAAGGTCGCGAATGTGTCCCCGAACAGCGTCGGCTGCCTGGTCACGCCCGGCACCAGTCCCGGCATTCTCACGTGCAGCAATTTCAACGCGTCGGGCACCGGCAGCGGGCTGCTGTTAATCGAAATGGCGGGCACGACGCCGGGCGCGGGCTATGACCAGTTGGATGTGCGCGGCACGGTGAACCTCAACGGCATCGTGCTGGCCGGCGCGCTGACCTTCCCGTCCACCCTGAGCAACCAGTTCGTCCTCATCAAGAACGACGGCGCGGACGCGGTGGTGGGCACGTTCACCGGCTGGCCGCAGAACAGCGTCCTGACCTTCAACGGCGAACAATTTCGCCTCAGCTACACCGGCGGCGACGGCAACGACGTGGTGCTGACGCAAATCAGCGGGGTCTTCCGGCCCGTGCTGGCGATTGAGCGGATTCCGCCCGCGTCCGTGCGGTTGCTCTGGGCGACCAACAACGCCGCCGGCTTCGGTCTGCAATCCAACACGAATCTGAACACCACCAACTGGACCGCCGTGTCGCCGCCGCCGTCCCTTGTCGGCACAAACAACGTCGTGACCAACACCGCCACCGGTCAGCGCCTTTATCGCCTGTTCAAGCCTTGAACCCCCACTTCAACCCTCCATGAAGCCACGAACGCAAGGCGGAATCCCAGACAAGAACAACCAGCAACAGTGGTGACGATGGAGACTCCTATGAGAAGACAATCGCGTTCGATCCTGCGGTGCATCGCCACCGCCTTCCTGATCCTTGCGCCGCTCGCGCTGCGCGCCCAGGCGCCGGCGGCTTCCGGCACCGTCATCACCATCGCGGGCAAGGGCGTGTTCGGCTTTTCCGGCGACGGCGGGCCGGCCACCAACGCCGCGTTCAGAGAGCCCTACGGCATGGCCATTGGTCCGGACGGCACACTCTACATTGCTGACAACGGCAACTACCGCATCCGCGCCATCGCTCCCGCGACCGGAATCATCACCACCGTGGCCGGCAACGGCACCTTTGGCGACACGGGCGATGGCGGGCCGGCCACCAACGCCACGATCAGCGGCGTCACCAGCATCGCCGTGGACCGCGCCCGGCGCGCTCTCTATCTGTGCGATAGCGACAACAACCGCGTGCGCAAGGTGAACCTGACCAATGGCCTCATCTCGAATTATGCGGGCACCGGTCTCGCCGGCTTCGGTTTCAGCGGTGACGGCGGCCCGGCCACGTCGGCCTGGTTCGCCCTCCCGGAGACCGTCTGCACCGACGGGGCCGGCCGGCTTTCCATCTCCGACGTGTTCAACGACCGCGTCCGCCAGGTGAATCCCGTCACCGGCATCATCACCACCATTGCCGGCATCGGATATTTAGGCAGCGGCGGAAACACTGGCGTCACGGCTGGCGACGGCGGCCCGGCCACGAGCGCCTCACTCTCGCCCCGGCGCCTCACCGCCGACCGCGCGGGCAACGTCTTCGTGCAGGACACCTGGACCAACTCCGTCCGCCGCATCGCGGCCGCCACGGGCCTCATCACCACGGTTGCGGGCGGCGGCACCAACATCCCGGGCAGCGGGCCGGCCACGAGCATGGCGCTCGGTGATTTCAGCGATCTGGTGGTCAGCAGCGATGCCGGCAAGCTCTACATCGCCGATAACACGCGGGTGTTCGTGGTGGACTTGGCCACCGGCCAGCTCGCGCCGTTTGCCGGCGGCACCAATGGGGGGTTCAGTGGCGACGGCGGCCCGGCCTTGGACGCCCGGTTCAACTTCATCAGCAGCCTGGCGCTCGCGCCCGGCGGCGGATTGCTCATTGCCAGTTCTGAACAGGGGCGCATCCGTTACGTGGTGCCGGATTCAATCATCCTCACCAACGACAGCCAGCAAACGGCCTTCTACCTGCCCTGGGTCAGCGCGCTGGCCGGTGACCTCACCATCGCGGAGAACCCCAGCCTGACGACGGTGGACATGACCGGGCTCACGAGCGTTGGCGGGAATTTGAGCCTGAGTGGGAACACCAACGCGACGGCCATTGGCATGGATTCATTCACGACCGTCGGTGGTGACTTGGCGGTTGATATGAATACGTCTGCGGACCCCATTGACATGGGGTCGCTCACTACGGCCGGCGGAGATTTGAGCGTAAGCGGGAACACCAGCGCGACGGTCATTGATGTGGGTTCACTCACGACCGTCACGGGTGGCTTGACGATCGACATGAATACGTCGGCGGACCCCATTGACATGGGGTCGCTCACTACGGTCGGCGGAGATTTGAGCGTGAGTGGGAACACCAGCGCGACGGTCATTGATGTGGGTTCACTCACGACCGTCACGGGTGGCTTGACGGTCGACACGAATACGTCGGCGGACCCCATTGACATGGGGTCGCTCACTGCGGTCGGCGGAGATTTGAGCGTGAGCGGAAACACCAACGCGACGGTCATTGATGTGGGTTCACTCACGACCGTCACTGGTGATTTGACGATAGCGTCCAACGCTCCCGACGCTATCGTTGACATGAGCAGTTTCACCGCGTTTGGCTGCGGCACCAGCGAGGTGACCATGACATTGGACGGCGGCACCGTCCAGATGACCAATGGGTTGACCCTCTGCACCAATGCGACGCTCACCGGTTCAACCACCCTGGACGGCAGCGTGACCAACCACGGCACGATCCAACCCGGCTCCTCGCCTGGTCAGCTCAACCTCACCGGGCACCTCGTGCTGGCCAACTCATCCCGAGTGCGATTGGAAATCGGCGGCTACGCGCCCGGCCAGTTCGATGTCGTCAACGTGGCCGGCAGCGTCGCGCTGGGCGGCACGCTGGCCGTCACGCTGGTCAACAACTTCGCCAGCGTGATGACCAACGGCGCAAGCTTCACCGTGTTGAGTGGCGGAACGCCCGTGCTGGGCGCCTTTGCCAACGTCCCGAGCGGCGGCACTCTGACCACGACCGAGGGTTACGCCCGTTTCACGGTGCTTTACGCCGGGGAGAGCACTATGCGGCTGACCGATCTGGTGATGGTGGACACCGACGCCGACGGCCTTCCGAACTGGTGGGAAGACCAGTTTGGCCTCGGCAAAACCAACGCCGCCGACGCAACGCTGGATCTGGACGGCGACGGCGCGTCCAACCTCAACGAATTCCTGGCCGGCACCAAGCCAAACGATGCCGCGTCGGTCTTCCGCATCACCGCGCTCCAGCCCGAGGGCGGTGATCTGCGGGTTACGTGGACGACGGTCGGCGGCAGGAGCTATGTCGTGCAGACCAACGGCGAGCTGGTCCAGCCCTTCGCCGACCTCAGCGCGCCGCTCACCATGCCCGGCACCGGCGAATCGGTGACCAACTTTGTGCATCCCAGTGGCGCGACCAACGGCCCGCGCTACTACCGCGTGCGACTGCAACCTTACCACCCAGAATCATAGTGAGCCAAAATGAAAACCCAACACTTGCTCCGAATCGCCAGCCTCGCGCTGGTTTCAGCCTTCAGCCTTCAGCCTTCAGCCTTGCTGGCCCAAGGCACCGCGTTCACCTACCAAGGTCGCCTGAACGACGACGCGAATCCGGCCAGCGGGATTTACGATCTGCGATTCACGATTTACGACTCGGCGGGTGGCAGCGGGGTTGTCGCCGGGCCGCTCGACACCACAGCCACCAGCGTGAGCAACGGCCTGTTCATGGTGACGCTGGACTTTGGCCGGGGGGTGTTCACTGGCGAGGATCGCTGGCTCGAAATCGCCGTGCGCACCAACGGGGTGGCAGGATTCAGCACGCTGACTCCACGCCAGCCGTTGACGCCCGCCCCCTACGCCATCACTGCGGGCAATGTGCCGGATTTTTCGATCACCTCGGAGAAACTCGCGCCCGGGGCGGTGGGCAGCACACAATTGGCCCCGGGCGCAATCGAAGCCGGCAACATCGCCCCGGGCGCGATTACCGCCGCGCAACTGGCCAAGCCGCCGCGCGCCGGCAGCGTGTCGTCCAGCGCGCTGGCCCTAGACTTCGGTCAGGCGGATTTCGGGGTGACATTCAGTCCGGCGTTCAGCAACGCGCCCGTCGTCACGCTGGGATTGCAGCCGATTTATCCATCATCCTTGGGGCTGGAAGCGACGCTGTATGTCAAGAGCCAGTCGGCCACCGGATTCACCGGACGGTTCAGTTCTCCGGCCGCGGTGCAGAAGCTTTCCACCGCCGGCACGTATTCCTCCGCCGCCATCGTCAATGGCGCGCCGGCCCTCTGCGCGGGCGGGTCGCCCGCTTCCATCCAATATCTTCGCGCCGATTCAACCGGCGGTGCTTGGAGCGCACCGCTCAAACTCTTCCTCGACTCGGGCGGCCAGAACTACATGCGCCTGGCGGTCGTCAACGGCAACCCGGCCATCGCGTATCATTCCGTCACCGGGGCGGTGCGATTCGTTCGCGCCACGGATGTGGACGGCACGGCCTGGGGTGCGCCCGTCAACGTCGTCGCATCCACCAGCACCTCGTTCAGCTACCTCTCCTTTGCCGTGGTGAACGGCAACCCCGCCATTGCCTGGTTTGAGTGGCCAAACTGGGATTTGAAATTTGCCCGCGCCACCGATGCCGACGGCACCACTTGGGGCGCCCCCGTAGCAGTGCAAGCGTCGGGCGACGTCGGGCGCACCTGTTCGCTGGCCATCATCAACGGCCAGCCCGCCATCAGCTATGAGGATTATTCCGCGGGCGCGGTAAAATACATCCGCGCGACCGACGCCAACGGGACGGCGTGGGGCGCACCCGTCACGGTGGACGCCACGCACGGCTGGCAGACTTCGCTGGCGGTGGTGAACGGACGCCCGGCCGTTGGCTACGCCCGGCCTGCGGGCGGCACGTGGTTTGTCCGCGCCAACGACGCCGACGGGGCAACCTGGGGAACGCCCGGCTTGGTGGGCGATTACGGTGCGGACCTTTCGCTGCAAGTCGTCAGCGGAACACCCGCCATGAGTTTCATCGCCGCCGGGCGATTGCAATATGCGCGGGCGACCGATGCCAACGGGACGATCTGGAACACCCCCGCGCAACTTGACCCGGAAGCGGGCGCGCAGGGCGGCACTTCCTTGATCGTGCTGCCAACCGGAGTCCCGGCCATCAGCTATTACGGGCAATACAGTTTCAGTGAGCCGGAGGGCACGTTGCGTTTTGTCCGTCAGCCGCAAGTCTCATTCACCGTCAACTGGATCGCTTTGGAACCTTGAACTTTTATCCCCCGGTCACCATGAAAAAATCATCACGCCCTCGTTCCTTGTGTGTCGCGCCCCGGCTGATGCTGCTTTCCATCTCCGTCGCATTCTACATCGCCACCCTCTCGACCTCCCTTGCCCCAAGCTACTCCCTTGACTGGCACACCATGGACGGCGGAGGCGGCACCAGCACCGGCGGCGTGTATTCCGTCAGCGGCACCATCGGCCAGTCGGATGCCGGCGCGGCGATGACCAACGGCCAGTATTCCGTCGCCGGCGGTTTCTGGGCGTTGCCGCATGCGGTGCAGACCGACGGCGCGCCCACGCTCATCATTGCGAAAGGCGCACCGGGCCTCGCGAGCATTTCATGGACGCCCGCCACCGGCACGAACTGGGTCTTGCAGGAACGCTTGAGCCTCACGTCGGGCAGTTGGACCAACGCCCCCAGCGGGGCAACGAATCCAATAACCGTGCCCGCCACCGTGCCGGCGAAGTTCTACCGCCTGTTCAAACCGTAAGCCGAATACAGCGATGACCAAAATCGAAGGCGTTTGTCGTGAAGTGATCGAGAAGTCCGAATCGGTGGCCATTGCCACGACCGGCCCGGACGGTCCGCATCTGGCCGCCTGCTGGACCCGCAATGTGCTGGCCCTGGGCCTGAAGGACGACGAAATCCTCATCCCGGCGTGGCGCTACGAGCAGACCGGCGAAAACCTGCGGCGCGACCCGCGCATCGAGTTGCTGTTTGTGGCGCGCGACGTGCCGCACAGTGATGGAAAGGGCCAGGGTTGCACGGTGGCTGGCACGGGCGAGTTGCAGACCACCGGGCCAATCGCGGAACGAGTCAAAATGGTTTTCCCGTGGTCGCGCGGGGTGCTGGTGGTTAAAGTCCGCAGCGTGAAAACCCATTTGCCATGAGCCAGAACAATTCTTCGCTTCGCCCCGCCTCGCTCTGCATCCATGCCGGAACGCATCTTGAACCGGCCACCGGCGGCGCGTGCAGCCCGATTTACACCTCCACCGCCTACGCGTTTCCCAACGCGGCCAACCAGAACATCTATCCGCGCTACTTCAACACGCCGAACCAGCGGGTGATTGCCCGCAAGCTCGCGGCGTTGGAACAGGGTGAGGACGCGCTGGTGTTCGGCTCGGGCATGGCGGCGATTTCCACTTTGCTGTTCGCGCAGCTCAAACCGGGTGACCACGCGGCTTTTCAAACGGACCTCTACGGCGGCACCCAACAGTTGGTCACGAAGGAACTCACGCGCTTCGGCGTCGAAATCTCCTTTTGCCAAACGGCGGAGGAATTCGCGACCGCCCTCAAACCCAACACGCGGCTGCTGTATGTGGAGTCGCCGTCGAATCCCGTGCTGCGCTGCGTGGACCTCGCGGCCATCGCCAAACTCGGCCGTAAACGCGGTCTATTGACCACCGTGGACAACACCTTCGCCACGCCGATCAACCAGAACCCGATCCTGCTCGGGTTTGACGTCGTGATTCACAGCGCGACAAAATACCTGAATGGCCACAGCGACGTGAACGCGGGTGTGGTGGTTTCGTCCGCGGCGATCATCCGGCGGCTGGCCGAGTGCGCCACCCTTTATGGCGGCATGTTGGACGCCCACGCCTGTTACCAGCTTGAACGCGGTTTGAAGACGCTCGCGCTGCGGGTGCGCCAGCACAACGAGAATGCCGGACAGCTCGCGCGTTTTCTCCAGACGCACACCGCCGTGGCCCGCGTCAATTATCCCGGCCTGCCCGAACATCCCGACCACGCCATTGCGGCCCGGCAGATGCGCGGCTTCGGCGGCATGCTCTCGTTCGAACTGCGCGACCCAGCGCAGGTGGATCGCCTGTTGGGCCGGTTGCGCGTGGTGATGCCCGCGTTGAGTCTGGGCGGGGTGGAAAGCCTGGTGTGCGTCCCCAGCCGCACGTCGCACCGGTTGATGACGCCGGACGAGCGCCGGCGCGCGGGCATCAGCGACGGGCTCGTGCGCGTTTCGGTCGGCATCGAGGATGTCGAGGATCTGCTGGAGGATTTCGCGCAGGCGATTGGATCTTAGAAAACATGAGAGCAGACAGAGGCCACAACGGTGGTTCAACCTGTCTGCTCGCATGTTTTCAAACCGTCCCGGATTTCAAGCAGGCCTTTGACTCACGTCAACGCACCTTCCAACGGAGCGAGGTAGAAACGACCGCATGATGCCGCCCCTCAAGAAATTCAAGCGACTGGATGTGCGCGAAATGCTGCGTCAGGGCATCGAGCCGTGTTCGCCGATTTTTGCCCGCATTGATGCGCTGAAGGCGGACGAAGGCTTGATCATCGTCGCGCCGTTCCTGCCATCGCCGTTGATTGAGCGGCTCGGCAGCCAGGGATTTGCCTCGAAAGTAGAGCGTGGCACGGGCACGGACTGGCTGGTTTACTTCTGGCGGGAAGCGGCCTGACGCGCTTCGTGTGGACGCCGTGCTGTTTTAGGAGTTGATCCAACTGGTTGCCGTCGTCCGTTCAGTCGGCAACGGTGAGTCAAACATCGCTGCCCAAGAAGAGGCTGGTTGGCTACTCTTTGTCCAAGCTGCGGTTGGCACACGACTGCGCGCTTTACGAAAATTATGAAGACCGATTCGATTCGCAACTCACTTCGCAAATCGGCCAAGTGGCTCCTCCTCGCTGCCATTGTCGTTGTGGTCGTCTACCGCGCGAAGTTCGCGCCCGTGCCGGTGGAGGCGTTTGAAGTCAAACCGGGTGTCGTGGTCGGCGAAGTCATGGGCACGGGCACGCTCGAAGCGCGCGTCAAAACAACAATCAGCCCGCGCATCCAAGAAAGACTGGCCGAGGTGCTGGTGGATCAAGGGGACACCGTCCACGCGGGACAGTTGCTCGCGCGACTCGATGACGGTGAACTCAAGCGGCAGGTTGAAGTTGCCGAAGCCTCGCTCGCCGCCGCCAAAGCCACCGCCGAGCGGGTGCGCGTGGATGAAGCCCGCGCCCGGGCCGTCGAACAGCAGGCCCAACAGGACCACAAGCGCGTCTCTGAATTGCTCGCCACAAAAGTGAGCTCCACCGCCGAAATGGACAAGGCGGTCGAGCAACTGCGCGTCGCCGAAGCGGATTTGCAGCGCGCCCGCGCGGCCACGGTGGAAGCTGGTCAACAGGTCATCACCGCCGAACGCAATCTGGATTACCAACGCGAGCGGCTGGCATTCTCCGAGCTTCGCAGTCCCTACGATGGACTGATCACGAAGCGCGAACGTGATCCCGGCGGAGTTGTTGTGCCGGGCAGCTCCATGCTCCAACTGATTTCCACGAACGAATTGTGGGTTTCCGCGTGGGTGGACGAAACCGCGTCCGCCAGACTGGCGCTTGGGCAAAAGGCGCGTGTGGTGTTTCGCTCGGAAGCGGAAAGAAATTATATCGGCGAGGTCGCCCGACTTGGGCGCGAAACCGATCCCGAAACGCGGGAGTTTCTGGTGGACGTTCGTGTGCGCGAACTGCCACCAAACTGGACCATCGGCCAACGCGCCGAGGTGTTCATCGAAACAGGGCGCAAATCAGACGCGCTGGCCGTCCCGCAAACGTGTTTGCAATGGCGCGATGGCCAACCAGCTGTGCTGGTTGCCGAACACGGCAAAGCTTCGTGGCGGGAAGTGACCCTTGGGTTGCGTGGTCGCGATTCGGTGGAGGTTGTGCAGGGCCTGGTTGCCGGCGAAAGAGTTTTGCTGCCCAGAAGCCCACAACAACCGCCGCTCAAGCCCGGTCAACGCATCAAAGCCAAATGAACCTTGCGGCCAAGGACATCCGCCACAACTTCGGCCGGTTTGCGCTAACGACCGTCGGCATCGGATTGCTGCTGATGATCGTGATGGGCATGGGCGGAATCTACCGCGGGTTGATCCGTGAAGCGACCTTGCTCGTGGACCGTATCGGTGCAGACCTTTGGGTGGTGCAAGGCGATACGCGTGGACCGTTCGCCGAAATTTCCCGTGTGCCGGCGAACCTCGAAGATCGCGCCCGCGCCGTGCCGGGCGTGGCAAGCGCACGACGCTTTGTGTCACACACCATCCAGCGCGAACATCGCGGAAAACCGCTCCGCATCGTGGTGCAAGGCCTCTCGTGGCCGGAGGATCGCGGCGACTGGATTCCGCTCGTCGCCGGTCGCGCGCTGCATCAAGCGCACTACGAAATGATCGCCGACCGTTCGCTGAAGCTGGAACTCGGCGAGAAAGTCCAGCTCGGCAAGGACGTTTATGAAGTTGTCGGCCTCACGAGCGGCATGGTCGGCTCGGGTGGCGATGGCCTGGGTTTTTTCACCGCCCGCGACGCGCAATCCATCCAGTTTGATCTGCCGGGTGAAGCCCTGCGCCTGGAGCGGCAGTCGCGCCGCGCTCGAGTTGCGAACGTGGACTTGGGGCAAACCCAGCCGCTTCTGCTCGAACGCGCCGTGGGTTCAGCCCGGGGAATTCCCGCACTCGCCCCGGCTCAAGTCAGTGCCGTGATGTTGACCGTTCAGCCCGGCGCGGATGCGGCCCAAGTCGCGGCAACCATCGAAATGTGGCCGGATGTGACGGTGTATTCCAAGCAGCAACAGGTGGACTTGCTGCTCTCCGGCATGGTGGACAAGGCGCGACGGCAACTCGGCCTGTTCCGCGTGCTGCTCATCATCATCTCGACGATCATCCTGGCGCTGATCATCTACACGCTCACGCTCGACAAGATTCACGACATCGCGATGCTCAAGCTCATGGGCGCGCGCAACCGCGTCATCGCGAGTTTGATTCTCCAGCAGGCGCTGCTCATCGGCGCACTTGGTTACGCCCTGGCCTATTGGCTGGGCACGTTCGCCTTCCCGAAATTCCCGCGTCTGGTGGTGATTGAGACACCGGACCTGATCCAGCTTGCCGTAATCGTGTTTGGCATTTCCGTGCTGGCGAGCATGATTGGCATCGCCAAAGCCATGCGGGTCGAACCGAACAAGGTGCTGTCATGACCGCAAACGCCAACCATCCGCCGGCCGTAGAGGCCATCGGGCTGACGAAAATATACGGCTCGGGCAATACCGAAGTGGTGGCGATGAAAGACGTTTCCGTCAAACTATCGCGCGGCGAAGTGGTGGCACTGCTCGGCCCGAGCGGCGCGGGTAAATCCACTTTTCTCACCGCCGTCGGATTGATCAATCCGCCCACGTCGGGCCGCATCGTCATCGGCGGCGAGGCGGTGATGGAAGGGGAACGTGCGTTGGTGGACCTGCGCGCCTTCCGCCGGCAACATCTCGGCTTTGTATTCCAAAAGGCCAACCTCATTCCCTTTCTTAACGCGGTCGAAAATGTGGCGGTGGCGATGGAAATCAACGATGTTGCCCCGCGCGCGGCCCGGCAGCGGGCGATGGAACTGCTTGACTATCTCGGCGTGGCTGAACGCGCGAACAATCTGCCCGATGCGCTTTCCGGCGGGCAGCAGCAGCGCGTGGCGGTCGCTCGCGCGCTGGCGAACCAACCCAGCCTGATCCTCGCGGATGAACCCACCGCCGCACTCGACAGCCATCGTGGGCGGCAGGTGATGGAGTTGTTCCGGAAAGTCGCCCATGAACGCGGCTCGGCGGTAATTGTCGTCACGCACGACCACCGTTCGTTGGATGTATTTGACCGCACCTATGAGATGGAGGATGGGAAATTGCGGGCCTCACTTCATGATGGTCATGCTGTTTGAATAACGTGATTCATTTGCCGGTTCATTTGCGAGCCGATACGGCGGATGTGACTGGAGTGGCTGGTTTACTTTTGGCGGGAACTTGGTTGAATGTCAGCCGCATGACTGCGCGGCTGACTGAACTCAAAACCATTGCCCTGGTCAACACTCTGCGGGGTTGCCAGCTATTCACTGGCCTCCCGTCGGTGGACATGGAGCGCATTGCGGCAGTGGCCGCGGTGAAATCGCTTGATAAGGGCGAATACTTGTTTCACGAAGGCGATGTCGCCTTGGGATTCTACGTCGTCCAAACAGGCGCAATCAACGTCCACCGCGTGAGTGCCGCTGGCAAGGAGCAGATCATCCATGTATTCAGGCCGGGAGAATCATTCGCCGAGGTCGCGCTGGCGTCGGAGCGCGGTTATCCCGCTGATGCGCGGGCGCTCGAAGACTCGCAGGTGTTGCTGGTGCAGAAGGCGGGCATTATCGCGTTGCTCAAGCAGCAACCGGAACTGGCCCTGCGCATGCTCGGCTCGATGAGCAGTCACCTGCGCGTGCTCGTCGGGCAACTGGAAGACCTTACGATGAGGGACGTGGAAACGCGCCTGGCGAACTGGCTCGTCAAGCGCTGCCCGAAACGCGATGACGGGCGGCCGGTCGTGATCAAGCTCCCCATGACAAAACGCGTGCTGGCGGCAGAACTCGGCACGGTGAGTGAGACGTTTTCCCGCACGCTTGCCAAGTTTCGGGATTTGAAACTGGTATCGGTCAAGGGCGACACGATCACCGTGTTATCCCCCGCGAAACTGGACGCGCTGCTCCGCCGCAATCTCGGCGAGTGAACCAGCTTCGCAGGGGATGAATTGCCCATCGCAGACGGTGCGGCAATGGCAAAGTTCAGTGGTGACCGCAACTGCCCGGGGCGAAGCTGCGCGGATCAACCACCTGACGGAGCTTGGTGATCTTCACGCGGAATTCCTCCGGGCCTTTCACAAGATGCTCCCAAGTGAACGCGCCGGGCCATTCCGCCGAGAACTGGTAGAACAACGGCACGGGGTCGTGGTCGTTCAGCAGGATGAAATGGTCACCGACCGCCAATTCCAGCCAGTTGCGGATGATGAGGCCATGCTTGACGGAACAAGGAATCGGGCGGACATCCATCACTTTATCCGGGCCGATGAGGTTGTTGGTTTCGATTGTGTTACTCATGTTTGTTTTTTCTTGGTTTGATTTACGGTCAAAATCTCGCGCCGGTCATCGCCCGACCGGCTTCGGTCATCATGGCCGGATGCCACGGCGGGTCGAAGGTGAGTTCCACTTGCGCATCCGTCACCGGTTCGAGCGCAAGCAAAGCGTTCTGCACCCCGGCGGCAATGCTCTCGCTCATCGGGCAGCCGGGGGTGGTGAGCGTCATGATTACCCGCACGCAACCTCCATTGATCTGCACGCTGTAAACCATTCCCAAATCCACGATGTTGCAACCGATCTCCGGGTCAATCACTTGCCGCAACGCGTCGAGCGCGGCCGTTTCGGTTAAGGTGGTATCGGTCATAGAATTATTTGGAGGCCGGCGCTGGGAAAGGCTTCAACACCGGACGCACGATGTGCGACAAGATTTTACCAATGTTCACCGCGAACAATGCGAGGCTTGCAGCCAGAAGCAGCGCGCCGCCACGGGCGAGCGCGGCGTGCTCCGCGAGGATGCCCGCGCAAGTCACGACCAGCCCCGCCTGCCACGTCCAAAAGCTCGCAACTTGCACGCGCTCGGAATACAGGTCCGCCAGCGCGGGCAGTTGGGCTTTCCCGACATGCGGGCTGTAGGTGTGAAACCAGACGAGGAACGGGATGATCTTGTGAAGCATGCCGATGATGGCAAACGTCACAAAGCCGATGAGCCCCAGGAAACCGTAGAGATTTTCAAGCTGGCCGGTGAAGGGGTTCAGCGGCAACCGTGGCCACGCCAGCACGGCAGCCAGCAGCGACAGGGGCGCAAGCATCGCCACCGCGGTCAGAAAGCTTTTCACACCCCAATCCAGCGCGGAACGACGGCGGGCGCGCACGATGGCCGCGAGTTCCCAGCCATAAATCGCCAGGGCCGCGATGATGACGAGCGCAAAGACGAACTTGAACTGGCTGCGTAGGAGAATCGAGATGACCGAGCCGAGCAGGCCGGCATTGAGCAGCCACACGGACAGGTTGGCGCGCCGGCGGCTCTGAATTTCTCCGAGGGTGAACATGGGGACGAGCTTATAGCTCACACCCACAACGAGCATGGTGAAGAACCCCACGACACCGAGGTGCGCGTGCGCGTGCATCGCGTTGAGGGCGTCAAAGTGCGACATGAATGCGCCGACGGCGCGCAAACCGCTCACGATCTGACGCACGCCGTCCGCAGTCGCGAGTCCTTCCGCAGATTCGTAGGAGCATTTGGCCGCCGCGATGGAGAGTCCCGCGATGACGGTGAGCGACAACCAGACGAGTGCGGACGCAATGGCGGTGGCGACGACGTTCCATTTCGGCACGCGCAGCAGCGTGCGCGTGAGGTTGTAAACAAACAGCCCGACGCCGATTGCCATTCCCGTGCCGAAGTGGCCGACCTGTTTCATGTCCCATTTGCGGAACATCCAAACCATGCCGACAAAGGCGACGAGGTGGATGACAAACTGCCATTTCGCCAGCCGCTCGCTGTAGAGCTTCGTTTCGAGCGCGACGGGCACGAGTTGATACATCGCCCCCATGACGGTGGAGCAAAGCCAGCCCAGCACGAACAAATGCGTGAGGGCGATGATAAACTGGTTGTAGTGGTAAGTGGTAAGCAGATCAGGTCGGGAAATGAGCCAGCCCGCGCCGACAAAGAGCGACAACAATCCGGTGACCACGAAGCGCAGCGGCAACGAGACCGACGGAGCGGCGGCGGCCACCGGTGCGGCCTGCTTGCGCGTTGATTTAGCGACGGCGGATATGGGTAATGCAGCTTCCATCAGATTGTTCCTGGGATTCGCCGATGAACCCGCGTTTCTCCAGCTCCGCGTTAAGCAGCGCGGGACGCCAGCGGGTGTGGACGCGCAACTCCACCCCCTCCGGCAGCGTGGTGACCGCTTCGAGCGTTTTCATCAGCGGCATGGGCGGTTCAAAGCTGCGAGCGTCGAGCTCGATGATGGACGTGCTCATACCTTTGCTTCGGGTTTGCTCAAGGTGAGCAACATGGAGAACTGCCGGTTCGCCTTGACCGCGTGTGGCAGATTAGGCGGCATGTAAATCAGGTCGCCGGCTTTGACTGCGTGTGGTTTTCCGGCGAGAGAGAGTTCACATTCGCCGGAAAGGATTTGAATCACCGCATGCTGCGTCGAGGTGTGTTCGGTGAGTTCCTGCCCCTCGGCGAAACCGAAAAGCACGACCCGGGAATTCGGCGTGCGCAGGATCGTCCGGCTGACGATTCCGTTCGCCGCATATTTGGTTTCCGCCGCCAGCGAAATGATGCTTTCGGCAGCCGGGTCAATCAAGGGCCTCTCACTCATGCCGGGAGTATCGCCCAACAGCGACGGACGCGCTTTGACGCAAATCAAAGCTCAGGTGAAAAGCGCCGATCGGAGATTGGCCGACACACGACAGCCAATCGCCATCCAAGTAACCGCTTCCGGGCAGGACGTTAGCAGTGCGTGGGTGAACTTCGCCGGTGATAGAACCAGAGGTTCACCCCCAGGCAAATCAAGGCAAACAAGGCCATCCCCGTGTAGGCCCAGGCCGGGCCGCCCAGATGATCCATGGTCCAGCCGAGCAACAGCGGCGGCACGAACCCGCCCAATGCGCCCAGACAACTGACGATGCCAATAGCTGCACCCGCCTCCTTTGAAAGCACGAGCGGAATGATCTTGAACACACTGCCATTGCCGAGGCCGGCCGCCGCGCAGATCAACAGGATCACGGCGAAGAATCCGGCGAACTGATCTGGCTGGAGAAATCCAGAAAGGCTGAAGCCACCCACGGCCATTGTGCCGATTGAAATGGACGTGATCAGGCCCGCGCCAAATTTGTCCGCCAGCCAGCCGCCGAGCGGACGCATCAAAGTGGCAATGGCCGCCGCCCACGGCGCATAAAGCAAGGGCTTGGGTGCGCCGCCCGGCGCGGCCGCAAACACTTCCTTGATGATGAGCGGCAATGAAGCCCCCATGGCCACGAAGCAACCGAAGGTAAGGAAGTAGAGGAACGAAAGCACCCAGGTATGCAATCGTTTTCCCGCCACGAGTTGTGAGGCCAGGGTTTTGGGCGGCGTGGGGTTGTCTTTTGTGCCAAACCAAATCGCCGCCGAACAGATCAGAATAATGGGAATCCAGACCAACGCGGCGTTCTCGATGTGGACGACCCGGGCAGGCGTTGGCGACGCCTCTTGCGCCGCACCCAGCCAGGAAAAGCCGATCACGACGGGAATGGTGAATTGCGCGATGGTTACGCCGAAATTTCCCAGCCCGTTGATGCCCAGCGCCGTGCCCTGGGTTTGCTTGGGAAACCACAGATTGATGACGCCCATTGAAGTGGCGAAGTTCGCACCAGCGATGCCGGTCAGCGCCGCGCACGCAAGCAGCACCCAATACGGCGTGGCCGGATTCTTTACGGCCAAGCCGGTGGCGATACACGGGAGCAGGAGCAGCAGCGTGACGATGGCGTAACTTTTCCGGCTGCCGAACGTGGAAACAATCAGGCCGTAGGGAATGCGCAGAACCGAACCGAGCAGCACCGGGGTTGCCGTCAGCCAGAACAGTTGCTGGCGTGAGAAGGTGAAGCCCGCGTCTTTCAATCGCAACGGAATGGCCGACCACATGAACCAGACGGCAAACGCCAGCGCCAACGAAACCGCGCTGATGCCCAGCGTGCGCCAGGCAAGCGCCGCCTGCGGAAAAGCTTCGCGCACCACTTCCCGCGCCGGCAGGCGGATAGGCGAAGGCAAATAACGCAACAACGCCGCGCCCGCGCCAAACAGCGCGAGCGACGTCCAAAAGGCCGGCCATTTGACCGCATTGTGGCCGTCGAGCGATTCATTCAACGCCACCGTCAGCAGCCACACCTGCATGATGAGAATGAGGATCAACACGCACATCACGCCCAGCAGCAGCGTGTTGGTCTTGGTGGGATGCGCCTGTCGTTGGGCTTCGCGGAAAGTGCTCATGCGGTTGCGGGTTCGGTGACGTAGATGTCGTCGCCTTTGACGACGACTTCGAGTCGCGGCAGCGGACGCGGCGGCGGGCCTTGGAGAACATTGCCAGTGCGCGCGTCAAACCAGCCGTTGTGACAGGGACATTGAATCTTGTCGGCAGCCGGTTGATAAAAGACTGCGCAGGAAAGGTGCGTGCATTTCTGCTCGAAGGCCCGCCAACCGCCGTCGTTCAGATGAATCAGGATGAACGGCGTTTTTGAGCCGGTAACCGTAAACGCGCGAGTGCCGCCCACCGGAACTTCCCCGGTCTTGCAGACGAATTCCTCGCCCTGAATCCGATGCGGTGGAAACAGGCGATCCTTGACGGCCACCCAGCCGCTGCCGACGGCCATGCCGCCGGAAACCAGGCACAGAAACTTGGTGAATTCGCGGCGGGAAACGTGTTCGGCTTCCACGCGCTCGATGGGAAAGTCCACCTCCGGCGCGGACTTTTCAGGTAATGGGCTGTTGGGGTTCATTCGCTATCCACGATGAGTTCGGTTGCGCCTTTGGGCATCATGATGTTGACCTTGGTTTTCACAAGCTGCTGGCCGAAACGGAACGTGTTGACCGGGGAGCTTTTTGGGCGATTGCGGGTGATTTGTTCCCGTGTCCCGTAGAACAATGCGCCGCTGGGACAGACGGTAGCGCACATCGGCTTTTTACCCGCGCTGGTGCGGTCGTAGCACATGTTGCACTTCATCATTAAATCGAGCGGCTCGACTTTCTTAGGCACGCCGAACGGGCAGGCTTGAACGCAATTCGAGCAAGCGATGCAGCGAGCTGTGTTCGCGCTGTGAACGATGCCAAACTCGTCCTTGGTGATGGCGTCGGCGGGGCAGACCTTGGCGCAGACCGGGTCTTCGCAGTGCATACAGACTTGCACGGAAGTTTGCGTCGTCAGAAAACGATCCACGTAATCCACGTGAATCATCGCCGTCTGGCCGTTCGTTTCACATTCGGCGCACGCCATCTCGCAGGCGTGGCAACCGATGCAACGCTGCGGATCGAAAAAGAATTCCTGGTCCGTGCGAAACGTCGTGGTGTTCATGCGCTGGCGTAGGCTTTGGTTTCCGCCGGGGACGGCGCGGGACGGCCCTGCGGTTCGAGCCGGCAGGCGCAAACCTTGAATTCGGGAATCTTGGAAATGGGATCAAGATGCCCCGAAGTGAGTTGGTTGGCGGACTTCCTGCCCGGCCAATGATAGGGAATGAACACCGTGTCCTCGCGAATGGTCTCGACAAGTTGCGCCGGGAATTCCGCCGCGCCGCGCCGCGTCACGACCTTGACCAGCTCGCGGTCCTTGATGCCGAAGCGCGCCGCCGTCTGGGGATGAATCTCCAGCAATGGTTCGGGATACTGTTCGACGAGTTTGCCGATGCGCCGCGTCTGCGTGCCGCTGAGGTATTGCGATACCACGCGACCGGTGGTGAGGATCATCGGATAGTCCGCATCTGTGAGTTCCGCCGGTTCGCGATAAGGGACGCCGTGAAAATGCGCCCGGCCATCGGGCGTCTTGAATTTGCGGTCCTCCCACAATCGCGGCGTGCCGGGATGATCTTCCGACGGACACGGCCAGAACACGCCCATGTTGTCCTCAATTTTCTTATAGGTGATGCCGAAGTAATCCGCCGTGCCGCCTTTGGACGCAACGCGCAGTTCGTTGAAAATGTCCTCGGAGGAATTAAAGCTGAAGTGTTTCTCCGCACCGAGCCGTTTGGCGATTTCCAATAGAATGCTGGTGTCGGTGCGGGCGTTGCCCGGAGGATTGATTGCCTTGCGGATGCGCACCACGCGCCCCTCGGCCGTGGTCACTGTGCCGTCCTCCTCTTCGTGGAGCGAGCCGGGCAAGATCAGATTGGCGTGGCGGGCGGTCTCGTTGAGGAAGAAATCAATGCAGGCGTAGAACTCCAGCTTTTCCAGCGCCTCGCGAATCATGTTGTTGTTCGGCAGGGAGACGAGCGGGTTGAAGCAGATGCTCAACAATCCTTTGATTTCGCCGCGATGAATCGCCTCCATGATTTCGTAGGCGGTGAGCCCCTTGCCGGGCATTTCCTTTTCCTCAATGCCCCAAACGCTGCTGATGTATTTGCGATGCTCGGGATTCTCGATGTCGCGATTGCCGGGAAGTTGGTCGCACTTGTGACCGTGCTCGCGTCCGCCCTGGCCATTGCCCTGGCCGGTGATGGTCGCATAGCCGCAGTAGGGCTTGCCAATGCGGCCAGTCGCCAGCACAAGATTGATGCAGCCGAGCACGTTCTCGACGCCTTTGCTGTGATGCTCGATGCCGCGCGCGTGCATCAGGAAACTCGTCTTGGCCGCGCCCCACCACTGCGCGGCTTGCATGATCTTGTCCTTGGGGATGCCCGTCGTGCGCTCCGCCCATTCCAGATCGTAGGATTCGACGGCTTTCTTCGCTTCCTCAAATCCGCTGGTGTGATTGGCGATGAATTCGTGATCGAGCCAGTCATGCTTGATGAGCTGGTGCAGAATCGCTCCATAAAGCGCCGAGTCACGACCCGGACGGATGGGCAGATGCAAATCAGCGGTGCGCGCAATGGGGGTGAGGCGCGGGTCAACGACGATGAGCTTCGCGCCATTGTCGCGCGCCTGCCAGATCCAGTGCGTGAGTGTCGGGAACGTTTCGCTGACGTTCGTGCCGCAGATCATCACGACCTCGGCGTGGGCGAGGTCGGAGTAATTGTTCGAGCCACGATCCAGACCGAATGCCTTCTTGTTGCCCGCGCCGGCACTGACCATGCAGAGGCGTCCGTTGTAATCGAGGTTCTTGGTCTTGAGAGCCACCCGCGCAAACTTGCCAACGAGATAGCTTTTTTCATTCGTCAGCGAGACGCCGGACAGCATGGCGAACGCATCGCGGCCATACTGCCCTTGAATGCGTTGGATTTCGGAAATCAATCGGTCGTAGGCGGCATCCCAGCCGATCGGACGGAAACCCTTGCCCTCGACGCGCTCAATCGGATCGAGCAGGCGGTCAGGATGATTGTTTTGCAGATAACGCTGGACGCCCTTCGGACACAGCCGGCCTTCGTTGTAAGGAAATTCCTCCCACGGTTCGAAGCCGACGATCCGATTGTCCTTCACCAGCAGTTTGATGCCGCATTGCATGCCGCAAAAGCAGCAGTGCGTTTTGACGACCTCATCCGGCTCGTCGCGCCCCGGATAGCCCTGCACGGGCGGGAAGTTGAGCGACGGCCCGAATTGGGCAATCAGGTTCTCGGCAGTTACAGGTAAGGTTGCCATGACAATTTATCCGAAGAGTGAACCCGCCTTTTGCCGGGCCTTGAGATGGGCCTTGGCCAGCAAGGCCCGTTTGCCGCGCGGACTGTATTCGATATGCGACTTGCCGTCCTTGCGCGCGTAATTGAAACCCAATTCGGCGGCCACGGCTTTGACATCGTCCACGTGCATTTGCGAATCGAATTCCTCTTTCGTGTGCGGACAAACCGCCTGCGGCCCTTCCGCGCCGGCGCGCCGGTAGATAGCGATGCCCAACTGCGCGGGCCGTTGGATGATGTGGTAAAACTTGCCGAACGGCATCCAGAGCAGGAACAGAATCACCGTGATGGCGTGGGTGATGGCCATAAACTGATGCGCTTTGCCCTCCATAAACTTGTAGTCGAGGCTGATGCCCAAGCCGGTCAGCGAAATGGCCAGCAACAGCAACAACGGCAACCAGTCACCTTCGAACGTCTGGATCGCGATCTGCCCGGCGTGCGTGAGGCGGCGGCGCATCATGATCATCACGCCCACGATGACCAGTATGGCCGACCAGTTCAGCGCGTTGAAGATGATTTCCGCCAGCACGGTATGCAGCGGAAACTCCATCACCTTGAAACCAAAGGTGAAAATCTCATAGGTGTTGATGCCGCCGGGCTTCAACCCGAAGTGAATCCAGCCAAACACCAATGGAAACGTCACGGCAAACGCCAGCAGACAACCCCACGCCATTAACATGTGGCCGTAGCCGCGTGCCTTGCTCCGGTTGCGGATGAACTTCTGGCCGAGGAACTGCACAACAAAATGCTTCGTCAATTCCCAGCCGTAAGCGATGGTGCGTCCGGTGAAGAACAATTTCCAGCCGCGGGCGAAATACCGCCAGGTCGGTGGCCGTTGCAGCCAGACCGTGTAGCGATAGACAATGCCGAAGCAGGCGAAGATGCAGCCAAACAAATAGGCGACCAGCGCCGGGTCAAAGTTGGTCAGATTGCGAGAGCCGACCAAAATCGAAATCACCAGCAGTGCCGTGGCAACGGCAGCTATCCATGCGGCCCGGAGATTAAGCGTGTTGAACATGTGTGCTTGCGGCGGACGCTACAAGTCTATTGAGTCGCCTCTTAAAGTCGAGCGACCAATACCTCTTGGCGTCCGTTTCATTCCAGCGATTGCATCGGAAGTGCAACTGAAAACACTTCTAGCTGCACTGCCCGCCGGACCAGTGTTGCTGGTTACCATTCGGCAAAGAATAGCAGCGCTTCCCATAACAGCGTTTGACTCGAATCAAAGAACTGGCAGTTCTGACCATACGCTCGCCGAATCGCTTTTGACGTGGGTCAATGTGCCGCTTGCACATTGTGATACGATTTTTTTCGTGGCCGACCTAAACGACTTTCAAATCCTTGCGCTTCCATTGGCAGTGGGGTTGGTGGCGTTTTTGTATTCTTCGGTTGGTCACGGTGGGGCGACCGGCTATCTCGCGGCGGCGGCGTTGCTCGGCTTGTCGCCCGCGTTCGCCCGGCCTGGGGCGTTGTGGATGAATTGCGTCGTTGCGAGCATCGCGTTCTGGCGATTTCAACGCGCCCGTTTCTTTGACGCCCAAGTATTCTGGCCGCTGGCGACCGCCTCCATTCCGTGCGCCTGGCTGGGCAGCCGGATGCACCTCGAAGGGCGCGGCTATGCCTTGGTGTTGGGTGCAGCGCTGCTGGCGGCGGGCTGGTTTCTGGGCTGGGGCAAGCGCGACACGACCAGCGAATCACCCCGGCCCATCGGCCTGCCCATAGCCATGCTGGCCGGCGGCGGTCTGGGTTTCCTTGCGGGACTCACCGGCATTGGCGGCGGGGTGTTTCTGACTCCACTGCTGATTTTTCTGAACTGGACACCAGCCAAAGTCGCGGGCGGCATTTCTGCGCTGTTCATCGTGGTCAATTCACTCGCCGGGCTGGCAGGCTTGGGCGGCAAGGCGCTGGTGTGGCAACCTTCATTTCTTGCTCCAATTCTCCTCGGCATCATTGGGGCGCTGCTCGGCACGCATTTTGGCGTGAACCGCTGGCGCACGACTGCCTTTCGCCGCGCGCTCGCAACGGTGTTGTGGATTGCCGCCGCAAAACTCATGCTCAGCGGAAAATAAATATGCGCATTCTCTTCTTTGCCCATTTGAAAGACGTGACGCGCTGCTCGGAGATGAATCTGAGTTGCGCCGAGACGAACGCCGATGGTCTGTGGCGCGAGTTGATTGCCGCGCATCCGGGCTTGGAGCGTTTTCGTGGTTCAGTGCGGCTGGCCAGAAACTCCGAATACGTCGCACCGGAGGCGCGCTTCACTGACGCCGATGAAGTGGCGTTGATTCCACCGGTGTCGGGCGGCTGAACCCAGAGACACATGGAAATCCACATCCAACTGACGACCGAGCGCATCACGGAGCATCTGCCACCGCCGTCGGCGGCGCTGGGAGCGTGGGGGGAATTTCGCGGTGTGGTGCGGGGCGAGGAAAACGGCGCAACCATTGCGGCCTTGGAATACGAGGCTTACCAGCCGATGGCGGAGCGTGAAATCCGCCGCCTGCTTACGGAGCTTTCGACCGCACAGCCTTGTCTGGCGGCCCGTGTGATTCATCGCCTCGGTATCGTGCCGGTCGGCGAGGCGGCGATTTATGTGGGCATCGCCGGACGGCATCGCGCGGAAGCCTTCGCTTTGCTCACGGCTTTCATGGACCGGTTGAAACGAGACGTGCCGATCTGGAAACGGCGGGCCGTTACGAATCTCAACGTGATTGAGGACCGCACCCCAAACGCCAGCGGACATCCGAAGTCCGGTTCTGTATCTGCGCACTCCGCCAGTGAAGTCGTGACGCTGCTTCGCGAATTGTGTCAACCTTTGGCGACGGAACGAGTCGCCTTGGCGGAGTCTAATGGGCGAGTGCTGCGTGAAGCGGTTTGTGCGCTGGAAGACCAACCGTCTTTCGACCGGTCTTCCGTGGATGGCTACGCCGTCCGGCAGGATGATGCCGGCACGAGCTTTGTCGTCGTGGACGAACTTCGCGCCGGTGACTGGCGGCCGCGGGCGCTGCAACCGGGCGAGGCGGTTCGTATCGCCACCGGCGGCGCATTGCCGGGGGATGGTTTGCAGGTGGTGATGAAGGAGGATGTGCGTGTCGAACCGGGCAAGGTTCTCGTTTTGAAGAGAGACGGCGACCGCAACATCCGTTTCCGGGGCGAGGATGCGAAGTGCGGACAGATTTTGGTCAGTGCCGGGACGGTGCTTCGCCACGGCACGCTAGGCCTGCTGGCAAGTTTAGGCTGCGTCCAACCACTGGTCACACGTCTACCACGGGTGTTGCACCTAGCAACCGGAAATGAAATCGTGTCGCCGGATCAATTTCCCAAACACGGCCAGATTCGCGATTCCAATTCGACGTTGGTGCAGGCGTTCCTCAGTCAGTGGAATATCATCCCTGAACAGAGGCGCGTGGCGGAAGATGCCCCCGCCATTCAATCAGCCATGAGCCATCAGCTGTCTGAGATTGACCTCCTGCTGATTTCCGGCGGCGCGAGCGTGGGCGAACATGATTTTACCCGGCGATTGCTGGCGGAGGCGGGGTTTGTCATTCATGTCAGCAAAACCACGGCGCGTCCGGGCAAGCCGCTCATCGTCGCGCAACGTGGCGGCACGCTGGCGTTCGGGCTGCCGGGTAATCCGCTGGCGCACTTCGTCTGCTTGAACCTCTACGTGCGCGCGGCGTTGGAATCTTGGAGCGGCCAATTTCAGCGGACGGATTTTGCGGCAGGCGAGTTGACGGAAGATTTGGCCGCCGGTGGCAATGCGCGGGAATCATTCTGGCCCGCGCGCTGGCATCTGACGGACGGCGCGGTTCGCCTTGCGCCTTCGCGGTGGCAAAGTTCCGGTGACTTGACCGCTCTCGCCGGGGCAAACGCGATCATTCGCGTCAGGGCGGAAACAAAGCAACTGCCGCGTGGCAGTCGGGTGGAGTTTATGAACACGGAAGGAATTGGATGAAGTCGGACCAGAAATTTTCTCATCTTGATGCCACTGGCACGGCCCGCATGGTGAACGTCGGCGCGAAGCCGGTGCAGCGCCGCCGCGCAACTGCGGCGGCGATTTTGGTTTGCCAACCGTCCACTATTCGCGCGTTAAAGCGGAACGCGCTCCCGAAAGGCGATGTGCTGACCGTGGCGCAGATTGCCGGCATTCAGGCCGCCAAGCGCACGGCGGACTTGATTCCGCTTTGCCACCCGCTCGCCTTGTGCCACGTCGCCGTGAGTTTTCAGGTGAAGCGCGACCAGGTGCTCGTGGAATGTGTGGCCGAGACCACCGCGCAGACCGGCGTGGAAATGGAGGCGTTGACGGGAGCAAGTGTGGCGGCGTTGACGCTTTATGACATGTGCAAGGCCGTGGACAAGACGATGCGCGTCGAGGGCGTGCGGGTGCTGGCAAAGGTGAAAGAATGAAAATCGGGCGTGTCACCATCAGCGACCGCGCCAGTGCGGGCGTCTATGCCGACCGTAGCGGGCCGGAGATCGAGACTGTGTTGGAGGAGCATTTCCCGGATGCGCAATTCCATGCGGAGGTTGTGCCGGATGAGCGCGAAATGATTGCCGCCGCACTGCTGCATTGCGCCGACGATTTGAAGTTTGACCTCGTGGTGACGACCGGCGGCACGGGGATTTCCTCACGCGATGTCACGCCCGAGGCGACGCGCGCGGTGCTGGAAAAGGAATTGCCCGGCTTCGGCGAAGCCATGCGGATGGCTTCACTGGCGCGCGTGAAGACCGCGATTCTTTCTCGCGCCACGGCGGGCACGCGCGGACGCTCGCTCATTGTGAATTTGCCGGGCAAGCCTTCCGCCGTGCGCGAGTGCCTGGAAATCCTCGCGCCCGCCATCCGTGAAGGCGTCGCGCATTTGCGCGGCGAAGACCCGCATCAGGGCAAAGCATAAATTTATGGACCACTTTGGACGCACCATTGATTACCTGCGCATCTCGGTCACCGACCGGTGCAATGAACGCTGCCTCTACTGTATGCCGGAGGGCTACAAAGGCTGGGAGCGCAAACCTGATCATTTGACGGCAGAGGAAATCCTTCGTGTCGCGCGCGTGGCAGCGGGCATGGGCTTCCGCAAATTCCGGCTCACCGGCGGCGAACCGCTGGTGCGGGCAGACCTGACGAACATCGTGCGCGGCATGACGGCCCTGCCCGGGGTGGAACATGTCGGAATCTCGACGAACGGCACGAAACTGGCCGCGCTGGCGCAGCCGTTGCGGGACGCGGGCGCGGGCACGGTGAACGTGAGTCTTGATGCGCTCGATCCGGAGGTGTATGGCCGCGTCACCGGGGGCGACGTGAAGCAGGTGATTGCCGGCATCCGTGCAGCGGTGGCGGCAAAGTTCGAGTGCGTGAAGCTGAACGCGGTGCTGATGCGTGGCGTGAATGAGGGTGAAATCTGGCCGCTCGTGTTGTTCGCGGCGGAACACGGGTTGCCGCTCCGACTTATCGAACTCATGCCGATCACAACGACCGACGTGTTGACTGAAAAGAACTTCATGAGTGTCGAGGAGGCAATGGCGCTGCTGCGGCAGAAGGACGAATTGATTCCGCAACCGGACTGGCGGCTGGGGTTTGGCCCGGCAAAGTATTATCTGCTGAAACACACCGGCGCGCGGGTCGGCTTCATTGGTGCGATGACCAATCTGCATTTCTGTGAAACGTGCAACAAGATGCGGCTCACCGCCGATGGCAAGCTCCGCCCGTGCCTGGGCGACCACGGCGAAATTGATTTGCGCGACACGCTGCGCCACGCGCCGGACGACGCAGCGGTGCGTTCCCTCCTGCAAACGGCCCTGCAACGCAAACCGCTGGAGCACTCCTTCCGAGGGTCATATCAGCCCTGCCGCCCGATGACGGCTATTGGTGGCTGAATGGAGCATTCATTCTCTGTCGTCTTCCATCCGCTTGTCACTTTCGGCAACCTCTTTCACGTCAATCTTGGTAATTGCCGGCTGGCCTTCGGTAGGCAAGGACCGCTGACTGGCTGGTAGTGCTCCCAGGAACGCCAGTTCCATCCGCTGCATCGCAGTTTCGATGCGGCGCAGCGAGTGGCCGCGCAGCGTGACTTCATGTGTAGCGAAGACCAAACGCAATCGTTGCTCTTTGCCTTCGTTTTTGAGTTCAGCGAAGGCGAATTGGTCGAACGGCAGCAGCAGGGTTTGTTCAGCCGACACTTCGATTTTGACCGCGCGAGCGTTTGGATCGCTCGCCCAACATTCGGGTGTTTTTGTGCTCATGGATTTCGGTGGGTTGTTGATGACGACGACGGGAATGTTTCAGGCGACGGAAGTTGTCAGCGGCACGACGGCCAAAGCGCAGCACATAGCCGTGCAGCCGATCCCAAAGGCGAAGACCGCGCCGATGGGTTAAGCCAGCGGCGAGTTCCATCGCGAGCGGGCGATGCCCGGAGCGGGTGACGTTCTCGCGCAACTGTTCCTTGTCCGGTGTGAAGATGCGGATGCCGCGCCGACCGCGCGAAATGGTCACATACCATTGCTGGGCATTCGTCGCCGCTTTGATGGTGGAATCTGAAAACAGGACGTAATCCACCGTCTTGCCTTGCGAGCCGTAAGACGTGACGGCGTAACCCGGCAGGAACTCGCGGAAGCTCGCGTCCAACACCCGGCCATCGGCGAGTTCAATGCTGCCATCAGAACGAACCGATTTCACCGCGACAAGCTCGCCATTTGTGACGCGGCCACCCGAGGCAAGTTTGCGATTGGCTTTCAGGTGGAGCCGGTCGCCGGTCGCGACAGCAATCTCGCGTGTCTGACAGACCGAAATGTGGTCGAGCATCTTGTTCGATACCGTGACGAATCGCCCACCGACTTCCACGAGCAGCCCGGTCCTTAGTATCCCCGACAGCCTGCCTTTCGCCCCGGCATCGGCCTCGCGCACTTTCTGGTTGAACACGATGACGGCATCTTGCGGGTAGAATCGTTCGTCGCGCTTCTGCGCGTTGGTCAGGTCAACACGTTCGAGGACTTGAACTGCGGTATCATTCGCACCGACCAATCCCTTTGCTTTGAGCGCCTCGCGCACTCGTGCATTCACCCGATGCACCTCGCCCCAGGTCTGTGACACTACAACCACCGAGGCGTTTCGCTCCATGAGTCGAAGGTATTCGTCGGCGAGCTTGTCGGCTTGTTCGCCCAAGCCGCACCCAACGACCGCGCCCATTTGGTCCAGCTGTTTAAAGGATTCCGCCAATTTTCCCGCCGCTGCCGCTTCAACTGCATTTCGATACCGCTTGATGCTGGCGCGTTCGCTGTTGTCGCGAGCGAGGCCGGGATCTTGGCGACGAATTGTATGCAACTCCACCGGCTTCACGCCCGCGTGACGCTCGATGGCGAGCAACGCATCCGATGCTTCCACCGCACCGTGTTGCCGTGTATCGCCGGAGAGAACGACGCGAGCATTCCGTTCTTTGGCGAATCGAAGCAACATGAGCATCTGCTGCCCGCCTATCTGGCCAGCCTCATCGACGACGATCACGGCTCGTTCTGGAAATTCAGCTTTGGTGAGAAAACTCGCCACTGTCGCCGGTGACGGAAAACCCGCCTTTTCCATATCCACCACTTGCTGACGCTGCGGTGCAAGCACGGCCACCAGACGACCCGATTGCTGGATTTGCCGGACCAACTCGTGCAAGACAAAACTTTTCCCTGTGCCCGCGCCACCGCGAAAGACTGAAACCAGATTGGTCGAACCGAGCAATCCATCAAGCGCCTTGCGCTGCTCGTCATCGAGCTTTGGACTTGTGGGCTGAGGATTCGGCACGAGCGGCCAACAGTCGCCGATGCCTTCCTTGGCGGTCTGAACAATCTCCCATTCACGCAATAGCACGTCGCGCTTGGTCAATTCACCGGGACGATCCGCATCACGAATGTAACCGCGCCGGTCGGTCAACTGCTTGAGTTCTGCCAGCGAGAAATCTTCACCGCGTGCCCGGCCCAGCGCTTCCTGCCACACCTGGCATTCCAGCACGACTGAGTTGCGGTCGAATAGATGTTCTTCCGCCCACTGCACCGCCTCGACCACCGGAATGGACGTGCGTTGCCTCTCATCCTCGGTCACGGATTTGGTCAACCCGCGCAGGAGTTCCCGATCAGCCTGACTCAATTGCGCGCCCCATATCGCCCGCAGTTCATCGCGGCTCAAATCCTTTTGCTTGCGCGTCCGCTTTTCCGTCGCCAGCCGTGCTCGCAATTCAGCGATGTTTGATCCGGTCAGTTCGGGTTTGTCCGCAAGCAACTTTGCGAGGGCTTTATCAATCTCAGCATCACGCTTGGAAAAGCGGTCACACAGTTCGGCGGGAATACCCTCAATCTGAAAATCACCACGCGACAGGTTGCGAATACGATAGCCGAAACCGCGCAACTCACGGGCGAGTTCATGATAGTAGGCGTTCTCGGCGAATTTACGGGCGCGTAGCATCTCGTAGTTCTGAAGCGCCTTCCAGCGATTCTCGGAAGCGTCGTATGTCGCGTTAAAAACGATGCAGTGCGTGTGCAGATGCGGATCAAGCGCCCGTGATGTGTCGTGAGTGAACAAGGCGGCCGCAAAGTTTCTGGTGCGCCGGTCGGAATGCTCGCCACCGGCTCGGATGCGTGTCGAGGCGAAGGCCTCGAATTCGCGCAACGCCGACTTTACTGCCCGCGCATGAGCTTCCAGCACACGCGTGTCCTCGCCGAGGAATCCAGCCAGTGATACCGACTTTGGCGGGGAAAACGTGAAGTCGTAGAAAATCCGTCTGTTCGCTGCGCTCCCGTCGCCATCGGCCCGTGTGGTGTTCAGCCGCTGGGTCAGCGTTTCGCCCGTCGCGGGGTGCTGATTCTCACACAGACGGAGAAAATCATCCGCCCGGACTCGACCAGCCAAACCAAGCCGTTCTGCGCCCAAACCCTGCCACTCGCCTGAAACGCGCTGCCCCTCGTCGTAGTAGTCGCCGACGCAGAGGTGTTCCTCAAAGTATTCGCGTGCGTTCGCGAGGTTGTATTGCGTCTTGGCCGTGACCATTCGGCCAAATCATACGCCGGCGATTGCATTGACCGTGTGTTTGGCGAACACGACGTATTTTCGATTTGAGTCGGCAAAGTCCGTGGCTGGCGTTAAACTCCGCCCACCGAATTGGCAGTTCCGCAATTGCATGTCTGATGAACTTTCACCAATCGAGATTATTGCCAAGGGGCGTTGGGACAACGCGCTGTTCACGACCTACGCGTTGAGCCTGACTTTCTTCGAGACGCATTTAATCAAGAACTGTCTCGTCAAAACCGGTTGTAGAAATATTTGGGTAGTCGCCGATGTTGACGGATATCAGCAGAGTCTTGCTGAGAGGCAATCTGCACGTGTGGGACAGGAATACCACCTTGTTCCGGTCGCACTCCCCAACGGGGTATTCCACCCCAAGTGCAGCTATCTTTCCGGGCCTGACGGTGATCTCCTCATGGTCAGCAGCGGTAACCTGACGTTTGGTGGATTTGGACGCAACGTCGAGGTGATCGAAATGTTTCATTCACGCCAGAACCCCGGAGTGTTCAGACAATTCGGCGAATTTCTCCAAGCGCTCAACAACAGAAAGGACTTCCTCAATCCCGATAGCCGCTGGGTAACGACGTTTGCGGACTTGGCGCTGAAGGTCGGAATATCCCCAGCATTCGTGACGGCCGAAGAGCCACGCCTGATTCATTGCGCACAGGATACGATTTTTAATCAGATCAAGAGTGTGCTCAAATCCAGCGGTGGTGCATCGAGGTTAAAAGTGCTGTCGCCGTTCTACGACGCGCAAGCCGGTGCGGTGCAAGCTTTGACCAAAGAGGCAAAGTGTGGCCGATTGACGATTGGCTTGCTTCCTGGCCGAGAGGAGGCAAGTGCTTTCCCGTTTGGGACTAAACCCACAGGCGATTTCAAAATAGATGCCGCATTGGTTTCAGATCAGCTAGACGGTCGCGCCCTCCACGCCAAATGGTTTGAGGCTGACTTGAACGACGGAGGCCGGGTGACCGTGACCGGCAGCACCAATGCGACCCAGAAGTCACTCTGCAAGACGGATAATATCGAGGTGAGTGTTCTCCGAGTTGAACCGCAACGAACGAAGCGGGCAATTTCGTGGAAAGCTGTTCCGCTTCCGAAAGCGCACCAAAAACTGGAATTTCATAAAGCAGGCATCGGGGATCGAATCGTGGTTCATGCGCGAATCGTGAAGCACGGCGATTTGGCTGGCTCTTTGATTAGCTCGCGCAGTGTCCAAGGTATTTGGAAAGCGGCTGTTGTCCGGCCTGACGGCGAAATGGTGGAATTTAACGTGGATGTTAGCGCAGACAGCAAATTCCAAGCTGCAATTCCACACGCCGAGCACTACGCAACGCAGACTGGATTGCAGGCCGTATTCAAGCGCGATGGTCTGGAAGCACGCGGCTGGATTCAGAATGAAGAGATTCTGAAGCTGCCACGTTTGCCCCACTTGGGCATCACATCCTTGATTCGTCTCATCAACAACGACCAGACGGAGGACGACGACGCAGCATTGTTGGAATACCTTGCGTTGAGTGCCCAGCAGCACCTCACAACCTTCAAGATCGACGCTCGGCTTTCCAAAAAGGCGACTTCTGCCAAGGGCGATGAGACGGAGCAGACTCCTTCAATTGAATTGGAGGAGCTAAAGCCATCGAGCCAATCCGGGGAGCAACTTGTAGCAACCGATTCCCCAGAGGCAGCGCTCGATGAAATTTTCGGCAAACTCAGGCGAAGACTGTTGAGGTCTCTTGGAACTCGGAAACTCTCTGCGTCGGGCAGTCCGGTCGCAGACGATGCTGAGGATGGAGAGGGCGAGGAATCTGGAACAAAGCCAAAACCTGTGTTGAGTGGTTTGGAGCGTTTCGATGCAGCGATGAAGATGCTGGTGGAGACCATTCAGGATCAAACCCAATTGAAGGCAGCTTTCAACATGTGGCTCGAAGTTGAACTCGCCATGTTTACCGAGCGGCTTAATGACGATGTAGGCGCGGAACAATTCTGTCGTCGCTGGCATCGCATTGCGGCATCACGGTGTCGGCGCAGCGAGACGATTGCGACCTTCGACCACCACCTTTTCACGGTTTCGGCTTCGTTGGCTGGAAACATAATTTGCCAAAACCAGCACAATGCAGATGAACAGATAGCCAGGTTGGTTCATCTCCACGATGAATTGGAGCGTTATTACGGCGGGCCAGTGGACAAGTCCTTCGCAGCCTCCGCACTCATCACCGAAGCCGGGCGCATCATCACAGAAAAAGTCAGACTCCCCGCAGCCCCGGAGTTGGCCGTCTCGATGGAGCAACTACTTTCGACCCGGACTTTCCGAGAGGAAATCAACATTGTCCGGGATTGCGCAGCCGACAAAGCAGAGCCGCCAGATGATTTTACGATTTTCAAGACGCCGACTGGAAGAATGCTGTTGGAGTCGCTGCGGCGACGCCAGCGCATCGACCTTGTTGAATGGAGCAACGGTCGCAACGCCTGCCCGAAGTGCCACCTGGTTTTGCCGGAATCAGTGAAGCGGACGCTTGAATCGGAGCGGCTAGCGGTGTGCCCGCATCGCAATCACTTCCTCGTTCATTTGAAAGTCGCATGAGCCTTGATCTCCAAGACATCCCGAAAGGGCCGCACTTGTTGCCGGAATTCGATCCGGGGCGCGGCGGTGTGGATTTTCTGGGGTTGCGTCAGGTCAACTTGGACCTGATGGCAGAATGTTTTCCCGGTATCAACAATGTTACCTACTACATTCGGCCATACAGCGTTCTCAGTTGGATTTATTGGAAGTTCTACGAAAGCAAGAAGGCGGATTCCGATGACAAGGCGACCGCCAAGGAACTCGCCCGTTTCAAGGAGAAGGTCGAGAGCTTGTTTTTGTGGGGGCATCAACTCAACAACGTGAGCGGAATTCCCGGATTGCGTTCCAAGCCGCACGAACTTGAAAAGGGAAAAGCGAACCTCACATTCAAGGCTTGGCGTCGAAGTGCGGACAACACCAGCCTGCAAGCCGCTGTGCAATATGGTCCTTCGGTGAAAGACCGAGGCGGGCTCGGTTTCATCCATCAGATTGAAGGACCGTTTTTCCAAGTCACCAAGGAAGGTGCTGGGCTTGCAGAAGCATTGGATTCTTCACTGCAAAAGCGCCGTGCGTATTCGATGCTTTCGGACCACGAAGATCTGTTTGCGAGCGAAACCCAAGCTTCAGAGTTGTTTGAATCTTGGCGGGTAGATGATCCTCCATCCAAGCGGGAACGGGAAATCTTCGCAGGATGTTTCTATGATGAATCCAAGATCAATGAATCAAGCGATATTGGCCGCCGAAGTGCCACCTTGCATCTGATTCTATCCGTGCTCCGCAACAGCAACCAGCCAATGCAGGAGGAGGAAATCCGCAGAAGCATGGCTTTCCAACGGCTGCCAAATAGGAAAAAGATCAAGCTGGAGCGAGGCCCGGAACAGAGCGCAAAGAAGTGGTTGTTGCTGCAAGTGAGGCAGGCGCAACGCATCGCAATGGAATGTCTTCTAGCGTGGGTTGAGCACCGCATCTTAAACTGTCACGAACGCAACCCTGCCAAAATCGTTGGCTCACTCCGAGATATTCTCTCGAAATCTGCTCCCGAAGTATTCGCCAAGAAGACTCCAGACTCTGCCGTGGAATCGTGGCTTGGCGAAATAAAGACGCTCGACGACTACATTGTGCGAGCGATGACCGACGACGGTGTAAGTCTATTCTGGCTGTCGCGCGAGTTGGAACGCGTTGTCGGAGATGAACCAGATTCAGTATGTGTTCCCGCTGCAAAGTTGCTTCTACTGATGCGCCGCTTTGGCGAGTGGCTGACGGACGACTCACAGCTAAAGCAGGAGATTGGACGTGGAGGAGCGCCACGCATCTCCCTCGCCTATTGGTGCAAAGTGTTCGACAAGAATTCTCAGCAGCCATCGGAACACTTGCTTGCCGTTCTGATTGAAAACTTGGTTCTGAGCCAGCATTTCGCGGTTGCCACAAACCGTTTCGACGGAGGCCGGCAACGATTGCGGATCATCTTGGAAGAAGGCGGTCTTGAGGCACTGGTTGAATATCCGTGGCAGCCACGCATCACGGCAGATCGCCTGGCCAGTTCGTTGTCGTTGCTCGTTGATTGCGGCCTCGTGTCGTATGACTCGGATTCCGATAAATACCACTGCGAGTAACGGCTTCCCGCTCGGACTCGCTGCGGATGGCAGGTGGACGGATTAAGGACTGGTTGCGCACCTTGTGTAACTGATACATCCGCCCCTTTGTCGCTTGTGCTGAACTGCTGGGGTGAGCACGAGCACGATTCAATCAGCAGCCGGCAAACTCCAGGCATCTACCACAGTGACCAGAACACACCCGCGTCCTCGGCGATCCCGTCACGGACACTTGTTGAAGCTCGCACTGAAAATGCGGTCCAGGAAGCTGCCCCGTGTCGTGGGTTCAGTAAGCCTCGGGCACATCCGATCCGGCGTGGACAAGTTCAACGGGCGAAATGGTCGGCGAACCGTCGTCTCGGGCATCACCAGAAATTCGACAACAGGCAATCACTTCGCATTCGCATCTGACTATGCAAACACCCACCACCACCCAACTGCGCACTGCCATCGAGGTGCTGAAGAAGCTTGGAGAACGGCTCAACACCCACGCTGAGAACTCGGCCATGCAGCTCGCTGAGACACCCGTCACCGCACATCAGGCCGCGCAAATCGGCGTGGGCGCGATTGAACAAACCACCCGCATCGAAGGTGTCGTCACGCAATTGGAGCAGTGGCGCACGGAACTCAATCAGCAAAGGAGGCATTGTGTTTCGCATCACGTTTAAGACAGGACAAGCCTTACCCCTTGTAGTCACAAGGATTTTGCGTCCGCGAATGAGTCGCGAGGTGGACGCGCAACAACCGCGCATTAGGGGCGGCCAGCGGCCACGGCAAGAGCCAGTCCGTGACCGCGAATTAGCCACAGGCCGGGCGCATTCATGCAAGGATCAGAAGCGCGGACGAGCCACAGACACAGGCAGGCCATATCCGCAGTCGCGGCAGCAAATTGTCCGTGTCCGTAAACTGGCACCGGGCCAGAACAGTCGCGATCAGGCAACGGTCACGGACGTGATTCGTCCCGGTTCAGTCCACGATGCCGGAATGTCCGCGACCACAAACTGGCCGCAGCCGCGAGCGGATCGCAAATCATCCGTGACTCAGACGCTGGCAGTTCATCGACTGTCCGTGTCCATCGCGCCGCCCACAGAATTCCTCGTCCGTATTCAACACGCTCCCACTCATGACCTCATTTGATCCAGCCAGTGTCCGGCAGGCGGTCGCAGAATTTACACCGCGCCGTCCCGAGAAGTTCCAGGACTTGATGCCGGCCAAAGATGTCATCGTTGAACTCCGGCAGAAGCGCGCGTCGTATCGTGCGATTGCCGAATTGCTCACGCAGCATTGCCTGCCCACCAGCAAGACGGCCATCGCCGTGTTCTGTCACGAAGTGCTGGGAGAAATCGTCCGTCCGCGTCGGCGTCCCGGACGCAAACGGCCCGTTATCCCCACAACGGCGAATCCAGCGTCCACGCCGGAACAGCCTGCCGCCGCACCGCCTTCCGCCGAACAGACGGGCAATGGCAACGGTGATGACACGCCATCGCGTAGCCGTGGCCCACGCATCGCCCAAGTGCGGATGCTCAAACCCCAAACCCCATGAAACGACTCGATTTGATCCTCAATGGCAAAGGTGGCGTCGGCAAAAGTTTCTTCGCCGTAAACTTCGTCCAATTCCTGAAGGACAAGAGCATCGCTCATGCAGCGATTGATTCCGACAACGAGAACTCGACGTTGAAGCGATTTCACCCGGATGCGCGGTTTCTCGACCTCGATAACCGCCGCGAAATGGACGGGATCTTCGCCGCGTTGGAGAAATCGCAGCTCGTGGTGATGGATTGCCGGGCAGCTTCCACGGATTTGTTTATCGAATACTTTGCGGAGATTGATTTACCCGCCGTTCTCGCGGCGATGGGCGCGAAGCTCACCCTCATCATGCCCGTCAATCACGAGGCCGACAGCGTGGACCAAGTGCAACGGCTCGCCGACCAGTTTGGCAAACAAGCCAGTTACGTCGTCGTGCGAAACGCCGCGCACAGCGACAGTTTCACGCTGTTCGAGGCATCGGAAGTCCGGGCGCAACTGAAGGACAAACTTGGCGGACGCGAGATTGCGATGACGCGGTTGCAGGATTGGCTGGTCGAAGCCCTGAATGCTGAGAACGTGACCATCACTGCCGCAGCGAAGCACGCGTCATTCAGTCTGCTCGACCGGCAACGTCTCCAGACATGGCAGCGCAAACTCTACGCCGAGATTGAATCCGTCTCCGAATTGCTCCTGCCAACTAAGTGACCATGTCCGCCCCCGAACAACCAGACTTCGACGACGAATTCGAGCGGGCCATCGCCGACTGGCGCGAGCGTCATCGTTTGCGCGAAGACGACGCCGTGTTGCTGCTGGTGGACTTGTTTCGCATCCATCAGCGGCATTGGGATGAGTTGCGACAGCGCGAATTGCCATCGCTCGACCTCGTGCGGGCCGACATCGGCAAGCTCGCGGAATCAACACGGATGTTTCAGGCGCAATCGGCAACCTTGCTTGAAGCCTTGCGGAAGCTTCCCTCAACACATGTGGCTGCGCGCGTCACTCGCACGGCGGCATTTTTCGCCGCGCTGGCGAGCCTGCTGGCGGGTTATCTGATCGGGAGGGTTTGGCCATGAAACTCGACTTCATACCGTTCAGCCCAATTACCTTTCCGCCCGACTTGGAATGGCTGCTCCGGCATCCGCATTACTTCATGCTCGCTGGCGGAATCGTTTTGATCCTCATCGCCGCATGGCTGTTGTTCAAACCAAGAAAGCGTGGATTCGTGGCGAGGCTGGGCGGACTGACGTGGCGGCGAAATCAATTTTGCCGTGGCTGGCTCATCACTGGCGACACCGGCTCAGGCAAAACCAGTTCCGGCATCAACCAACTCGCGCACCAAGTGTTCCAGAACGAACCGAATTGGGGCGGGTTGTGCATTGACGAAAAAGGCGTCTATTGGGAAACGCTGGCGGCAATGGCCCGCCACTACGGGCGCGAACATGACCTGATTCACCTGCAAATCCGCGCCGATGACACCGACGTGCATTGGACTCCGCCGCATCGCTACAACCTGACCGGCGACCGCAGCATTCCGTTCACGACCTATGCCAAGTTCATCGTGGACACCGCCACTAGCCTCGGCCAAGGCGGTGACAAGGGGTTCTTCAAAAGCCAGGCGCAGACGCACATCGCTCATGCGCTTGAAATGCTGTTCGAGTTGAACCGGCCGGTAACGTTGCGAGGCGCATTCGAGCTACTTTCCGACCGGGAGCTTCTCGAAGAAGAAATGGAGAATCTCGAATCGCTCCTCGATACGCCGCGTCGTGACGCGGTTTACGCGCACTTCGCCAATCGTTTCCTGACGCAACCCGACGAGCAGCTTGGCGGCGTGCGTGAAACCATCGCCAACTATCTACAATACTTCCTGACACCCGAAGTCGCCGAGGTGTTCTGCACCGGTGAGAGCACATTTGATTTCGCGGCGATTGATTCCGGCAAAATCATCCTCACTACGATGCCGCAAAAGTTCCAAACCGAGCGCCGCTACGTGAACACGTTCCTCAAGCTGCTTTACTACAACCACGCGCTCCGTCGCTTCGATCAGACGAAATCGGCACGCGCCAAGAACAACCTGCTCATCCTGTGGGCAGACGAAGCCCAACGTTTCATGACCGCCAGCGAAGACGGCACGAGCGATTACAACTGCGTGGACGTGATCCGCGAAGCAGGCGCAACGGTGGTCGCAGCCGCGCAAAGCACTACCTCACTTGTGCCGCCTCTCGGCAACGACAAGGCCAAGGTGCTGACGTTGAACCTCCGCAACCGCCTCATCTTTCGCGCTGCCGATGAGGCCGATGCGGTCCAAGCCGCCGATTTTCTCGGCAAGAAACGAGTCGTCAAACGCTCATGGGGCTACAGTGCTGGCAAGGCAAGCAGCAACTACTCCGAAACCGAGGAGCACAAAATCAAACCGCACAAGCTCCGCAACCTTCGCGACCACGAATGCGTCCTCGTCCACTGCGAACGTGGCTTTCGGCGAGTGACGTTGCCGCCGTTGGAATCGGACGGAACTACGGCAAAATGGTTCTCACTCTGGCGAAGAGTTCTCTAAGTCAGTGACGACACTTCCCGGGAGGGCGGTGTTCACTTCATCCGGAGCAGGCGCTTGAGCTTGCTTTCATCGTTTCCGCAATCGAGGTGCAGCTTGGCCAATACCCACTCTACTCGCCGTCGCCCCCGCAGCCCCTGTGCTCTGGCCTCTTTCCAATGTCGTTTGGCCGCGATGGCGTCATCGCGGTTGGCCATCCGATTTACGCTAAGTTTCGGACCTTGGCGCTGGACGCCCCGCGCCCGATGCAATGCCGTAATGGCCTTCCAATTCAAATCGCGCTTCGGGTCAAAGCTCCAGTAACCAGGGATCAGAATCATCGTGCCGTATGGCGTCAGATTGACAGTCAGCTTCAAAAGCAGCGGACGGTCGCCTTCCATGCCATACAGATTCCATTTGTGGCAGAACGCATCAAAGACGTTTTGAAAGCGATCCTTCTTCGCGGTCCACCTGAAGTCCCACGCGGATCGAAAATTTCTTTCTTGAACCATCCTTCGCCGCACGACTCCTTTTGGATTCCGATAGTCGTTCACCGGAAAATGCTCCTTGATTTCATTCCACGCGCGGTTGAAGTCAGGGTCGCGGTGAAGTTGTTGTTCCATCTCCTCGAACTTCGGTTGTGATTTTATCAGCGATTCGTAGTTCCCGAGCTGAACCAGATGCTCGTGGGCCGCAGCCACACTCTGCACAGATTCGTCTGGCGGAGTTCCCAGCAGGGCCAGGAGGAGTTTCGTTTTGGGATCGAGCTTCGGCCCAGCGATCATTTTCCGAAGAAGGTGCGTCATCAGGCCGGCGACATCTACGGGCCAGAGTGTCAACGGAACGAATAGCCACTGGTAAAGGCATTCGGCTTCGGCACAGCTCGCGTGATCTTGAATCTGCTTCTTGACTTCGTGAAATTCGCGAACGACTTCCCGTGCCTTCTCGGTTCGTCGAAAGGCTAACCGGGACAGTTTATCCAAATCTGTCCGGAGGCTTGCTGTCATACCCCGGGAGCATAACGAGTAGGCATCCCATCGCGCAGTCAAAACTGGTGCAAGAATTGTCCCCAAACTTTGCCCCTTCGCGCTCGCGGCGGTCATGCGATTCTGCCCGCAGTCGGAAAAGACAAAACTCGACGAATTATGCCGAACGCAAAACAACATTTGATCGCAGGTCTGGCTGTGGGCGTAGTAGTGAACAGCGCAATCCAGTGGCTCGAACGGATGGATGACCCCAGCAAGCCATTCGATTGGGGTGAACTGTTCGTGTGCTCACTCGCTGGAGGGGCTGCCGCACTTTTGCCGGACATCCTTGAGCCAGCAGACAGTCCAGACCATCGAAAGTTTTTCACAGCCTTACAGCGGCGGGTTTAGTTGCTCACGCGATATCCGGTAAACACACGGAGGAATATTCTGAGTCAACGTGCCGATTGCTTGCTGCGCTTGGCGTGGGCTACCTCAGCCACATAGCCCTCGACTGCACGACCCCGGCCGCAATTGATATTATTTAGGTGACCAGCCACAAACGATCCATAGAAGCAGTCATTTCGACCAATTTGGCTCTGCCACCCTGGGGTTTGACCGCCTGCCATCCGCCCATTTCCGCCGCTTTGAGCCTTAATACGCGCCGATTCCGCCGACAGTATTTGAAGTCCGGCAGTGCGAAATCAGATTTGACAACCGCCCGAATACTGATACTGTATGCGTCAGTAGTGTTAAAGAAAGGCATCGCCGACGACCGGGATGCCTTTCCAACTAACCGTAAGCCTTGCGGCCACGATCAGGTGTTGCAACCAAGAAAATGGCAGAAGGGCGGTCGGGAAACAACAACAATTCGGGGTCGAGTCGTGCCCCGCACCGCGACATTATGATCGCCCTAAAGAAAACATCTGGCCCGCGGCCCTTGCCGCGCATCAGTGTCACCAAACTTGGTGAATACGTCGGTAGCCGGTCCGCTGCACGCCGTAAAACCATCCTCGTGGACCAAAAGTATCCCAAGCCGTTCAAGACGGCGATTTACAACGATTGCTTCGACCCGTTGGTCGGGTTTTTCGTTGATACGTCGCACGACACGGCGGCGGTAAAGGCGGCGATTCTCGCCATTCAATCTCGGACGGTCACAACCGAGACCGAGGAGATGCGCCGCCAAGTCAACAGCCAAGCGCTTGACCACTTGCTCAAGACAGCGCCGAGTCTTCCTCTCGACGGCATCGCGTTTCGCAAAGCACCGCAGTCCACGAAGCCGCTGGTCATTGGAGGAGTTGAAGTCAGCATCCGCCCCGAGTTGGAACTGGTCGTCACCGGTAAAAGCGGGGCGGTCCACTATGGATTGCTTAAACTCTACCTGAGCAAGAGCCATCCGCTCACTGACGAGGCCGGAAGTTACGTCGCCACACTGGTTCACTCTTACGCGAGTCACCGCTTCACCGGGCCGAAATCTGTGGACCGGAAGCATTGCTACGTCTTCGACGTGTTTCAGGAGAAGCTTTTCGTTGCTCCTGTAAATCACACCCAACGTCGTAAGGACATCAACGCAGCGTGCGAGGAAATCGCGAGTCGCTGGCCATCACTCTAACCAAACGATACTATGGCAACGAATCCACCTAAAGGCGACGGCCACCGGAACGGTCCGGTGACGAACCGCTCGCAGACCTGGAATCCTCACTCAGAACGCTGGGTCAAGCGTGATGGTGACACGGGGAAATTCATGGACATGAAGTCCAACCCGAAGCCTTTCAAAGGCGTCCGTAAAGAAAAGTAAACCGTGAATACAACGCTTGGACAAATCGCCGCGCTCCGTGCCGGCTATCCGTTTCGGTCGAGCATCCAGCACGACCCGGACGGAACTGTCGCGTTGATTCAAGGGCGCGATGTGGACGCAGACCGCCTCCGCATCGCGCCCGCTCAAGACGGGCTGGCGCAAATCAGTTCCAGCGGGATTCGCAATCTCGCCGATCATTTGCTCCAACCGGGCGACGTAATTCTAATGGCGCGCGGGCCGCGCAATTACGCCGTTCCAATCGGCGAAACCGGCGGTCAGGCCATTGTGCCGGGCAGTTTCCATGTCCTGCGTCCCGATGCGCAGCTTGTGTTCCCGCCGTTCCTCGCGTGGTGGCTCAATCAGGACGCGTCGCAGCAATTCATGCGCGCGAACAACTCTGGCACGACCATCCCGATGATTTCTCTCGACGTGCTACGCGCATTGCCGGTGCAACTGCCACCGCTCGATGTTCAACGTCGCGTGGCTGAACTCAATTCACTCATAGAGCAGGAGCATAATCTCATGAACCAACTTTCTATCGCCCGGCGCGACCTCCTGCGCGGTTGGGCCAACCAAACGCGATGAGCACCGTCGGCTACATCTACCCATGCCCTCAATGCGGCGCTCACCTAAGCGGCCCGTTCAACGGCTGCGCTGCTTGCGGATATTCCTTTGGCCACCTTGTTGCGCCGACATCTCCCGAGGCACAGAACAAGATGGCCGACCACAAGCAGTTGCTTACCCGGGGAACAATCTCCTTGGGCGGCAAACCCGAAAGCAACGCATCGTTTGATTACTACGGAGTGGCGAATCTCACCGACCTTGTCCGCTTCACGATTACCTACGGCCACCGTTCGCAGGTGTCGTCCGGCCCTGGGCGGACACCGTCGGATGTTATCGCGGCCTTTGTCCCGGAGATTATAGGTTCTGGAGTTTCGCGTTACACGACCGACTACCAGCCCTGCTCGGGCTTGTGCATCATTTCACCCGCCAGCACCAAGTGGGGACACCCGTTTCCGGTGCTCGACAAGTGGGTTACGTCAAAATTCGCAGGCCAAACCGCCAGTTGCTTTCGATGTGGCGATCCAACGCCATTCGCACAACCCGTCTGCCCCAAGTGCTACGGAGAACTCGGAAACGATTGGAGGAACTGCCTCTAACCCACCACGGACTAATTACCAAAGAACTGCCATGCCTGATCCAATCATTGACCGCAAAGCCGAAATTAACCGCGTCGCCTGGAAGGCGTGCGACACCTTCCGGGGCGTCATGGATTCGTCCGTTTACAAGGACTACGTCCTGACCATGCTCTTTCTCAAATACCTGAGCGACGTGCGCCGCCAGCGGGTTGAGGAACTTCGCACCCAATTTCCCAAGGACGAAGCGATGGTCCAGCGCCGGCTCGCCCGTGAGCGGTTTATCATGCCGGAGGATGCGACCTTCGATGCCCTCTACAAACAGCGCGATGCCGACAACATTGGCGAACTCATCAACCACGCGCTCGACACCATTGAGGACGAGAACAAGGCCAAGCTCGACGGCGTGTTCCGTAAAATTGATTTCAACTCCGAGGTGAACCTCGGCGAAACGCGCGACCGCAATCGCCGCCTCAAGCATCTGCTGGAGGATTTTGCGGCGTTGGATCTCCGGCCTCGCACACTCGGCAAGGCGGACATCATCGGCGACTGCTACGAATACCTCATTGGCCAGTTCGCGTCCGATGCGGGCAAGAAAGGCGGCGAGTTCTACACGCCCGCCGAAGTTGCCACGCTGCTCGCCAAGCTGCTCGCGCCGAAACCGGGCAACACGATTTGCGACCCGACGTGCGGCTCGGGTTCATTGCTCGTGAAAGTCGCGCACGAAGTGCCGCGCAAGGACAAGACCCAGCCGCCGAACGTCGCCGTGTTTGGCATGGAGAACAACAACCAGACTTACGCGTTGGCGCGGATGAACATGTTTCTCCACGGCCTCGACTCGGCGCGCATCGAATGGTGCGACGCGCTCAACTCCACCAAACTCGTGGAGGACAGCCGACTGATGAAGTTCGACATCGTCGTCGCCAATCCGCCGTTCTCCCTCGACAAGTGGGGCGCGGAGAAAGCCGCCGCTGATCCCTATGGCCGCTTCCATCGCGGCATCCCGCCCAAGACCCGGGGCGACTATGCGTTCGTCACGCACATGATTGAAGTGGCTGCCGCCGGCTCGGGCCGCGTTGGTGTGATTGTCCCGCATGGCGTTCTCTTTCGTGGCGCTGCCGAAGGCCGGATTCGCCAAACCCTCATCGAGGAAAATCTGCTCGAAGCCGTCATCGGTCTGCCGGTGAATCTGTTTTACGGCACGGGGATTCCCGCCGCGATTCTCCTGTTCAACAAAGGCAAGAAGGAAGCCCGCCACGGCACGGACATCCTGTTCATTGACGCCAGCCGCGACTTCGCCCAGGACGCGAAGCAAAACAAGCTCCGCCCGCAGGACATTGAAAAGATCGTTGAAATATTCCAGCGTTTCGAGGATGTCCCCAAATATGCCAAGCGCGTCACTTTCGATTCAGTGAAGGAAAATGGCTTCAACCTCAACGTCCCACGTTATGTGGACACGTTCGAGCCGGAAGCCCCGGTTGACCTAAAGAAGGTGCAGCGAGAAATCACCCGCATCGAAGACGAGCTTGTGGGTGTCCGAAAGGACATTGGGCGTCACCTAAAGGAGCTTGGACTGTGAAGTTGCCGAAAGGATGGCAAATCATGCAGATGAACGAGGCGGGCGTTGTTGACGCTGGTCGCCAACGTTCACCTCATCTTGTCGCCGGGAAACTGCGTCCATACCTCCGTGTCGCAAACGTGATGGACGGCTACATTGATGCATCTGACGTGAACTCAATGCTGTTCACCGATTCAGAATTTGAGCGATTCAAATTACGAACAGGAGACATATTGCTCAACGAAGGCCAGAGCCTCGAACTCGTAGGCAGGCCCGCAATCTACAAAGGTATTCCTGCAAACTGCTGTTTCCAAAACACCCTAATTCGATTCCGCTCGCGCAATGGCACAGATGCGAAGTTCGCACTCCAACTCTTCAAGCACCTTTTGATTACGGGCCGATTCTCCGCCATCGCGTCACAAACAACCTCGATCGCGCACCTCGGTGTGAGCCGTTTTGCCGGACTGAAGGCCGCCTTTCCACCACTACTAGAGCAAAAGAAAATTGCCGCAATTCTTGGCTCGTGTGATTCGGCGATTGAGAAGGTGCAGGCTTTGTTGGCACTGAAGTCAAAGCGATTGCTCGGGCTGCGTTGGCAGCTTCTGAACGGAACTCGACGTTTCTCAAAATATGCTCGTGGCAAATGGCATCGTTATCAGTTGAGCGAAGTCCTAAAACACGTTTTCCGTCCCGTTGATTGGTCGCCGAGCGCAATGTTCCGGCTCGTCAGCATTCGCCGTCGCTGCGGTGGTTTGTTTCGCCGCGAAGACTTGCTCGGTGCGGATTACAAGACCACCGACCTGCACGAGATTCGCACCGGCGATTTCCTCGTCTCCAAACGCCAGGTCGTCCACGGCGCATGGGCCATGGTGACCAAGGAATTCTCCGGCTGCCATGTCTCGAAGGAATACTCCATCCTCGTGAACAAAGCGCCTGACGTGTTGCACATGCCGTTCTTCGACTGGCTCTCCCACGAGCAACGCATGTGGCATCTCGCCTTTCTCGCCAGCGACGGCGTTCACCGCGAAAAGCTCATCTTTGATTCCAAGGACTTCCTGCGGCACTACATCGAGTTGCCGCCGACCATCGAAGAACAGCAACGCATCGTCCAAGTCCTCGACGCCTGCGACCGGGAACTCCGCCTGCTCGAAGCCGAGTTGGAAGCGCTCAAACTTCAAAAGCGCGGCCTGATGCAAAAGCTCCTGACCG